>JBBTJT010000001.1:0-7080 GCA_038059315.1 Gemmatimonadota bacterium
TCTAGGTGGCCAGACTTTCCGGAAACGAGGTGGTCAATTTTTCCGGAACCCGCATCAACGGGGCTCGCACACGCAGGTTTACAGGGACGCAGCGTTGGATTCAATCGGGCCCGCGGTGGAGGCGATCGTGGCGTCGGACGAATCGTTCTTCGAACTCTGGAGGAATCGTCTCCGTCCCGTCTTCCGCGCCCTCCATCAGGCCAGCAAGCAGGTCGACGAGGACAACCCGGTGAACTTCGGATGCAATTTCAATTTCCGCTACTAACCAGGCGCGCGCCTCGTGCGACTTGGGATGCTGGTGAGTTACAACCACGAGTATTGGAGGACCTGATGACCTCGAGCCAACTCGCTCACGCCCCGTGCTGCGCCGCGCTGGCTGCAGGCCTGCTGTGCCTGAGCGCCGTTGCGGCTGCGCAGTTCCCGAAGGAAAGCGAGGATGTGCATGCGCGCAATGACTGCCGGCTGGCGGTTCAGACCCTCACCAAGGGCCACCCCGCTCCGAAGAGCGATTGGGCGCTCGGCATCATCTTTACCTGCGATCAATCCGGCGGGGCCGCGGTGCAACTGCTCTGGACGACACCGCCGACGGACAGCGTCGCCCTGGATGAGTTGATGTGGGCCAGCGCAAGCCTCCTCGACCTGCGCGTTTACCTCGGCGCGAGGTCGGCCGCGACGAACGTCGGTGCACCGCGGGCAGCGCGCATTGCAGCGCTCCGAGTCCTCGCCGCCTTCATCGAACCGGCGAAGATACGCTTTCCACCCAGGCTCCTGCTCCCGTCATCCGACCCGAATATTGCAGTCTCCAGTGACCATGAGCCGCTCCAGTTGGTCGGGTCGCAACCGCTCGATGCGGCGGCCAAGGCGGACATAGCATCGGTCTTTGCGACCCTGATTCAGAGTGACCCGGATGAGTACGTTCGCTTTGCGGCCCGTCGACTGCAGCCGCGCACGGGCGATTAGTACTGCGGTTGTGCATCACATTCGGCGAGCTCGCCAGTGAACGCGCAGGACGGTTACTTGGTGGAGTTGTTCTCTGTGCGAAAGCGTGATTACGACCCTCGAAGCGGCCGCATGCACACATTGGCCGCGGCACTCTGTGCGCTCGGGCTCGTAGCCGGCTGCCGTCCACGTGATCAGAACACGCGCGAGGGCGTTCCGGCGGCGGCATCGCCATCGGAGGTGGTCGCCGCGGCACCTCCGTCGTCCGTCGCCCCGTTGTCGGCGGCTACCACGACTCCGTTTTCCCTGACCATGCTGCCACCGGCGGCGCTTGAAGTTCTTGGCAGGCTTGCGCCGGGCTTCAGGCTGATCGAACGAGGCAGCTACCCGGATAGCGTCGCGCGGTCGGCGCACGAGTCCCCCGATGCGGGGCTGGTCTTCCTGCGCGGCGACTTCCAGGGTCTGGGACGCACCGATTACACGGTCGTCGGCTACCAGCGGGGGAGCTACCGGGTGGTCGCGCTCTTTGCGGGCGCGGACGGGACTTTCAGAGCGCTCGACGTCATCCCCCCGGCATCGGAAGCGGACATGACGCTGAGTCCCGGTGTTCCTCCGCTGTTGCTCGAGAGTGACAAGTGCGAGGCCGCCTGCTGGCACGGTCTGAAACCAAGAGTGATCGTGGTGACCTGGTTCCTCGCGAGCCGTTTCGGAGTCCATCAAACGCGGTACGTTTGGGATGGACTCTCGGAATTCATGCTCGACGAAGTGATCGACGACCCGTGAGGTTCCTTGAACGCGCCGAAACACCCTGCGAGCTGCTGGGACACTCCAGCCCGCAACAGGTTCAAGAGCGCGAGGAGAGGTGAGTTCCAACGCAAGAGCCCTGTCCGGCACCAAGACGGGACGGGGTTCTCCGCTGCGGTGCAGCGGGGCAGAGGCACGGTGAAGTGCAGAGGGCAGAGGCAGAATGAAGTGCAGAGGGCAGAGGCAGAGTGAGGTGCAGACGACGCAGGCACCGTGCCTCTTCACCCTGCACTTCAATGTGCCCGTGCTCTCTGCACTGCGACAAAGAACCCCGCCCGGCACAAGCCGGGCGGGGTTCGTCGTTTCGAGCAACGGCTTACGCCTCGTCGATCTCTTCGATCACCGCCGACAGGTCGGCCGGAATCTCGGGGACCGCATCGCCTTCCTCGGTGTGCACCTTGGACGGCTCGGCCGGGCGCTCCTGCCCTTCCGGAATGTTCGTCACGGCCAGCACGATGCGGCGATGGATGGGATCGACCTCGAGCACGCGCAGGTCGAGCGCCATCTTCTCCCAGGCGATCTCCGCCGGGCTCTGGATCGACGTGCCGGTGCTGTTGAGCTGCGAGATCGGCACGAAGCCCTCGATATCATTGCCGACGTCGACGACCACGCCCTTTTCCATCAGGCGCACCACGTGGCCCTTCAGTTCGGTGCCGACCGGGTAGGTCTCGCCGATCTTGAGCCACGGATCTTCCTCGGCCTGCTTGAGGCCGAGCGAGATGCGCTTGTTGTCGCTGTCGATGTTCAGGATCACCACGTCCACCGCGTCACCCTTCTTGACGACCTCCGACGGGTGCTGCACGCGCTTGGTCCAGCTCATGTCGGAGATGTGGATGAGGCCGTCGATGCCCGGCTCGATCTCCACGAACGCGCCGAACGACGTGAGGTTGCGGACCTTGCCGTTGAGGCGCGTGCCCACCGGGTACTTGAGTGGCAGCACCATCCACGGATCCTGCTCGGTCTGCTTCATGCCCAGCGAGATCTTCTCCTCGCTCGGATCGACCTTGAGCACCACCGCCTCGATGGCCTCGCCGATGCTGACGAGCTTCGACGGATGACGGACGTTGCGCGTCCAGCTCATCTCGCTGATGTGCACCAGCCCCTCGATGCCCGGCTCGAGCTCGATGAAGGCGCCGTAGTTCGTGATGCTGACCACCTTGCCCGAGACGCGCGTGCCGACCGGGTACTTGGCCGCCACGTCCTTCCACGGGTACGCCTGGAGCTGCTTGAGGCCGAGCGAGATGCGCTCGCGCTCCCAGTCGATGTCCAGCACCTTGATCTCCAGCTCGGCGCCGATCTGCACCATCTCGCTCGGGTGCTGGATGCGGCCCCACGACATGTCGGTGATGTGCAACAGGCCGTCCACGCCGCCGAGGTCGATGAAGGCGCCGAAGTCCGTGATGTTCTTGACCACGCCCTTCCGCACCTGGTCCTTCTGCAGCTCCTTCATCAGCTTCTCGCGCTTGCCGGCGCGCTCGGACTCGAGGATCACGCGGCGCGAGACGACGATGTTGCGGCGGCGCTTGTTGAGCTTGATGATCTTGAACTCGTACTTCTGGCCGAGCAGCTCGTCGATGTTCGGCACGCGGCGCAGCGCGATCTGCGAGCCGGGCAGGAAGGCGTCGACGCCCATGAGGTCGACGACCACGCCACCCTTGATCTTCTTGACGAGCGTCCCCTCAACGCCCTGGTCGCTTTCGTAGGCGACGCGGATCTTCTCCCACACGCGCATGAAGTCGGCCTTCTTCTTGGACAGGACGACGGAGCCTTCCTGGTCCTCGAGGTGCTCGAGCAGCACTTCGACTTCATCGCCGACCTTGAGGTCGGGCATGTCCTTGAACTCTTCGAGCGGGATCGAGCCTTCCGACTTGAAGCCGATGTCGAGGACCACGAGGTTGTCGCGGATCTCGAGCACCACGGACTTGACGATCTCGCCTTCTTCGATGGAAGCGAGCGTCCCGTTGTACATCTCCAGCATCGCCTCGTAGTCGGCGGACGTGTACTCGTCCTCCTCGTACAATTCCGGGCGGCGGTTGATGAGCGGGCGCAGCTGGGCCTTCTGGGCCATGCGCTTGTCCCGCTCGATCATCTGCGGAGTGACGAGCTCGGGGACGGCGGTTTCGGGGGTGGCGATTTCGGTCGACATTCGTCTGCCTGGACGCGGAAGGTTGCGGCTCGCCGCGCGCGAGGATGCGGGTGATGTGTGCCGGGAGACGAGGGCGCGAAGGCCGTCGAGGTCCCGGGTCCGGTCATTTGACTGGAACCTTTTAATATAGGCCAGGCTGGCGCTTGAGGCAATCCCCTGCGCGCGCTTCCGCGGGGAACGGGATCTCTCACGAAGACCGGAGCGAACGGAGGTGCACGGAGACTGCAACAACTTTGAAGGGGGCTCGGCGAGACAGTACCGTCCGCCCAAGTCCCCTCAAGTGTTTTGCAGCCTCCGCGTCCTTCGGATCGCTCCGGTCTTCGTGCGAGATGACCAGTTACCGCCGCTGCTCGGCGAGGGCGACGACCCTTCCCACCTGCTCGTCCTGGCTGATCCCGGTGGTCTCGATCCACACGGCATCAGGCGCGGGCTGCGTCTGCTCCCGGTCGCGCCGGTCACGGGCCTCCAGGTCGGCGGTCTCCGTTGCCAGTTCCACGGCCGTCGGCGCACGCCCCGTGCGCTGCAGCACCCGGCGGCGCGCCCGTTCCTCCGGTGCCGCCACCAGCCAGACCTTCAGCCGCGCCTCGGGAAAGACCGCCGTGCCCATGTCCCGGCCGTCCACCACGATCTCGTGCGCCGCCGACGTCGCCCGCACGGTGGCATTCACCCAGGCGCGCACGTGCGCCATCTTGGCCACCAGGCTCACGACACCCGTCACGTCCTCGCCGCGGATTGCCGACTCGCACGTCGTACCGTCCAGCCGCGGTTCGAACGTGGTTTCTCCCGGCACGAGCGTCACGCGCGCGGCCGCGTCGAGCACCGACCGCTCGGTCCACAACTCCGGAGGATCGCCGAGTTGCAGGCGCGCCGCCGTCACCGCGCGGTACAGCGACCCGCTGTCCACGTGCCGCACGCCGAGCCGCGTCGCCACCTGCCGGGCCGTGCTCGACTTCCCCGAGGCGGCCGGGCCGTCGATCGTCACCACTAGCGTTCCCTCAAACGGCGACACGCGTCAACTCCTCCCAGAAGGTGGGAAACGACACCGCGGCGCACGAGCGGTCGTCAATGACGATCGCGCTGCCGGGAATCGCCCCGAGCACGCCGAAGGCCATCGCAATGCGGTGATCGCCGTGCGTCGTCACCCGGCCGCTGAACGGCCGGCGCCCCGTGCCGCGCACCACGAAGCCGTCCGCCAGTTCCTCGGCCTCGGCGCCCACCGCGCGCAGGTTCTCGACGATGGCCCGAATGCGATCGCTCTCCTTCACCCGCAGTTCATTCGCCCCGGTGACGCGCGACTCGCCTTCGGCACAAGCGGCGACGCAGGCGAGAATGGGAAGTTCGTCGATGAGCGACGGCACCTCGGCGCCACCGATTTCGGTGCCCCGCAGGCTCCCCGGCGCCACCACCACCCGCGCCACCTCCTCGCCGCCGTCCGTATGCGTCCCTTCATATGATAGCCGCGCGCCCATGCGGCGCAGCACCCTGAAGGCGCCGGCCCGCGACGGGTTGATGCAGACGTCGTCGAGCGCGAGGTCTCCGGCGTCGGACAGCGCGGCGAGCGCCGCGAAGAACGCCGCCGACGACGGATCGCCGGGCACCGCCTGGTCGGCGGCGTACAGTCGCGCCCGCGGAACCAGCGTCACCGCGCCGTCCTCCGTGCGCACGTCGACGCCGCGCGCCACGAGCATGCGCTCCGTGTGGTCGCGCGTCGCCACGGGCTCGTGCACTTCCACCGGCACGTCGGCCACGAGCCCGGCCAGCAGGATGGCGCTCTTCACCTGCGCGCTGGCCGTATTGGCGCGCCATGTCAGCCCGCGCAGGCGCGCGCCGTGGACCGTCATCGGCAACCCCTCCCCCGGCCGCTCGAACTCGAAGCGCGCGCCCATCTCGGTGAGCGGTCGCGCCACCCGCCCCATCGGGCGCGCGCTCAAGCTCTCGTCGCCGACGAAGCGCGCCGAGAGTGGCGACGCGGCCACGATCCCGGCCAGCAAACGGGCCGTCGTTCCGCTGTTTCCACAGTCGAGGTTCGCGCCCGGCGGCTGCAGCCCGCGCAGCCCGACTCCGTCGATGACCATGTCGTCGTCCAGCGGCGGCATGGCCACCCCGAGCGCGCGCAGCACCCCGGCCGTGCTCTGCACGTCGCGCGCCCGGAGGCCCCCGCGCACGCGCGTCCGGCCATCCCCCAGCGCGCCGAGCATCAGCGCCCGATGCGAGATCGACTTGTCGCCGGGCACGCGCACGACGCCGGCTACGCGCATGCCGCACCCCGTCGCGACGCACGCCGCATCAGCGCAGCCACCCTTCGAGGGCCGTGGCGAGGTCGGTCTTCTCGTCGCGGTACTTCACGATGATCGGGGTCTGCAGCGAAATCCCCTGCCCCCTGCCCCAGTCGCCGCCGACCTGGCGCGCCCCCGGCACGACGACGGCGTTCGCCGGGATCTGCAGCACGCCGCCTGGCGCGGCGCGGATGACGCGCTCGTTCACCAGGTCGTACACCGGCGTGCCGCGCGTCAGCACCACGCCCGCCGCCAGCACGGCGCGCGCCCGCACGACGGTGCCTTCATAGACGCCGCAGTTGCCGCCCACCACCACCTCGTCCTCGATGACCACCGGCGACGCGTTCACCGGCTCCAGAACGCCGCCAATCTGCGCCGCGGCGCTGATGTGCACGCGCTCGCCCACCTGCGCGCACGATCCGATCAGGGCGTGCGAATCGATCATCGTGCCGGCGCCCACATGCGCCCCGACGTTGATGAACATCGGCGGCATGCAGACGACGCCGCGGGCCACGAAGGCGCCGCGCCGGATCGACGACCCGCCCGGCACCACGCGAACGCCGTCGTCGAGCGTCAGGGCGCGCGTGGGGTAGGTGTGCTTGTCGAAGAAGGTGAACGGCCGGCTGACGCGCGCATCGCCAAGCACCGACTGGTCCACCACGCGGCCCACGCGAAAGCCGGCGAGGATGCCGCGCTTGACCCACGGCACCGCCGCCCACGCGTCGTCGCCGCCCTTCACGGCGGCTCGCACGAGCCCGCGTTCGAGCGCCGTCAGCAGCAGGTCGATCACCTCCTCCGCTTCGTCCGGCATGGGCTTGTGGTCGGGCAGGGCGAACAGCGCTTCGCAGCGCCGTTCCAGCGCGACGGTGTCGATCTTGCTCATGCGGGGAGGACTCCGGTGGCCACCCACCCCGC
>JBBTJT010000002.1:0-6900 GCA_038059315.1 Gemmatimonadota bacterium
GCCGCGGCTACGGCGAAAAGGACATCATCGCCATGTGGGGCGGCAACCTCCAGCGCGTGATGGAGCAGGTGGAAAAGGTCGCGAAGCAGATCCAGGCCGGAAGATAGGAGAGCGAATTCCGCCCTCGTGACTGCGGCCCATCCGGCGGTCAGCGCTACTCGAACAGCGACGAGATGATATCGAGCACCGCACCGAACACCCCTTCGGCCGCGGTTCCCACCACTTCTATGGCCGCGCCGCCGACCTGCGCCGCGCCCGCCGCGCCGTGGAGCACGAGGCCCGGGGTCCAGATCATCGCGTCCATCAGCACGTCGCCGCCGACGGCGAGCGTATCGGTCCCCCGGCTGTGGCGGCGTGCCGCCTCGGCGAGGTTCAGCCTCCAGAGCGCCGCCAGTTCGTGGTGATCGAACCAGATGCCGCGACAGCGCTGGCACACGTCGAGTGCAATCCCCTGATGCGGGCGCCGGGTCATCAGCTCGTCGCAGGTGGGGCACGCGAGGTCGTTGGCCCGATGGCACGCCGGGCAGCGCGGGAGGTCGCGGTCGAGCGGCGTGCCGCAGCCGTGACAGGGTGGCCGTACCGCGTCCCGGCGTGGCGCGATCTGCGCCCACAACTCGGCCGGCGCGCGACTGGCAAGCTGCTGCACTTCACCCGGTCCGAACCAAACACCGCCGCAGCGTGTGCAGTGGTCGAGCGCGAGCGCGCCGGCCGCGCCGTGAAGGGTCGCCTTCTCCATCGCCACGAGGCACACCGGGCACGGCAGCCGCGCTTCGAGGACTGGCGACACCTCGGGAATCGCGCGCTCAACCATCGAGCAGTCCGCGCGCCGATTGCTTGTCGCCAAGCGTCCCCTTCTCGTGAAAGACGTACACCAGCACGCCGTCATCACTCACCGCGAGGTCGGCGAAATCCCGGCTCATCAGCGCGTCGAGCGCGGCCTTTGCCGCCTCGGGGCTGAGCGCGAGCGCCACCGCCACTTCGCTGGCGGTGAGCCGCCCCCCCTCACGCTGGGCAAGGCGCAGGATCTCGGCATCGATGGTTCGCTGCCGCAGCTCTTCCATCCGCTGCAAACGGCGGCGGCCGCCGCCCCACAGCAGCATCGCGCCCCCTGCCGCCGGCAGGACGACGGTGATGAGAACGGCGGCGATGGTCGCTGGCGCGGCGAAGCTGGCGCTCGAGCGCAGGGAACCGAACAGCATCACGCCGGCGAGGATGAGAAGGGCGATGCCGGTCTTGCGTCCCATCAGTGGACCTCGGATTTCGTTGCGGTACGGCCAGACATCGGGCGGGGCTTCCTGTGCGCTGAAATATGGGCGCACGGCTGATGAACCGCTGCCAAGTTCCCGACTCTTGCGGTGGTGCGTCCTTCCGGGAAGGAACGTGGGCTGCTCCACTTCTCGTCCTGCCATCTGGCAGCGGAATCACCACGAGGTCAGGATTACGGATGGTAGCCGTGGCACTCCGATCAACCACCTGGTGAATGAGTCCCATGCCACTGTTCACGCGACATGACGGCGATCTGGTGCGCGGCGAGACGCCCATGCGGCGGATCATGCCGTACCTCATGCCCAGCCGGAATGGCAGCCTCGTCCTGCACGATTCCGTCTTCCAGATCCAGGACACCCGGGCCTGGCTCAAGGCGTACAATCTCGCCCACAAGGAGCACGCCACACTGTTCCACCTGCTGGCCTACGCCGCTGCCCAGGCCCTTCACGCTCGCCCCGCATTGAACCGATTCGTCACCGGCGGCCGGATCTACCAGCGTCGCGGCGTCCAGGTGTCCTTCGTCGTGAAGAAAGAACTGAAGGATGAAGGCGCGTCCACCACCGTGAGGCTGGCCGTCATGCCCGGCGAGCCGTTCCGGGTCTTTGCTGATCGGCTGGCCAAGGCCATTCGCGAGGCCCAGGACACGGACCGTGCCGTGGACAGGGAAACCGCCCTCATCATGCAGCTCCCCGGCTTTCTGGTGCGGGGCCTGGTCGCACTGGCGCGGGGACTGGATCGCTGGAACCTCTTTCCCCGCTTCATGACGGGGCCTGACCCGATGTTCGCGAGCCTCTTCCTCGCGAACCTCGGGTCAGCGGGCATCAGCGACGCCTATCACCATCTCTACGAATACGGCACCGTCTCCATCTTCGGCGCCGTGTCGGCGCCCTGCCGCATGCCCTTCGTGGAAGGCGACGACGTGGTGGTCCGGCCAGGGGTGCGGGTGCGCTGGAGCTTTGACGAGCGCATCCACGATGCCTTCTACAGCGCCCGTTCGCTGAACCTCGTGCGCCGCATCGTCGAAGCCCCACATGAGCACCTCGGGGCACCGGAGGGCGAGCCGGCCTTCAGCGCGGCGGGTTCCCGGTTGCCCCACCGCTAGCGCGGCACGATGCGCGCGACGAATCCGCCGCCCGGCGCAAGCGAGATCTTCAGCCGCTCGTTGGCCGACACCGGGCGCTGCTCGCGCTGGTAGTCGACACCCGTACGATCGGCGTTCGGGCCATCGCGGTAGATGTCGGCATTGAACGCGCCGCTTCCCAGCCACGACAGGTCGATCTCCAGGTCGCGCGCGGTCCAGTTGGTGATCGCCCCTAGGTACCACTGCCGCCCCGACCGCCGGGCGGTCACGATGTACTCTCCCACCTTCGCCGACAGCACCTTCGTCTCGTCCCAGACCGTCGGCACCGCCGACAGGAACGCCAAGCTCTCTGGCTCACGACGATAATTGGACGGCGAGTCGGCCAGCATCTGCAGCGGACTCTCGAACACGACGTACATCGCCAGCTGCTGGCATCGCGTGCCCTGGCTCATCGGCCGGTTGAAGACCGGCTTGAAGTCGGCCTTCGTCGCATTGAGCATCGCGCCCGGCGTGTAATCCACCGGACCGGCCAGCATGCGCATGAAGGGGAACGTGACGGCGTTGTCGGGCGAGGCGAGATCGCTCCACTTGCTCTGCTCGAGCCCCAGCACTCCCTCGCTCGTCACCACGTGCGGGTATGTCCGATACAGCCCCGTCGGCTTGAACGCCCCGTGGAAGTTGACGAGCAGGTGACGCCTGGCCGCCTCCTTCGCGACCCGCTCGTAGAAGTTGACCATCCACTGGTCCTCGCGCTGCATGAAATCGACCTTGATTCCCTTCACGCCCCACTTCTCGAACCGGTCGAGCGCCGGCCCCATCTGCAGGTCGAGCGTCTTCCAGACCACCCACATCACCAGCCCGACGTTTTTCTGCCTGGCGTAGGCCGACAACACTTCCATGTCGATCGCCGGCACCTCGGCGAGCAGGTTGCCGAGCGGGTACCACCCTTCGTCGAGAATGACGAACGGGATGCCGTGCTCGGCGGCGAAGTCGATGTAGTGCTTGTAGGTGTCGGTGTTGACCCCGGCGCGGAAAGGCGCGCCGTAGATGTTGTTGGCGTTCCACCAGTCCCACGCCACCTTGCCCGGCTTGATCCAGTCGGTGCCGGTCATCGTCGTCTCCAACGCGAGACGATAGACGATGTCCGTGTCGAGCAGGGCCTCGTCGCGCTCCGACACCACCACGACGCGCCATGGGAACTCCCGTGTGCCCCTCGTCCTGGCGATGTACTCCTCGCGTTCCAGCACCTTCTCGTCGCGGTCGCGCACGAGTTCCACGCGCTTCGGGTACGCCGGGAAGAGCCCGCGCAACGTGTTCGGCGCGTCGGCCGGCGTGAGGTCCATCCCGGGATAGTCGAGCAGGTCGGCCTCGGTGACGACGGCCTTCACGCCCTCCGGCAGGACGACCATCGCCGGAAGCGACGAGAACCGCCCGGCGCCGATCTCGCTGAGCTTGAGCTTCTTGTACTGCCGTTCCTGGTGCGAGAGCAGGCTCGTCTCCTCGGGGAAGTAGACCATGTGGTCTCCCGCCCAAGCGAGCGTCGCGTCCTCGCCGGTCACGGTGATCTCGCCGGGAAGCGCCGTCGCGAACCGATACGCGACCCCGTCGTCGTAGGCGCGAACGACCAGGGAGAAGCTGCCCGCAAAGTCGATGCGCCGTTCGGTGAAATGGTCGCGGATCTCCGCACGCTTGATGCGAACCACGGGCTTCAGCACCTGGTCCACGATGCGCGTGCGGGTCGACTTCACGACCGGCCTCACGCCCAGGGCCTGACCGCTCCCGAGGGTCATGCCGAGGCGCGAGGGGTGCAGGATCACGCGGTCCCGCAACGTGACCGACCAGGTCAACTGCTCGCCGAGTCCAACGGTGACCAGCAGGGCGCCGTTCGGCGACGCGACGGTGAGCGGCGCGGAACCGGAGGCGGCACGTGCGGCTGGCGCGGCAGGCGGGGCCGAGCGCGACCTCGCTTGGGCCGGCACCGGTTGCGGCACGTCCAGCGCCGCACAGGTAATTGCCACAGTGCCACACCACGCTCTCGCGGTCATTGAAACCTCCAGTCTGCCGGGCCCGGGTGCTGAGTATGGCGCGGATGCGGGACGGTCGCCACTCGCGCAACACCACCGCGCAGTTCGTAGGACAAGGCGTCGCCTCAACATCACGGATTCGCAGCCAGTTCGCCCCGCCCGCCCCTTTTCCACGGCATCGTAATCCCGAAGACCAACCCGGCCGCTGCCGTTCGTCCTCCAACGGAGCGGCAACCGGCCACGTAGTACATTCGCGCCAATCCACCCACACGCAGGGACCCACACATGCGTTCTCGTGCTCTCGCGCTTCTGACCCTCATCGCCGCGGCGGCGCTGCCGACCGTCGGATCGGGCCAGGCCATCGACTCGGCGACCATCGCCGCGATGAAATGGCGCAACATCGGCCCGGCCAACTTCATGGGCCGCCTCTCCGACGTCGCCGGCATCCCCGGTCCCAGCAAGACGCTGTTCGTCGCTGCGGCGGCCGGCGGCGTCTGGAAGACCACCAACTTCGGCCAGACGTGGCGTCCGGTGTTCGACGACAAGCGGGTCGCTTCGCTGGGCACGCTGGCCATTGCGCCGTCGGACACGCAGCAGGTCTGGCTCGGCACAGGCGAGCCGCACTCGCGCAACTCCATTGAACCGGGCGCCGGCATCTACAAGTCGGCCGACGGCGGCATCACCTGGAAGCTGATGGGGCTGGAGAAGACGCAGCACATCGGGCGCGTCGCCGTGGACCCGCGCAACCCGAACGTCGTCTGGGTGGCGGCACTCGGTGCGGCGTGGTCGAGCAACCCGAACGCGGCCTCTACAAGACCACCGACGGCGGCACGACGTGGCAACTGGTGAAGTTCATCAGCGACAAGGCCGGCTTCGTGGACGTCGCGCTCGATCCGCGCAACCCGGACGTGGTGTACGCCGCCGCCTACGAGCGCCTGCGCACCCCGTATTCGCTCAAGAGCGGCGGTCCGGGTTCCGGGCTCTGGAAGTCGCTCGACGCCGGCAAGTCGTGGACCGAGATCACCGGCAACGGCTTTCCGACCGGGCCCAAGGGACGCATCGGTCTGGCCATCGCGCCGAGCAACCCCGACGTCGTGTACGCGATGGTGGAAGCCGGCAAGCCGTCGAAGGACGGCAAGATCGTCGCCGAGCGCGTGCCCGCCGACAACGGTCTCTACCGCTCCGCCGATGCCGGCAAGACCTGGGTGAAGACCAACAACGCCAACGTGCGCCCCTTCTATTACTCGCAGGTGCGCGTCGACCCCCGGAACGCCGACCGCGTCTACTTCTCCTCGACGCAGCTGATGGTGTCGAATGACGGCGGCAAGACGGCGCGCGTCGCGGCGCAGAACGTGCACGTGGACGATCACGGGCTGTGGATCGACCCGAACGACCCGGAGCGCCTTGCCCTCGCCAATGACGGCGGCGTCGCCATCTCGTTCGACAAGGGCGGCAACTACGTGCAGATGCAGAACCTGCCGATCGCCCAGTTCTACGAAGTCAGTTACGACATGGCGGTCCCGTACAACGTCTGCGCCGGCGCGCAGGACAATGGCACGTGGTGCGGCCCGAGCCGCCGCAAGAGCGGGTCGATCAACCTGGCGTACTGGTACACCATTGCCGGCGGCGACGGTTTTTACACCGCGCAGGACCCGATCGACCCTGACATCGCCTACGGCGAGTCGCAGGGCGGCAACGTGTCGCGCGTGAACGTGCGCACGGGCGAGCGCACGGCGCTCCGCAAGCCGACGTGGCAGGCGCAGTTCCGGAAGTGGGAAGACTCCATCGCCATCGTGCGAGGTGACCCGCTGAAGCCGGCCAGCAAGGAAGTCACGGCCCAGGTCAACGCGCTGAAGGCCAAGCAGAAGGCCGACTCCATCGACCTCGCGCTGCGCTTCAACTGGAACTCGCCGTTCTTCCTGTCGCCGCACAACCCGAAGACCTTCTACTTCGCCGGCAACCGCGTGCTCAAGAGCACCAAGCAGGGCGACGACCTGTTCCTCATCTCGCCCGACCTGTCCAAGAAGCTCGCCGCCAAGATCGACACCTCGATGAACCTCACCGGAGGCATCACGCTCGACGCCACGGGCGCCGAGACCTACGGGACGGTCACCGTGCTCGCCGAGTCGTACGTCAAGCCGGGGCTTCTGCTCGCCGGCACCGACGACGGCAACGTCTGGAAGTCGCCCAACGACGGCGGTTCATGGGAGAACCTCACCGGGCGCTTCCCCGGCCTGCCATACAGCGAGATCTACGTCACGCGCGTCGAGCCTTCGCACTTCGATTCGCTGGCGTTCTGGGTGGCCTTCGACAACCACCGCAACAACGATTTCACGCCGTATCTGTACGCCACCGTCGACGGCGGCAAGACGTTCAAGTCGATCGTCAACAACCTCCCCAAGGACGCGCCGGGCGACTTCCTGCACGTCATCCGCGAGGATCCGACCAACCCGAACCTGCTGTTCGTGGGCTCATCGGTGGCCGTGTACGCGTCGATCGACAAGGGCGCCATCTGGTCGCGCTTCATGA
>JBBTJT010000002.1:7000-10157 GCA_038059315.1 Gemmatimonadota bacterium
TCGGTGGCCGTGTACGCGTCGATCGACAAGGGCGCCATCTGGTCGCGCTTCATGAGCGGCATGCCCACCGTGCCCGTGTACGATCTCAAGATCCACCCGCGCGACCGCGAGCTGATTGCCGCCACCCATGGGCGCAGCCTGTGGACCGTGGACATCGCGCCGCTGCAACAGCTCGACGCGAAGGTGCTCGCCGCCGAGGCCCACCTGTTCGAGCCGCGCACCGCGTACCGGTGGGGAGAGGCGCCGAACCTGATGGCCAGCGGCAACGGCAACGCCCAGGCGTTCTTCGCCACGCCCAGCCCGCAATATGGCGCGGATATTTCGTACCGGCTGGGCGCCAACGCCCCGTCGTCGGCGCGGGTGATCATCACCAACGTGGCCGGCGATACCCTGGCCAACCTTGCGGCGCCGGGCGGCGCCGGCGTGAAGACGGTCTCGTGGAATTACCGCGCGATGCCGCGCCCGGCGGCTCCCGTGCCGCTGTCGCCGTCGGAGCGACGCGACTCCGTCATCAAGGCGGTGCGCGGTCCGGTGGTGCTCGACTCGCTCGTGAGCGCCAAGTATGACAGTGCGGCCATCGCGCGCGCCAAGCAGTTGCTGAACCCGCCGGCGGGTGGCGCCGGCTTCGCTGGACGCGGCGGTGGCGGCGGTGGTGGCGGTGCCGCTGGCCGCGGGGCGGTGGGCTGCGAGCGTCCGCTCACGCAGTGGGACGCGTTCTGCGCGCGCCCCGGTGAGGGGAACGCCGCACTGCCGGGCCTCGCGGCCCCGCCGGCGGGCGGCGGAGGTCCACAGCGCGGCCCCGAGCCCGAGAACGTGCGCAAGATCTTCGACCTCATCGGCATTCGCGTGCCGGCGGGCGGAGGCGGCTTCGGCGGCGGTGGTGGCTTCGGTGCAGGAGCCGGCGGCGGTGAGGTCGACGCAGGTTCCTACCTCGTCACGCTCAAGGTCGGCGACAAGACGTACAAGCAGGTGCTCAAGGTCGAGCCCTGAGCGGCGAAGCCGGCGGCCTGCTGCTCGGAGGCCGTGGCGAGAACCGCAATCGCCTGATCGTGAAGTCGTTGAAACGCAGGACCGACGGGGGGTGGCCGACAGGCCGCCCCCCGTCGTGCGTCGACCCGGCGTCTGGCACTGCGCCCGGCAATGCGCGACCTTCTCCGCGCGGTCCTGTGCGCACCGCGGAGCGCGTCGCTCCTTCCCCCGCTCTCGCCACGCTGACCTTCACGAGTCCCCCATGAGCTATCACCTCCTCCACGAACGACGCTGGCGCGTGGCCATCGCGCTCACCGCCGTCGTGGCCGCCGTCTACTTCGGCTTCATTCTGCTCGTGGCTTATCGCAAGCCGTTCATGGGCTCGCTGGTCGCGCCCGGGCTGAGCGTCGGCATCCTGCTGGGCGCCCTGGTGATCGTCGCCGCCTGGGCCACCACGTGGTACTACGTCTGGTGGGCCAATCGCCATTTTGACGCCGAGATCACCCGCCTTCGCGGCGAGAACGCCAAGTGACCGGCGTCGTGTGGCTTCTTCAGGCGGCTGCCGCACCGGCCGCCGCCGCGGGCAGCGCCATCGGCAAGCCGAACGTCGTGTCCATGGCGTTCTTCTTCGGGTTCATCAGCATCACGCTCGGCATCACCTGGTGGGCGGCCCGGCGCACGCGCACCGCGGAGCACTACTACGCCGCCGGGCGCACAGTCAGCGCCGGGCAGAACGGCCTGGCCCTGGCCGGCGACTACATGAGCGCGGCGAGTTTTCTCGGCATCGCCGGGTTGGTGTCGACGTCGGGCTTCGACGGCCTCATCTACTCCACCGGCTGGCTGGTCGGATGGCCGGTGGTCCTGTTCCTGATCGCCGAACCGCTGCGCAACCTCGGCAAGTACACCTTCGCCGACGTGGTGGCCACCCGCCTCCGGCACACTCCGGTGCGCATCGCCGCGGCACTCGGCACGCTCACCACCGTCCTGTTCTACCTGATCGCGCAGATGGTCGGCGCCGGCAGCCTGATCAAGCTGATGTTCGGCCTCTCCTACGAGACCGCGGTGGTCATCGTCGGCGTGGCGATGATGGCCTACGTGCTGTTCGGCGGGATGCTCGCCACCACCTGGGTGCAGATCGTCAAGGCCGTGCTCCTCCTCGGCGGCGCCTTCCTGCTGGCCACCATGGTGATGGCGCACTTTCACGGCAATCCCGCGGAGTTGTTCGCCGCGGCCGCCGCCAGATACGGCGACAGCGTGCTGGCGCCCGGCAAGCTGGTGACCAATCCACTCGATACGATCTCGCTCGGGCTGGCGCTGATGTTCGGCACGGCCGGGCTTCCGCACATCCTCATGCGCTTCTACACCGTGCCCGATGCCCGCGCGGCGCGCACCTCGGTGTTCTACGCCACCGGCCTCATCGGCACGTTCTACCTGCTGACGTTCATCCTCGGCTTCGGCGCCATGGTGCTGGTGGGGCCCGAGGTGATCACCCAGTTCGACAAGGGCGGCAACATGGCCGCGCCGCTGCTGGCCGAGTTTCTGGGAGGCACGCCGTTCCTCGGCTTCATTGCGGCGGTGGCGTTTGCCACCATCCTTGCGGTGGTGGCCGGGCTGACCTTGTCGGGCGCCTCGGCGCTGTCGCACGACCTGTGGACCAGCATCGTGCGCAAGGGCGATGCGCGCCCCGAGGAGGAGATGAAGGTGGCGCGGGTGGCGACGCTCATCGCCGGGCTGCTGGCGGTGGTGTTCGGCATCGCCTTCAAGGGGCAAAACGTCGCCTTCATGGTGTCGCTCGCCTTCGCCATCGCGGCGAGCGCCAACTTCCCCGCCCTCGTGCTGTCCATTTTCTGGCGGCGCTGCACGACCAACGGCGCGGTGGCCTCGATGCTCTTTGGCACCTTCGCCACGCTGGCGCTCATCGCGCTGTCGCCGGTGATCCAGGTGGATATCCTGAAGCACGAGAGCGCCTGGTTTCCGCTGAAGAACCCGGCGCTGATCACCATTCCCGGTTCGTTCCTCGTGGGCATCATCACGTCGCTCCTGACGCGCGATGCCGCGGCCGCCGAGGGCTTTGACGAGATGGTGAGCGCGATGACTTCCGGGTCGCGGGCGCACTAGCGCTTACTGCATACCACGAAGGCACAAAGGGTACGAAGGGGCACGAAGGGCGACCTGGGGGAACGACATC
>JBBTJT010000003.1:0-5886 GCA_038059315.1 Gemmatimonadota bacterium
CTCTCCTTCCGCTGCACTCCACTGTGCCTCTGCCCCCCTGCACCATGGGGACGAGGGGTAGGCCTGTCCTCCCCAAGCACCATGTATCATCTTTAGCCCGTCTCCAGCCCTCCTCCATGTCCGTTGGTTCCGCCAGCTGGTCCTTTACTGAAGAAGATTTCGGGGCGATCACGCATACGCTCCAGAAGTTCCTCTTCGACTGCAACGCCCGGTGCGCGCTCCTCGTCGACCGCTCGGGGCAGTTGGTCGCGACTGTCGGTGAGCAGCCGAATTTCGACCCGACGGCGTTTGCCACGCTGACCGCCGCCGACTTCAGCGCCAACGACCAGTTGGCCCGCCTGATCGGGGAGACCGATTTCAACTCCCTGTTCCATCAGGGAGAAAAGGAGTCGATGTACCTGGCGGACGTGGCGCGCCGCGTCATTCTCGTGACACTTTTCGACAACCGGACAACGCTTGGCCTGGTGCGACTCAAGATGAAGGAAACCGTGGGTGAGCTCACCCGGCTCTTCGAGACCGTCTTTTCGCGCGGCACCAGCGGCCAGCCGCAGCAACCACACCTTCTCGCCGGCGCCGACGACGAGATCGACCAACTGTTCAGCTAGGAGAGAACGGCCATGTCGATGATCAACTACGCGTCGCGCGAGATCAACTGCAAGATCGTCTATTACGGGTCGGGCCTTGGCGGCAAGACCACGAACCTCGAGGTCGTGTACGGCAAGGTGAAGCCCGACACGCGTGGCAAGCTGATCTCGCTGGCCACCGAAACCGAGCGCACGCTGTTCTTCGACTTCCTGCCGGTCGACCTCGGGACGATCCGCGGCTTCAAGACGCGCTTCCACCTCTATACGGTGCCGGGCCAGGTGTACTACAACGCCTCGCGCAAGCTCATCCTCAAGGGCGTCGACGGCATCGTGTTCGTGGCGGATTCGCAGGTCGAGCGCATGGAGGCGAACCAGGAGGCCATGCAGAACCTGTACGACAACATGGCCGAATACGGGTACGACCTGACCAAGATGCCGTTCGTCCTGCAGTACAACAAGCGCGACCTTCCCAACGCCGCTCCGCTGGCCGACTTGCAGGCGGCGCTCAACCCCGGCTGGGAACTCGCCGACGAAGCCCGGCAGCGCGTGACGCCCGATCCGTTTCATCCGAACGAGAACCTCATCGAGCAGCTGCCCACTGGCGAGTGGATCGAACGCGCGACGTACTTCGAGGCCGTGGCCATCACCGGCGAGGGCGTGTTCGACACCCTGAAGGCCGTGTCCAAGCTCGTCCTCAAGGCGCTCGCCTGACCGGGCGGGATCGCGCGTGAACCTTCCCACCTGGATCACCGCCGGCCGCATCGCGCTCACGCCACTCGTGGCGTGGCTCCCGTTCGTGCACTCCGCGCACTGGCGCGGCATCGCCTTCGTCCTGTACCTCGTGGTGGCGATCTCCGACCACTACGATGGCAAGCTGGCCCGGTCGCGCAATGAGGAGACCGATCTCGGCCGCCTGCTGGATCCCCTGGCCGACAAGATCTTCCTGCTCGCGACGTTCATCCCGATGTTCATCCTGCAGGCGCCGCGCGGCGACCTGATGGTGCGGTGGATTCCGCGCGTCGCCGAGTCGTCGAGCTACCCGTTCGTCACCTGGTTTACCTCGCCCGTGTCGCTGCCGTGGTGGGTGCTCGTCATCGTGCTCGGACGCGAGGCGGCGATGACCGGGTTCCGCCATGTCGCCCAGCAGCGGGGCGTGGTGATTGCCGCCATCGGGCCGGGCAAGGCCAAGGCGACGTTCCAGTACATCTGGGTGGGCGCCGCGTATTTCTGGTTTGCCTTTCGCACCTGGCTCGAGGAGCACGGCTTCACCGCGCCGGCGTGGGACCAGGCCGTGCTGCTGCTCGGCACGATCGGCTCCGTCACGATGGTCATCGCCGTGGCGCTGACCGTCTGGAGCTTCGTCATCTACGTGCAGCGGTACGGGAAGGTGCTTCGCACCAGCCCATGAACATCGAGGTCGTCACCATTGGAGACGAGCTCCTGCTCGGCTTCACCATCGACACCAACGGTGCGCACCTCGCGCGCGAGCTTTCGCAGTACGGCGTCACGGTGGCGCGCCGCGCGTCGGTGGGTGACGGCGCCGACGAGATTGGCGCGGCCGTCGGCGAGGCGCTCGATCGCACCGGCGCCGTGATCACCACCGGCGGCCTCGGCCCCACCAGCGACGACCGCACCAAGCCGTCCATCGCCGCGCTCTTCGGGCGCGAGATGCAGCTCGACGAGTCCATCGTCGAGAGCCTGCGCCAGCGCTGGAAGTCGCGCGGGTGGCCGGGCGACCTGCCCGAGAGCAACAGGCAGCAGGCACTCATCCCGTCGGGCGCGACCATCCTCGAGAACCGGCACGGCTCGGCGCCGGGCATCTGGCTCGAGGACGAGCGCGGTCGCTGGGTGGCCATGCTCCCCGGTGTGCCGCGGGAGATGCGCGGCATGTTCGCCGACTCGCTGCTGCCGCTCATCCGCGCGCGGTTGCCCGGCGAGCCGATGGTGGTGGCGTCGCGGACCATCCGGACGACCGGCATTTCGGAAAGCGCGCTCTCCGACCGCATTCGCAACCTCCAGGACCTCGACTTCGAGGGGCTCGAACTCGCCTACCTGCCGGGATGGGAAGGCGTGGACCTTCGCCTGACGGCGCGAGGCGTCACGGCCCAGGATGCCGACGCCCGTTTCGTCCGCGTCGGCGACGCGTTGAAGGAAGTGGCCGGTGATCACGTGTACGGCGAAGGCGCTGCCGACCTCGCCGCGTCGGTGCTCGCCGCGCTGCGTGCCGCCGGCAAGAAGATCGCCGTCGGCGAGAGCTGCACCGGCGGAATGCTTGGCGCGCGGCTGACCGCCGTCGCCGGTTCGAGCGATGTGGTGCTCGGTGGAGTCATCGCGTACCACAACGACGTGAAGATGGGCCAGCTCGGGGTGGGCAAACAGACGCTCGCCGAGCACGGTGCGGTCAGCGAGGAGACAGCGCGCGAAATGGCGAGTGGCGCGCGCGCGCTGTTGGGGTCGGCAGTCGGGGTCGGAATCACCGGCATCGCCGGCCCCGGCGGCGGCACGCCCGACAAGCCCGTCGGCACCGTCTGCATCGCCGCGGATATCGACGGCAATGTGAAGAGCTTTCGTGGTTCGCTGGTGGGCGACCGCCACGAGGTGCGCCAGCGCAGCGCACAGGCCGCGCTCAACCTGGTGCGGCGGATGCTGGCGGGGACGGCGTAACGGGGTCGTCATCCCCGTACACTTCGGCGAACAGCGCGTCGAGGTCGATAACCAGGGCAGGGTGATCGGGCATCGGCTGCCAGGTCATCGAGCCGCTGAGAATCTCGGGGCGCGAATCGTCCGCGCGCCAGCGTTCCACCACCCGGGCGTCGGCGTCGACAATCCAGTACTCGCCCACATCCGTGCGCTGGTAGAGCGCGCGCTTACGCGTCCGGTCGGTGCGCGCCGTGGACGGCGACAGCACCTCGACGGCCAGCCAGAGCGACGTGACCTCGGACCACGATCGCGGTCGCCGCGAGCCGGGGAGCTGTCGAATGACGAACACGTCGGGCTGCACCAGCGCCGTCTGCTCGAGCCGGAGGTCGCCGGGCAGTTCGAATACCTCGCCGAGCCTCAGCTGTTCGGCGAACGCGCGAAGCCGGCGAGCCAGCGCCATCGCCACGCGCTGGTGGTCCATTCGCGGTGTGGGCGTCACCAGATGCACACCGTCGATGCACTCGTGGCGGGCGCCGTCGTCGGGCAGCGCGAGAATGTCTTCCGGCGTCCAGAATCGGTCGGCGAGGGCGGGCATGACCATACGGTACGCTCGGCGAGGGCGGGTAGACAAGTGGGCACGGCGCACCCTCGGCTGGCTGGCCACGAAGCGCGTCATCGAACCGCTCCGACACTGCGCATTTCGTCTCGAAAGCCGAAACGCTCGCCCCTGGGCCCCCGTACGGCTCCCCAGGGGCCGTGGTCATTTTGACAGATTTCACCGGTCCGCTGGTTGCACTGGATGTCCACTTGCCGTGAAATTCATTGGTCCTGCGGCGTGCGGATTCTCCGTGCCCGTGGGCGAGAGCCCATTGCATCCGACATGACTGACCCGAACGATTACTCCGACGAACCGTTGGCCCCGGATGACGACGCCTCGATGACCTCCGAGGCGCCGGTCGAAACCGCGAGCGCCGCCGAGACGGAGGCGCAGCGACAGTTGGCCGAGCAGCAGGACAAGTACCTGCGCCTTTTCGCCGACTTCGAGAATTTCCGCCGGCGCAGCGTTCGGGACCGGCAGGACGCCGAGCTCAAGGGCATGGGGCTGCTCATCAGCGGCCTGCTCGATTCACTCGACGACCTCGGGCGCGTGGCGCACGTCGACGCCACCACCACGCCGGCTCAGGCCATCGTCGATGGCGTCGCCATGGTTGAGAAGAAGGTGCTGAAGTCGCTGTCCGGGCACGGACTCGAAGTGTTGAACCCGGAGGGTGACGTGTTCAACCCGGCGCTGCACGAGGCCCTCAGCGCCATGCCGGCGGCACTCCCCGAGGAAGACGAGCGCGTGTCGCAGGTCTATCAGGTGGGCTACGTCTTCAACGGGCAGCTGCTGCGCCCGGCGCGCGTCGTCGTCAAGCAGTGGAACGGCTGACCGTCCGATGACACACGGCAAGGACTTCTACGCCGTGCTCGGCGTTCCCGACAAGGCCACGGCGGACGAGATCAAGAAGGTGTATCGCCGCCTGGCCAAGCAGCACCACCCCGACTCGAACAAGAGCGATCCCAGGGCGGCGGAGCGCTTCAAGGAGATTTCCGAGGCCTACAACGTGCTGGGCGACGCGAAGCAGCGCAAACAGTACGACGAGATGCGGCGACTCGGTGCGTTCGGCGATTTCGCGCGCCGGCCGGGCGGCGGCTCCACCGGCGGCTTCCGTGGCGGCGCACGCCCGGGCGCCCGGCCGGCCTCCGGCGCACCGTCGGGGGGGAAGTTCGACGACTTCGACGTCGGCGGCCTTGGCGGCCTGGGCGACCTGTTCAGCTCGATGTTCGGTGGCGGCGCCCAGCGCCAGAAGCCGAGCGAACCGGAGAAGGGACAGAGCATCGAGACGACGCTCGAAGTGCCGTTCCGCATCGCGGCCATCGGGGGCAAGGTGCCCATCGAACTCGAGGTCAACGAGGAGTGCGCGGTCTGTGGCGGGAGCGGCGCGGCCAAGGGCGCCAAGCTCAGTCAGTGCCCGGAGTGCAATGGCCGTGGTACGATCGCGTTCGGGCAGGGGAGCTTCGCCGTCAGCCGTCCGTGCCCGATGTGCCTGGGCAAGGGAGTGCTGCCGAGCGAGCGGTGCGCCACCTGCAGCGGGCAGGGTGCGCTGCGTTCCAGGAAGAAGGTGCTGATCACGGTGCCGCCGGGTACCGATACCGACGGCAAGATTCGCCTGAGGGGGCAGGGCGGACGCGGCGGACGCGGCGGCCCGTCGGGCGACCTGGTCATCACCTTCAAGGTGGAGCCCGACAAGCTCTTCTCGCGCGACGGCCTCGACCTCATCGCCGAGGTGCCGGTGAACATCGCGCAGGCCACGCTCGGCTCGAAGGTCACGGTGACGACGCTCGACGAGAAGAAGGTGACCATCGCCATTCCCGGAGGGACGCCCAGCGGCAAGCGCTTCCGCGTGCGGGGGCAGGGGATTGCGCGCGAGGGGAAGAAGGGCGACTTGCTGCTCGAGGTGCGCATCGAGGCGCCGCAGCACCTCACCGCGGATGCGCGGGAGGCGATGGAGAAGTTCGCGGCGAAGGCGGGGCTGAAGTACTAGACCGCAGACTATCGACCATCGTCTAGCCTGAATTTCCACGGACCACTTTCAGCCTAACATTACGCACGGTGGTCCGC
>JBBTJT010000004.1:0-18071 GCA_038059315.1 Gemmatimonadota bacterium
CGCCGTGCGCGTCTCCCGGTTTCCGAGTTCCGGATGCTCGTGGATGTCGCGCCGCCAGGCGACCACCTGCGGGTTCACGGCCAGGGCGCGCCGCCTGATCTCGGCCTCCAGCGACGACGGGGCCTGCGCGGCGAGCAGGGGAGCGGCGGCGAACACGGCGAGCGCGGCGAGCGAGAATCGACGGGGCATGAGATAGGTGGTGGGAAGCCTTGACGCTAACCACCGGCACCCCCGGGCGACAGGAGGCTGCTAGCGGCTAGCTGCCAGCAGCTAGCTCCTCGCCTACGGCCGTCTCCCTCTATAGATTTCTAGTTTGCCCCAAGCGGCCGGGGCGGGCTGCACCAAGACCGCGCAACGATCATCCGGACTTATGGCGAAGGAAGAAGCGATCGAACTTGAGGGCACCGTCAACGAAGTGCTTCCCAGCGCCACGTTTCGCGTGCGCCTCACCAACGGGCACGATGTGCTGGCCACCATGGCGGGGAAGATGCGCCGGCACCGCATTCGCGTCTTGGCCGGCGATCGCGTGACGGTCGAAGTCTCTCCCTACGACTTGAGCCGCGGCCGCATCACCTTCCGGCACAAGACGTAGCACGCGCCCTCGTCCTGGCGCACACCGCCGGACGACGCACGAAACCGGGGTAGGTCGCGGCGCCACCAAAGCACGATGCGGCGGAGGCCGCAAAGGCCTCCGCCGCACGCTGGGTCACACGGTGATGCCGCGACTAATGCCTGGCAGTTGCCGCCGGCGCGTCAGGCATCAGGTACGTCGCCTTGTGGATCCGGTACGCCACCGTGTTGGACACGATCGCGAGGATGATGATGAAGGCGGCCACGCCCCATCCCTGCGACGACGGCTTCACCTGCTGCGGGTTCGACATCAGTGTTCTCCAGTTCAGTGCGCGAATTGTAGCCACCCCGCACCGCCCGGCGCAACGCGCCGCTGGCCGAAATGCCACGCCACTGGTCATCTTGCCGACATGCCTGAGCTGCGCAGTGCCTCGCTCACCGTCCCCCGCACGGCTCGATACGCCGCCTTCGGCCCTGCCCCTGCCGTTGCCCGTGAATGGTGGATCGTCATTCACGGTTACGGCCAGCTCTCCGCCGACTTCCTGCCGCAGTGCCGCGCGCTCGATGACGGGCGCCGCCTGGTGGTCGCGCCCGAGGCGCTTTCCCGGTACTACGAACCCGGCTCAGCTTCCACGCCGGCCGAAGCGCGGGTGGGCGCGTCCTGGATGACGCGCGAGGATCGGCTGAATGAGATCGCCGACTACCTGCGCTACTTCGACCTCCTCGTGGAGTCGCTGGGGGCCGGAATACCGGCGTTGCCCCCCATCCACGTGCTGGGCTTTTCTCAGGGCACGGCCACGGCGTCACGCTGGGTGGCCGCCGGTCGGGTGCGCGCGGCGCGGCTCGTCTGCTGGGGCGGGTTGATCGCCCCGGAACTCGATCTTGTCTCGCCGGCCGCGCCGCTGCGCAATACGCGAGTGCAGCTGGTGCTTGGTACGCGAGACAGGTTCGCGACGCCTGATGTCGTCGCGCGGGAAGAGGCTCGGCTCGCTGCGGCGGGCTTCACCTACGAGGGGATCGCGTTCGAGGGCGGGCACCGGCTCGATGATGCGACGCTCTCGGCGATCGCGGCGGGGTGATCCAACAGAGACTCGCTACTCTCTCCCCCTCACCCGCCGCACATCGCGCCGGTCCTTCTTGGAATCGGTCCACGACGCCTGCGGGTTGAACGCGCTGGCGAGCTTCAGCTGTTCCGCGAGTTTCGTTCGTGCGGCCAGCGACTCCGCCGTCTCCTCGTACATCAGGACCGCCTGCCTGGCCGGACCGCGCCGCGCGTTCAGCGAGCGCACCATCACCACGTGCTCGTAGGGCCCGAGTCGCAGCCGCACTTCGTCGCCCACGTGCATCTCGCGCGCCGGCTTGGGGCGCTCGCCGTTGCACAGCACCTTGCCGCCGCCGATGGCTTCCACCGCGATGGCGCGCGTCTTGTAGAAGCGCGCCGCCCAGAGCCACTTGTCCAGCCGCACGTGGTCGTCGGCATCGTCGGCACCGTCGTCTTCGTCGTTGGGGCGTCGGTGTGACATATTGGGAATATGCGCCAGTTGTCATTTCCCTGCCTCTGCCTCTGCCTTTGCGTGGTGGGTTGTTCAAGCGAGGACCCGCGCCAGGTGCGCGCCGCGCGCGACCGCAGCGTCGTCGACTCGGTCGCCCAGCAGGTGCGCCGCGCGCCGCGCGTGGCGCCGACCGGGCGATGGACCGAGCCGCAGTTGACGCAGCGCCTGGTCAGCGCCGGCCTCGCGCCGCGCCCCGACGACTCCCTGAGCGCGCACCCTGACTACAAGGTGAAGCCGGTCGGCTTCCTTCTGGGCGACGCGCACCTGCTGGCGTGGATGTACAGCGACAGTCTGGCACGGCGCGCGGTGAGCGCAACCATTGATACGTTGACGGCCTTTCCCAGGGATCCCGCGTCGGCGTGGGCGGCGTTGCCGATGTTCGTCGTCCAGAACAACCTCATCGCCGTCATCCTGGGCGGCACGGACCGGCAGCGCGAGCGCATTCGGCTGGCCATCGAGGCGGGACTCCCGGTTCCGCCCGCCTAGCGCTTCCAGCCCGCGCATGTCACGCGCTTCCCGGCCGAACTCGACGCCCGGGTGGATGGCGCCACACCCTGGCACCTCCCCACATTTCAGGCTGCGTCCGGCCACGGCGGCCGGTCCCGCCACAACCCGAGGGCAGACATGAACACTCGCCGCACGCTGTTTGCGCTGGCACTTATCGCCGCGCTCCCCGTCACCGCTTCCGCGCAGGCGTTGCCCGACGGCAGGGGACTGGTTGCCAAACACGTGGCCGCGATGGGCGGCCGTGAAGCCATGGACAAGCACAGTTCGCTGCACATGATCGGCACCTTCTCGATGGCCGCGATGGGCATCGAAGGGCCGGTGAACCTGTGGCGCGCCAAGCCCAACAAGTTCGTACAGACAATCGTCATCGGCTCGTTCGGTGAGTCGGCGCAGGGCTTCGATGGGACGACGGCCTGGGCCAATCAGCCCGGCGCCGGTTACATCATATTGAGCGGTGAGATGGCCGATCAGGCGAAGTCGCAGGCCGACTTCCTCGCCGACTTCCCCGAACCCGGCAAGTACTCGAGCATCGAGACGGTGGCGCTCGAGGACTTCGAGGGACGCAAGTGCTACAAGGTGAAACTGGTGAAGGCCGCCGGCGGCGAGACCATCCAGTATTTCGACGTCGAGACCGGGCTCGCCGCGGGCTCCGTTCGCTCCACCGAGACGCAGATGGGCAAGATCGACATCACGTCGGTGCTGTCCGACTACATGGAGCAGGGGGGAGTGAAGATGCCGTCCAAGGTGATCCAGAAGACGCCGCAGGGTGATGTCACGCTTGTCTTCACTTCCTATGAGTGGGACAAGGTCGATCCGGCCGTGTTCAACCTTCCCGATGGCGTGAAGGCGTTGGTCGCCAAGCCGAACTGATCGGCGCAGGGTGAAGGGTGCACAGAGGGGGCCGTCGGCATCGCGCCGATGGCCCCCTTCTTCCCGCAAGCGGCTGAACACCGACCGAGCGCTTGCGGTCGCCGGGGCGTCTGGCGACGTTCTGCGCGTCACCCGCCACAAGGTCCCCTTCATGTCCGCCAAATTCGCAGTTCTTGGCTCTGCGTGCATTGCACTCGCCACTCCCGGCCTCCTGCCCGCACAACAGGCTGTCACCTCGCCCGCCACGATCGCCGCGCGCACCGCCGGCCTCGAAAGGCGCGACGGCTTCATACCGGTGTATCTCAACGACAAGACGGGCGCCGTCTGGTTGGAGCTTCCCGGCGACTCCTCGCGCGCGCTCTTTCTGGCCACGCTCGCCACGGGACTCGGCTCGAACCCCCTCGGGATCGATCGCGGATCGGGCGGCACCGAGCAGGTGGCGCGTTTCGACCGGCATGGTGACAAGGTCTTCGTCGTCTTCGAAAACTGGAGTTATCGCTCCAGCGGTGGCGCCGAACACCGGCGCACCGTCGACGAGTCATTCCCGGCGAGTACCATCGCGGCACTGCCCATCGTGGCCGAGGAGGGTCGCCGGTTGCTGGTCGACGCCACCGACCTCGTGATGCGCGACTGGAACGACGTCAGCGCCACGCTGCAACGCAGCCAGGAAGGGGTGTACGCCGTGGCACGCGATCGGTCGAGCGTGTTCAAGCCGTACACCAGGGCGTTCGCCGACAACACCGAGATCGACGTGGCGCTCACCTTCGCCGCCGCGGCACAGCCGGGCCGCGTCGTCGGCTCCATCGTGCCCGACGGCAAGGCGCTGACGCTGCGGCAGCACATCACGCTGCTGCGGTTGCCCGACGACAACTTCCGTCCGCGCGCCATCGACCCGCGCGTCGGATTCTTCGGCATCGGCTTCAAGGACTATGCGCAGCCCATCCAGGCGCAGCTGCAGCAGCAGTGGGCGGCGCGCCACCGGCTCGAGCGCGTCAACCCCCGCGACCCCCGGTCGCCGATCAAGAACCCGCTGGTGTACTACATCGATCGCGGTATTCCCGAGCCCCTGCGCACGGCGACGTTCGAGGGCGTGGCCTGGTGGACCGAGGCCTTCGACAAGGCCGGGCTCACCGGGGTCTTCAGGGTGGAGTACCTCCCCGAGGGCGCCGATCCGATGGACGCGCGCTACAACGTGGTGCAGTGGGAGAACCGCAATGAGCGCGGCTGGTCGGTGGGTGGCGCGCTCACCGATCCGCGCACCGGCGAGATGCTCAAGGCCATGGCGCGCATGGACTCGCACCGCGCGCGCACCGACTACAACATCTATGCCGCCTTCATGGGCGCCGCCGCGTCACCGGCGGATACGGCGTTCGTGCTGGCCCGCGTGCGGCAGGTGAGCGCGCACGAGGTCGGGCACACGCTGGGGATGCAGCACAACTACATCGCGTCCACGTACGAGCGCGGCTCGGTGATGGACTATCCGGCGCCGCGCATCAGGCTGAAGAACGGCGAGATCGACGTCTCGGCCGCGTACGATGCGGGCCCCGGTCCGTACGACGTCTGGGCCATTCACTGGGGCTACGGCATCTTCCCGCCCGAGTCCGAGGCCGACTCGCTCAAGGCCATCGTCGCCGACGGACTCAGGAAGGGCTTCCTCTACCTCGCCGACGCCGACGCGCGCCCCGAGGGCGCGAGCGATCCGCGCACCAACCTGTGGGATGACGCGGCCACCGCCGGCGAGTTTCTCAGGCACCAGACCGACACCCGCCGTCTCGCGCTCAGCCGGTTCGGCCTGCGCAACATCCGCGATGGCGAGTCGCTGGCCATCCTGCAGGACCGCTTCCCGCTGCTCTACTTCTTCCATCGGTTCGCGCTGAATGGCGTCACCAAGACGATCGGCGGCATGGAGTACAGCAACGCGGTGAAGGGCGACGGTCAGTTCGCCACCCGCATCGTCGATGGCCCGCGGCAGCGCGCGGCGCTGCAGCAGGTGCTCGCCGCACTCGACCCGCGCGAGTTGGCGATTCCCGACACCGTACTCTCGCTCTTCATCCCGCGTCCGGACGCCGGCAACGTGGAACTCGTGGGCACGCGCACCCGCCCGGCCTTCGATGAATTGAGTGCCGCGCGCTCGTTGGCGCAGATGATCGTCGATGGCCTGCTGCAGCGCGAGCGCACCGCACGCCTGGTGGCCTTCGCCCCTCGCTCGCCCAACCTGCCGACGCTCTCCGAAGTGATCGATGCGCTGGTCGCGTCCACGTGGAAGCGGCCGGTCGACGCGAGCGCCAAGTTCGCCGCGCTGCAGCGCGTCGCCCAGCGCGCGGTGGCCGACGGCCTCATGGCATTGGCCGCCGACAGGAACGCGGCTCCCGAGGTGCGGGGCATCGTCGACCTCAAGCTGGCCGCGCTGCAGGCCTTCGCCCAGCGCACCGCGACGCTCAGCCAGTCGGTGGACACCAAAGCCCACACGCTCGCCGTCGCCGCGGACATCAAGCGGTGGCTCGAGCGCGGCGAGCTGCCGTCGCCATCGCCGGCACTGCGCACCACGCCCGGCGATCCCTTTGGTGACGGTTGGCCGGATCCGGCAATTCCCTGAAACAGCGCGTCCCGAATGCGCGTACAATTGGAGGGAGGCACGAACGCCGTGCCTCCCTCCTCTTTTCATCCACATCGCGTTACTGCGGTCGCCCACGAGCCACTCTCATGAAGACCTTCTCCGCCCTCGCCCTTGCCGCCGCACTGGCCGCGCCGCTCTCGGCGCAGGACTCCAGCGGCCCCAGTGAGTTTCCGCGCTCTGGTGTCGCCGGAATCGCGCTCCACTACGGCTCCCCGCAGGGCGACTTTGCCAGGAACGTGAGCGCGGCGTTTGGCGCCAACGGTTTCTTCGGCTGGCGCCTCGGACGCTCGCCGTTCGCCGTGCGCGGCGACCTGGGCTACAGCATCTACGGATCCGAGACGTGGCGCGTGCCGCTCGGCAGCGGGCCGTTGGGCCTGATCAACGTGGATGTCAACACGACGAACAACATCCTCGTTGGCGGCCTTGGCCTGCAGGCCGGTCTTCCGGGCGCCGGGGTGCGGCCATACGCCGGCGGCTCAATCGGCTTCTCGAACTTCTTCACGACGTCGAGCGTCTCTGGATCGAGCCAGGCCACCAGCGAGGCCTTCGCGTCGTCCACGAATTACAGCGACGCCACCTTTGCCAGGACGCTCTACGGCGGATTCTACATCCCGGTCGGCAGGAGTGGCGGCCAGGTGGACATCGGGGTCCGCTACCACTGGAATGGCGAGGCGCGTTACCTCACCGAAGACGACATCTCCTTCGACGGCGGCAGCAATCCCGTGCTGTCGCCACGGCGCACTCGCGCCGACCTGCTTACCATCCAGGCGGGCTTCGCTTTCGGGCGCCGCTAGCGGTCAGCGCTCGGCGATGCGGTGCTGTCCGGTCACCCGCGTCGCCAGCACCTCGGTGGCCCGGCTGATCGCCGTGTCGAGGCTGGCTACCAGGTTGTCCTCGCCGACTTCGTCCAGCAGGTCCGTCCGGCCCAGGGCGATCATCGGCTGCGAGTGCACGCCGCTGAGGATGAGCGTCGAGCGGTCCTTGCGTCCCTTCTTCAGCAGGTCACGGATGACGCCGAGCCCGGTGGCGTCGAGCACCGTGACGCGCTCCATGTGGAGCACCAGCACCTTGGGCGCTCGGTCGATCTCGGCCATCGTGTCGCGGAACTTCTCGGCGGCGCCAAAGAAGAACGGCCCGTCGATCTCGTAGATCATCACGCCCGGCGGCACGTCGAGCGTGCGCAGCGCCCGGTCGGCGTCGTCGTCGGTCATGGCCCGCACCGTCGTCGCCTCGCCCATCTGGCGGATGAACAGGAACGACGCCAGCACCATCCCCACGCCAAGCGCCACCGTCAGGTCCACGAAGACCGTCAGGAAGAACGTGGTCAGCAGCACCGCCACGTCGCCGCGCGGCGCGCTCAGCAGCCCGCGGAACGTGCGCCACTCGCTCATGTTGTAGGCCACGACCATCAGGATGCCGGCGAGCGTCGGCATGGGGATGAGCGACGCCCACCGGCCGGCAAAGAGCGTGATGAGGAGCAGCGTGATGGCGTGCACGACGCCGGCCACCGGGGTGCGCCCGCCGGCGCGGATGTTGGTCGCCGTGCGGGCGATGGCGCCGGTGGCCGGAATGCCGCCGAACAGCGGCGTCACCACGTTGGCCACGCCCTGGGCGATCAGCTCCATGTTCGAGCGGTGCCGGCTGCCGATCATGCCGTCGGCCACGACCGCCGACAACAGCGACTCGATGCCGCCCAGCGCGGCGATGGTGAAGGCGGCGCCCACCAGCTGGAGGATGGTGTGGATGGTCACCGACGGCAGGTGCGGCATCGGGAACGAGACGTCGATGTTGCCGAAGCGGCTGCCGATGGTCGCGACGTCCAGCTGCATCAGCTGCGCGGCGGCGGTCGTCAGGACGAGCGCCACGAACGGCGACGGGATCCGCGTCGTCACCCGGTGGGCGAGTTGCACGATGGCCACCGTGACGACGGCGAGGACCAGCGCCGTCACGTCCGCCGTGCTCGCGTGCTCGGCCAGGGCTTCGATCTTCCGCACGAACTCGGCCGGCACCGTGTCGAGGTCGAGGCCGAAGAAGTCGCGCAGCTGACCGCTGGCGATCACCACGGCGATGCCGCTCGTGAACCCGACCGTCACCGGGTGGGGGATGTACTTGATGACGCCCCCCATCTTGGCCAGGCCGAGCGCAATCAGGATGACGCCGGCCATCATCGTCGCCACCGTCAGCCCGCCCACGCCGTGCTGCTGCACGATGCCGTAGACGATCACGATGAAGGCGCCGGTGGGGCCGCCAATCTGGACGCGCGAACCGCCGAGCAGCGAGATCAGCAGGCCGGCGATGATCGCCGTGTAGAGCCCGGCCTGGGGCCCGACGCCGCTGGCGATGGCGAAGGCGATCGCCAGCGGCAGCGCCACGATGCCGACGATGACGCCGGCGGCCACGTCCCTGGAGAATTGCGCGCGATCATAGCCGCGAAGGGTCGTCACGATCTTCGGCAGCAGCATCAGTCGTCTCCCTTCCAACGACGCGCGCGCTTCTGGGTGCCCGAACGCTTCTTGCCCTCGAGGCGTCGCTCCACCGACGCCCGCGTCGGCTTGGTGGCCTTCCGTTTTCGCGGGATCACCAGCGCGCGTCGCACCACCTCGGCCAGCCGCGTCTCGGCCAGCTCGCGATTCTGACGCTGGCTGCGGGTATCGCTGGCCACCACGCGAATGGTCCCCTTGCCGTCGAGACGCGCGCTGAGCGCCTGGAGCAGCCGCTCGCGCTGCGCATCGGTGAGCGCCGCCGACTGCCGAACGTTCCAGGTGACCTCGACGCGCGTGGACGAGGTGTTCACGTGCTGGCCGCCCGGCCCGCCGGCCCGAGACGCGCGCACGGCGAGTTCGGAACGCGGGATGGCCACGGACGAACTGATGGCGAGGGGGTCGTCGGAGGCCAACGCCGATGGGATGGAGGAAGTAGGAGAAACGGGCAACCTCTAATTATGTGCATTTGTCGCGCACTTTGCAGGTCGGCGGCTCTTGCATAATGCGGCAGAATTCCCGATGCTTCGGCTCTTGCATCCTGCAACGGTGCCACTCCCGAGGACTATGCGCGCGAATTTCTTCCAAAGTGCCGACGACAGGTTACTCGCCGTCCTGGATTCTCGGCGGGTCGTGCGCTGGCTGTATCTGGCCAAGTTCTCGGTGGCCACGTCCATCTACGTCGCGGCCATCTTCTGGTGGCGGACCGCCGATCCGGAAAATACGCTCGTCGCGTCGCTGACCTTTGCGCTGACGACCATCGTCGTGGTGGCGTCGTCCATCTGGACGGAGGTTCAGCGCAAGTCACCGACGATCGGCTTCCTGTACGGGCAGCTCACCTTCGACCTGCTGGTCGTCACGTCGGTGGTGCACGTCACCGGTGGAGCGACGTCGGGCTTTGCGGCGCTGTACATCCTGGTCAACGCGGCGGCGGCGATCTTGCTGCCCACGCGCGGCGCGCTCCTCGTGGCCGGGCTCGGCAGCACCTTCTACGTGGCCGACGTCATCGCGTTCGGTGCAGGGCCGCTGTCGGTGGCGCTGCTGCTGCAGCTGGTCGTCTTCGTGGGCGTGGCCTTTGGCACGAGCTCCATCGCCGCGAAGCTGCGTGAGCGAGGGCAGGGCAGCGAACGCCTCGCGGCCGAGCTGGCGAGCGTGCGCCTGCGCGCCGCCGACATCCTGGCCAACATCCGCAGCGGCATCATCACCGTCGACGAGTTCGGGGCGCTGCAGTACGCCAACCCGATGGCCAGCGAACTTCTCGATCTCCCGCTCGAGACGGCCATCGGCTACCAGGTCATCGCCGACCTGCGGCGCGTCGCGCCGGTGGTTGGCAACGCCCTCGATCGCGCGCTCAGGGAGAACGTGCATCTCAGCCGCGCCGAGGGATTCCTCACGCGCGATGGCCGTCCGTTTCCGGTGGGCGTGACCACCACCTCCGCCGATGGCGACTGGCGCCACGTGCCGCGCACCGCGACGGCCATCTTTCAGGACATCAGCGACCAGAAGCGGCTGGAGCAGCTGAACCTGCGCGCGCAGCGCCTCGAGGCGGTGGCCGAACTTTCCGCATCCCTCGCCCACGAGATCAAGAACCCCCTGGCGTCGATTCGCAGCGCCGTGGAGCAGATCTCGCGGCGGCCGGCGGCCACCGACGATGAGCGCACGCTGGGCACCCTGATCGTGCGCGAGTCCGACCGGCTCTCGCGCCTGTTGACCGAGTTCCTCGACTTCGCCCGCGTGCGTGTCACCCGGGTGGAACCGGTGGATCTCGGGGTGATTGCCCGGGATGCTGCGTCCCTCGCGTTCGCCCACCCGGAAAAGGCCGCGGACGTGCACCTCGACGTGCAGGTGTCCGGCGACTCGCTGCGCTTCGACGGCGACGAGGACCTGCTGCAGGGCGCCATCTTCAATCTCGTGCTCAACGCGCTGCAGGTGGCGCCCGCCAACAGCACCGTGCGCGTGGCGGCGCGTGTCGTGGAGCAGGGGCAGCTTCCCTCGGGCGTTCCGTTCGACCAGGGCGCGCTGGAGATCGCGGTGTCCGACGAAGGCCCGGGCGTCCATCCCGACGTGCACGACCGGCTGTTCGAGCCGTTCAGCACGACCAAGCCGGGGGGCACCGGCCTCGGCCTCGCCGTGGCGCATCGAGCCATCGAGGCGCACCGCGGCTACATCCTCGTCGACACCAATTCGAACGGGACACGATTCTCGGTCCTGCTGCCTCGCACACCTCGCAGTTCCGGAGACATCGCGTGACCCAACGCCCCAAGCCCTCCGTGCTCGTCATCGACGACGAGACGGGCATCCTCGAGACGCTCGAGATTCTGCTGCGCGGCGAGGGCTTCGTGCCGCAGGTGGCGCACGGGGGCCGCGCCGGTCTCGAGGCCCTCGAGCGCGGCGACCACGACATCGTGCTCACCGACGTGCGCATGCCGCAGGTGACGGGTGTCGAGATTCTCGCCGCCTCCCGGGCCCACGACAAGGACGTCCCCGTCATCCTCATGACGGCGCAGGCGACGCTGCAGACGGCGGTGCAGGCGGTCAACGAAGGCGCCTTCTATTACATCCAGAAGCCGTTCCGCAACGACGAACTCGTGGCGATCCTCCGCCGCGCCGCCGAGCACCGCCACCTGCGCGCCGAAAACACCACGCTCAAGAAGGAGATCCGTCGCCGGGACCGCGCCACTGAGGGGGCGCCCATCGGCGCCAACAAGAAATGGCTGGACGTCATGCGCATGGCCGAGGCGGTGGCCGGCACCGAATCGACGGTGCTCATCACGGGCGAGTCGGGCACGGGCAAGGAGGTCGTGGCCCGCTACCTGCACGAGTTGTCGCAGCGCGCCGACGGTCCGTTTCTCTCCATCAACTGTGGCGCGCTCCCCGAGGGACTGCTCGAGAGCGAGCTCTTTGGTCACGTGAAGGGTTCCTTCACCGGCGCGGTGAAGGACAAGTCGGGCCTCTTCACCGCCGCCGGCGGAGGCACCTTCTTCCTCGACGAAATCGGCGAGACGACGCAGGCCACGCAGGTGAAGCTCCTGCGCGTGCTGCAGCAGCGCGAGATCATCCCCGTGGGGGCCACCGAGTCGGAACCAATCGACACGCGCATCATCGCGGCCACCAATCGCGACCTCGAGGAAGAGATCAAGCGCGGCAACTTCCGCCGCGACCTCTTCTACCGGCTCAACGTGATTGCCATCCACCTGCCGCCGCTCCGCGCGCGCCGCGACGACATTCCGCTGCTCGCCGAGGCGTTCCTGCACTCGGCCGGCGAGCTGCGCGGCGAGCCGGTGAAGCGCCTCAGCGAGGACGCGCTGGAGCTGATGACCGAATACGCGTGGCCGGGCAACGTGCGCGAGCTCGAGAATGCGCTGGAGCGCGCCGTGATCCTGAATCCTGGTCCGGTGATCGGCGTGACGGCCCTGCCCGAGCGCCTGGCCGAACGGCGCGCCGAACCGTTGGTGTCGGAGCGGCCGACGCAGAACCCGACGCTCGAGACCATCGAGCGCGCGTACATCCTTTGGGTGCTGCAGAGCGAGCAGGGCAACAAGACGCGCGCCGCCGAGACGCTGGGCATCGACCCGTCCACGCTGCACCGCAAGCTCGCGCGCTACGGAGTGGAGGCGTGACGACGCCGGCGGCGCTTCCCGGCGCGCCGCTTTCACCTCGACGGGTTGCCGCACTGGCGGCGCTGGTCGTGCTCGTCGTCGCAATTGCCAGCATCACGCCCGATCCCATCGGGGTCTTCTGGGACGACGGCGTCTACCTGCTCACCGCCAAGGCCCTGGCCGGCGGCGAGGGCTATCGCTACATGTACCTGCCCGGTACGCCCCCGGCCATTCATTACCCGCCGGGTTTCCCGCTGCTGCTGGCCGCCCTCCTCAAGGTCACACCTGCGTTCCCGGCCAACGTGGCGGTGCTCAAGCTCGTGAATCCGCTCTGCCTGGCGCTCGGTGTGTATGGCACCGTGCGCCTTGGCGCGCGCAGCATGGGGTTTGGCGACGTACCCGCCGCCATCGCTGTCACCATTTGCGCCCTGATCGCGCCGGTGCTCGTGCTCACCAATGTGCTGCTCTCCGAGTCGTTGTTCTTTGCCACGCTCGTCGGCGCACTGCTGCTTGTGGATTCGGTGGTGGCGCGCGGCGGTGGCCGAGCGGCGGTGGCCGAGCGGCGGTGCTCTCCGGCGTGGCCATTGCGGTGGTGGCGCTGGTGCGCACGGTCGGCGGCGTGATGCTGCCGGCGGCGGTGGTCGCACTCTGGTGGCGCGGTCGCCGTCGCGAGGCGCTGTGGGTGCTCGCCGGCACGCTCGTCGTGCTCGCCCCGTGGCAGCTCTGGGTCTGGTCGGCGTCGCGCAACTTTCCCGACGAACTGCGGGGGAGTTACGGACCGTATCTCGACTGGGTGGTGGCCGGTTATCGGAACGAACCGGCGCTCGCCTGGCATGTGGTGGCGCACAATGCCGGCGAGCTCTGGAGCGCATTCGGAATTCTATTTGCGCCGCGCCTCCCGCATGCGATCCAGCTGCTCGCCGCCGCCACGCTGACCGCGGCGGGGGTGGCGGGACTGGCCGCACTTGCCCGTCGCGCGAGCGCCCTGGTGCTCTTCCTGCTGGCCTACGGTGCGGTGGTGTTGCTCTGGCCGTACAATCCGGAACGTTTCGTCTGGGCGCTGTGGCCCCTCATGGGCCTGGTGCTCCTCGCGGCGGCGCGCGGGGCGGGCGACTGGGGTGCGCGCCGCTGGCGCCATGCTCCCAGGTTGTCCACGATCGTCGTCGTCCTGTTGCTGGCGGGACACGCGGCGTACGCCGCGCGCGGGCTGGCCGGAGGGTGGGCTGGGGCACCCCAGCGCGGCATGACCGCTCGCCTGTGGCCGGCGGTGCAGTGGGCGGTGACGCACGCCGGACCGCGCGACGTCGTGGCCAGCGATGGCCACGTGATGATTGCGTTGTACACCGGGCGCACCACGATGCCCGTGTCGATGCTGACGCCGGCTGAGCACGTGCGCCCGAAGCCGGCGCCGCAGCTCGCGCTCGAATTCGGCGCGCTCGCCAGGCGCTACCGGCCGTCGCTGCTGGTGCTGTCGCGCGGCGCTCCGGAACTCGACGCCGTCCCGCAGTGGATGACGCTCGCCGACGCACCCGCGGTCATCGCACTGCCGCCGGTTCCCGGCGGCGGCTCGGCGTTTGCCATGCGCTGGCGCCAGTGAGCGATTTCCACCGCGAGAGCCTGGCGGCTTTCACGATGATCGCGATGGCGTTCGTGATCGTCCTCGCGCCGCAGCTCAACTACGTGCCGATCTGGGACGGCCACGTCTACGCCAGTTGCGCCATCGAGGCAGCAGCGTCGGGGATCACGATCGAATCGCTGCGCTGCGCCGGACATCCGTCACAAGGCTACGCGTTGCTCCTGGCCTTGTCGCAGTTGGTGCGGCCGGGCAACATCGTGCTGATGCATCTCACCAACGTGGCGCTCGGCATCCTGGCGCTCGGCTGCTTTCGGCTCGTGCTCGCGCGCGCCTTCCCGGCCCGCGAGCATGCGCGGCAGCTCGATCTGCTCACACTGGCGACCGCCGTGCATCCCGTGCTGCTCTCCACGCTCATTCAAGTGAACGTGGATTTCGGCGTGTACGTGTTCTTTCTTGCGACGCTCGCCGCCGTCATGTACAGGCGGCTCGCATGGGCGGCGGTCGCCGGCACGCTGCTCTGCTTCTCGAAGGAGACAGGCGTCCTGGTCTACGCACTGATGGTGGGGCTTTGGGCGGCCATCGAGGCCGTCGGCGATGAAGGGGCGGTGAGCGCCCGACTGCGGCGGCTCGTCCCCTCGCTCGCGATCCTTGCCATCCCGCTGGCGCTCTTCGTCGTGCACCTCGCCTGGTGGAACACCGTGCACGGGCGATCGGCGGTGTGGAAGCATCAGTGGCAGGTGGGGCCGATCGACGGCTTCAAGTTCTTCGACCTCAGTGAACCAATCTTCCTGAGCTACGCGGCGGGGATCTTCCTGCTCGGTTTCGGATGGGTGCTCACGGCGATCCTTGGTGGTGACCTTGCCGTCGCCGGGGCGCGCATGGCTCGGCGCCAGCCGGATCGCGAGGTGCCTGGCGCCGACCGCCGCGCGCTCGCCTTCCTCACGCTGCTCACCGTGATGCTCACCTATTTGCTCACGTCGTTCCGGACCTGGAGCAACCTGCGCTACTTTGCCCTCCTGTATCCGCTGCTGATCCTGCTCACCTTCGCGGCATTGCTGCGGCTCGGGATACCGGCGCGGATGCGCCGCATGATCGTCGGCGCGATCATCGGCCTGTTCCTGCTCGCATCGTACCGTTCGGTGGATCCTGTGTCGCGGGCCGTCTACGGCACCTTCTCCATCGGTGAGCGGCCGATGTACCGGATGGCCTCGATCACCGGCGAATTCGGTGGCCCGGGGCGCGATGAGCTCGTCTATAATCTCGAGTTCACCGGCTATCATCATGTACAGAACCGGCTGTTCCGTCTTCTCAAGCCGACGGCGCGTACGGTGATTGCCACTCCGCAGCGGGTGCGCTGGAACATCTGGAGCCCGCTCGACCCCATCGGCTACCGGCGCACGATGGCCAGGGAGAACGTGCTCGTGCCGCGCTACGCTGACGAGGTTGAGGTTGCCACACAGGCCGCGAGCATCCCGGAGCTCTGGTTCCTGGAGTTCTCCAACCACCTCGACATCGACAACGCCATGCATACGCTCGACCGTCTCTACCGCGAGGACCGCATCGTCAGCGTCCATGCCCGGGGGCACGTCCTGAAGGCTCACCATCTGGTACGCCGGGAGTCGCCGGTGGTACCTTGAATTCCATGAAAGTCGTCATCCTTGCCGGCGGACTCGGCACGCGCCTTGCCGAGGAAACCTCGTCACGGCCAAAACCGATGGTGGAGATCGGCGGCCGGCCGATGCTGTGGCACATCATGAGCCACTATGCGGCCCACGGAATGAAGGAATTCGTGGTCGCGCTGGGCTACAAGGCCGAGATGGTGCGGTCGTACTTCGTCGACTACCACACGATGGCGCGCGACGTCTCGGTGCGGCTTGCTGACGGCAGCGCCACCGCGCACGGGGTGGCGAGTGAGGACTGGACGCTGCACCTGATCGACACGGGGATGGCCACGCAAACCGGCGGCCGCATCCTGCGCCTTCGCGAGTGGATCGGCAACGAGCCGTTCTGCCTCACCTACGGCGACGGCGTGAGTGACGTCGACCTCACGAGGTTGGTGGCTTTCCACAAGACACATGGCAAGCTGGCTACGGTGACGGCGGTCCGCCCGCCGGCCCGGTTCGGCGGTCTTGATCTCGACGGAGACGCGGTGCGCGCCTTCACCGAAAAGAGCCAGGCAAGCGAAGGCTGGATCAACGGCGGTTTCTTCGTACTCCAGCCGCAGGTGCTCGACCTGATCACCGGCGACGAAGTCCTCTGGGAACACGAACCGCTCGAGCGTCTGGCGCACGACGGGCAGCTCCGCGCCTGGCGTCACGAAGGGTTCTGGCAACCGATGGACACGCTCCGCGACCTGCGCCTCCTCGAGTCACTCTGGCAGGGCGGCCACCCACCATGGAAGAGCTGGAAATGAACACCGCGCAAACGTCACACTGGCGCGACCGTCCGGTCCTCATCACCGGAGCGACGGGCCTGCTGGGCGGCTGGCTGGTGGGCCGGCTCGTAGAACTGGGAGCCGATGTCACCGCACTCGTGCGCGACTGGGTGCCGCGTGCCACGCTGCTCTCCACCGAACTGTTGAGGCAGGTGAGCATCGTCCGCGGCGATGTGCGCGATCAGGCCGAGCTCGAGCGCGTGATGGGCGAGTACGAGGTGGACACGGTCTTCCATCTGGCGGCGCAGACGATCGTTGGGGTGGCCAATCGCAACCCCGTCGCGACGCTCGACACGAACATCCGGGGCACCTGGTCGGTGCTCGAGGCCGCACGCCGCAGTCCGCTGGTGAAGGCGGTCATCATCGCCTCCAGCGACAAGGCGTACGGAAATCAGGAGAAGCTGCCTTACGACGAGTCGAGCGCGCTTCAGGGTGAGTTCCCGTACGATGCCAGCAAGTCCGCCGCGGACCTCATCGCGAGGATGTACGCGCTCACCTATGGCGTACCGGCGGCGATCACGCGCTGCGGCAATTTCTACGGTGGCGGTGACCTCAACTGGAACCGTCTCGTGCCCGGGACGATCCGCTCGGTGCTCAAGGGCGAACGCCCCATCATCCGCTCGGACGGTACGCTTCACCGCGACTTCCTGTACATCGAGGATGGTGTGACCGCCTACCTCACGCTTGCCGAGGCGCTGCACGCGCGGCCGGAACTGCGCGGTGAGGCGTACAACTTCTCGAACGAACTCCACCTGAATGTGCTCGGGGTTACGCAACGGATTCTGGCGCGGATGGGGTCACCGCTTGAGCCTGATGTGCGCAGCGAGGCGACGCACGAGATCCAGCACCAGTGGCTGACCGCGGCCAAGGCGCAGCGCGACCTGAACTGGGCGCCCCTCTTTACGTTCGACGAAGGGCTCGACCGCACGCTCGCGTGGTACCGGGAGTTCCTGCAGCGTGACTGACCGGGCCGAGGCCATCCGGACGCAGATCCGCGCGCTGGTGGCCGTGTATCACGAGGCGGCATTCGCCCAGCGACCGTTCGTCCCCGGCGAGTCGCCGGTGCCGGTATCGGGGCGCGTCTTCGGCGCCAGCGACGTGCAGCATCTCGTGGACGCGGGGCTCGACTTCTGGCTCACCACCGGGCGGTTCGCCGCGCAGTTCGAACGCCGGTTCGCGCGGGTCATGAGCGCGCGGCACGCGATGCTGTGCAACTCCGGGTCAAGTGCGAACCTGCTCGCCGTGAGTGCGCTGACCTCGCCCGCGCTCGAAGGCCGTGAACTTCGCCCGGGTGACGAGGTCATCACGGTCGCGGCCGGCTTCCCCACGACGGTGAACCCGATCTTCCAGAACGGGCTCGTGCCGGTGTTCGTCGATGTCGAGTTGCCGTCGTACGGCATCGACGTCACGCAGCTCGAGGCCGCGCGCTCGCCCAGGACGCGGGCCATCATCGTGGCGCACACACTCGGCAATCCGTACGACATCGGTGCGGTGTCGGAGTTCGCCAGGCAGCACGGGCTCTTCCTCATCGAAGATTGCTGTGATGCCGTGGGGGCGACCTTCGACGGCAAGAGCGTCGGGACCTTCGGCGACCTGGCCACGGTGAGCTTCTACCCCGCGCACCACATCACGATGGGCGAGGGCGGCTGCGTGCTTGCACACACGCCGAAGTTCAAGCGCATCGTGGAATCCTTCCGCGACTGGGGACGCGACTGCTGGTGCGATCCCGGGAAGGAGAACACCTGTGGCAAGCGGTTCGAGTGGCAGTTCGGCTCTTTGCCGCAGGGGTACGACCACAAGTACACGTACACGCACGTGGGCTACAACCTGAAGCTCACCGACATGCAGGCCGCGGTGGGCGTGGC
>JBBTJT010000005.1:0-6055 GCA_038059315.1 Gemmatimonadota bacterium
CACGGAGACTGCAAAACACTTGAGGGGGCTTGGCGGGAAGGTTCCGTCCGCAGAGCCCCCTTGAAGTTGTTGCAGCCTCCGTGTCCTTTGTACTCCTCCGGTCTTCGTGAGAGACCTCGCCAGGCAGATGCCGGCGAGACGCCAGCAGACACGTGTCTTCGGGGCTTCTTCGGCAGGCCGGATTGCCGAGGGAGGGGCATGCACGGTAACTTGGCCGGATGCCACGCCGTCGCGGTTGGACCATTCTGGTTGTTCCGCACGGGAACACGACGCCGCGCAGCTTCGAGCTGAGCGAGCGCGGGCTTCGCGCGCTCGTGGGGGCGGCGGTAGGCGGGGTGCTAGCGGTGATAACGGCACTCGTGGTGCTCTTCTCGCCCCTGGGCACGCCCGGAGCGTGGCGGGTGGCCCGCGAGAACGCCCGGCTCAAGGCCGACCTCGCCACCATCGACGCGCGCCTGCAGGTCGTGCTCGATACCATCTCGAGCATCGAGCGACAGGACCTGCGCATTCGGATGCTGGCCGGCATCGAGCCCGATTCCGCCGGCGAGATGGCGGCCAGGGAACTGGCGACGGGCGTGGCGGCCGGGGATGATGGCAAGGCGCTTCCGGGCACGCGGAACAAGCCGCAGCGATTCGCCAGCAAGCCCTTCCTGGGGCGCCTGGGGTTCGGAGGCGCCCGCCCCGATCTCGACGGCATGATCCGGCGCGTCACCGAGCTCTCGGCGAGCTTCCGTGCCGTGAGCGACACGCTGCAGCGCAATGTCGAGCGGATGGCGAACACGCCATCGATCATGCCGACGAGTGGCTGGCTGACCGGCCAGTTTTCCCGCAGCCGGTTTCACCCGATCCTGCACACGTCGCGCGCGCATGAGGGGATCGACGTCGTGGCGCCGATGGGAGCGCCGATCGTTGCGCCGGCGGCGGGTCGGGTCATCTCATCGGGGCGCGAGCGCAGCTACGGCCTGTCGGTGGAGATCGATCACGGCAACGGCATCGTCACCCGCTACGCGCATGCGTCGCGACTGATGGTGACCGTGGGGCAGCGGGTGACGCGCGGACAGGTGATCGCGGCGGTGGGGAACTCGGGACTGAGCACCGGGCCGCACCTGCACTACGAGATTCACCTGCGCGGCAAGCCGGTGGATCCGCTGACGTTCGTAATGCCGGCGGGGAAGATCACGGACTAGCTGTGGGCCGGACGTGGTGGAAACTGCAACTGATACCACGAAGGGGCGAAGGACGCGAAGGGTGCGCGAAGGACCGAATTCAACGGGGCTCGGCGGACGGTACTGTCCGCCGGGTCCCCCAACGTTCGCCGTTCTTCGTGCCCTCTTCGCGTCCTTCTGACCTTCGTGTTGTCAGTTGAAGTTGCCTTTGGTCGCACCGGCGCACCGGATCCGCCGCATGAGCTGCAGCTCTACGACACCGCCGGCGGTGTTTCAGGCTTCGGAAAGAGCGGCGCGCCCTTGGTGACCTTCCATCCACCGACTTCGATGGGCTGGTCGAGTCGCACCCTGGTGACGTCGCCCGGGCCGCCGAGTTGCTCCCAGAGGGCCTGCATCTTCTGCGGCATGACCGGCGCGAGCCAGGCCGCGAAGTGGGCGAGCGATGCGGCGAGCGTATGGAGCACCTCATCGAGGCGCCCGGTATTTGCCTCGTCCCGGGCCAGCACCCACGGCTGGGTCCGCTGGATGTACTCGTTGGTGCGCCGCGCCGCGTCGAACAGCGCGCCAATCGCCTCGTGCGGGCGAAACCGGCGTTCCCCATCGATGGCCGCGCGGGCGCGGGCCAGGTCGGCGGCGTGCAAGGGCCAGAGTGCAGGGGCAGGGGAACCCAAAGGCACCACGCTGCCGCGGTACTTCTCGATCATGGCGATCGACCGGCTGCCGAGATTGCCCAGCGTGTTGGCGAGGTCCGACGTGTACACCTCCTCGAACCGCTCCCAGGAGAAGTTCCCGTCGCCGTCGAACGGCACCTCGCAGAGCAGGTAGTACCGGAACGCATCAACACCGTAGCGGTCGATCGCGTCGGAGAGCTCGAGCTTGACGCCCGCGGACTTGGAGAAGCGCTCTCCACCGAGCGAGATGAAGCCGTGCGCCCAGACGAGCCCGGGGAGCGGCTCGCCGGCGGCCATCAGCATGGCGGGCCAGATGACGCTGTGAAAGCGGGTGATGTCCTTGCCGATGATATGGAGGTCGGCAGGCCACGCGGCCCGGTGCTCAAAGCCGGCGAAGAAGCGCGCGGTCCAGTAATTGGGAAGGGCGTCGAACCAGACGTAGGTGGTTTGCGTCTCGCCACTGGAAAGAGGGCGGGGAAACGGCACTCCCCATTCGAAGCGAGACCGGCTCGCCGAGATGTCGTCGAGTCCCTGCTCGAGGAGCTGGAGAATCTCGTTGCGCCGGCTCTCCGGCTCGAGAAAGCCGGGGTGCGCGGCGAAGAGCGCCTTCAGGCGAGCGGTGTAGGCGGAGAGGCGGAAGAACCAGTTGTGCTCGGTGACTTCCTCGAGCGTGCGCGTGGTGTGCAGGGCGCACTTGCCGTCGACCACGTCGGCGGGCTGCTTGAAGCTCTCGCACCCCACGCAGTACATGCCGGTGTATGACCGCTCGTAGAAATTGCGCGCCGCTTCGGGGAGTGCGGCGTCGGCGGCGAATATCCGCTCGATGAGGCGCGCGACCCCCGCCTTGTGCTCGGCGGCCGTGGTGCGGATGAACTGGTCGTGCGAGATGCCCAGCCGCGCCCACGTGGCAAGGAAGCGGGAGGCGATGTCGTCGACGAACTGCTGCGGCGGCACGCCCTCCAGCTCGGCGGTCCGGGCCACCTTCTGCCCGTGCTCGTCCATGCCGATGAGGAAGTGGACGTCATAGCCCAACTGCCGATGGTAGCGGGCGATGGCGTCGGCGCCGATCTTCTCGAACGCGTGTCCGAGATGCGGGTCGCCGTTGGCGTAGTCGATGGCGGTGGTGAGATAGAAGCGCGGCACGGATTAGTTGTTGGGGCTTTTCGGCGGCGTCCCGGGGGCGTCGTCGTTGTTGCCACGATTGTTGGCATCGCCGCGATGGCGACGGCCTCCACGGCGGCCGCGACGACGGCGTCCACGGCGCTGCTCACTCTCGCCGTCACCCGAGCGGTCCTCGGCGGCCTCAGGCGCGCCTGAGGGCGCTGACGGCGTCGCGAGTGGCACCGGACGCGCCGTGGAGGTGTCGGCGGCCGGGCCGGGGATCGGGGCCGAAGCTTGGGCCAGGGCCGGGGTCAACGCCCGCGTCGGTGCCCCCTTCGTCGAGACCGGGGAAGTCGGCGGCACTGCGGGTTCAGCGAGCGAGTCCGGTGAAGGCGCGGCGGACCGGCGCTGGTTGCGACCGCCGCGCTTGCCGCGCTCGCCGCGCTCGCCGCGCTCGCCGCGCTCGCCGCGCTCGTCGTGCTCGCCGCGCTCGCCGCGCTCGCCGCGCTCGCCGCGCTCGCCGCGGTGGCGGGGTGGCCGTGCCGGCTGATCCCGCGGACCGGACGACTGGGTGCGCTGCAACTGGGCCAGCGGGGCACGGGTGGGGGAGCCCGATGGCGCGCGTTCGTCGCCGTCTCCCTCGACGTCCTGTTCGCGTTCCAGCGCGTGCGACTCGTCGAGCTCGGGAGCGGCGTCGCCGGCGAGCTCGCGCTTGAACTGCGCCAGCGGGATCGTGCGCAGTTCGCCTTCCGGATTGCGGAGCGTCACGAGGTCGCGGAAGATGTCGGTGGCGTCGACCTTCTCGTCGCCCTGCAACGTCTGCACGATCTTGCCGTGCTTCGGGAAGCGCTTGCGCGCCTGGACGTAGAAATCGTGCTCGTAGCGCAGGCAGCACATCAGGCGCCCGCAGGCACCGGAGATCTGCGTGGGCGTGATGGTGGAGAGGCGCTGCTCCTTGGCGAGCGACGTCTTGACGGGCAGCAATTCCGGGAGCCACGACGACGAGCAGAGCTGCCGTCCGCAATGACCGACGCCGTCGAGGCGCTTCGCCTCATCACGCGGGCCGATGTGCCACATCTGGACGCGCACGCCGAAGTGCGTCTCGAGCTGGCGGACGAGCGCGCGAAAGTCGATGCGCTCTTCGGCCGTGAAGTAGAACGTGAGGCGCCGGCGGTCGAACTGCCACTCGGCGTCCGAGACCTTCATCTCGAGATTCAGGGCGCGGGCCCGCTGCACGGCAATGCGCCGCGCCTCCTCCTCTTCCACGCGATGGGCCTGGGCGCGGGCAATGTCGTCGCCCGACGCCAGGCGGACGGCGGCGCGCAGCGGCCCGCCCTGCTCCTTGCCGTGGGTGGTGCCGGCCTTGCGCTGTTCGGCTAGTTCGCCGGTCGAGTGCACGCGCCCCAGGTCCTCGCCGCGATCGGTCTGGACGATGATCGACGCCCTGGCGGGCGGCGGCGCCTCGAACGACCAGCGGAAGAACTCGCGGCGATTGCCCTTGAAGGACACTTCGATGAGATGTTCCACGCTATTCCTCGAACTGCCCCATGCGCAGGAACTTCTCGCGGCGCCGGCGCACGAGCTTCTCGAGCTTGTACTTGCGGAGCTCGTCGAGGTGACGGGCGAGGTGCTCGTGCAGCGTGGCGGCGGCGGCCGCGTGGTCGGCGTGCGCGCCGCCCACCGGCTCGGGGAGGATCTCGTCGATGATGCCAAGCTCCAGCAGGTCGGGCGCGGTGATGCGCAGGGCGCTGGCGGCGCGCTCGCGCATCTCGGGGTTCTTGCCGTCCTTCCAGAGGATGGCGGCGCACCCCTCGATGGTGATCACCGAGTACACGGAGTGCTCGAACATCAGGATGCGGTCGGCGACGCCGAGGGCGAGCGCCCCGCCCGAGCCACCCTCGCCGATGACGGTGGCGATGATGGGCACCTGCAGTTCGCTCATGACGAACAGGTTGCGGGCAATGGCCTCGGACTGCCCGCGCTCCTCGGCGCCAAGGCCGGCCCAGGCCCCCGGCGTATCGATGAACGTGAGGACCGGCACGTGGAACTTCTCGGCCAGCCGCATGAGGCGCAGCGCCTTGCGATAGCCCTCGGGATGGGGCATGCCGAAGTTGCGGTGGATGTTCTCCTTGGTGTCGCGGCCGCGCTGGTGGCCGATGATCATCACCGTCTCGCCCTCGAGGCGCGCCCAGCCGCCGACGATGGCGGGGTCGTCGCGGAACAGCCGGTCGCCGTGCAGCTCGATGAAGTCGGTGAAGACGGTCTTGACGTAGTCGAGGGTGAACGGGCGCCTGGAATTCCGCGCGACCTGCACCTTCTGCACCGGCGTGAGGTTGCGGTATATCTCCTGGCGCAGCTCGACGAGCCGGCGCTCGAGCGGCTCGATCTCGGCGACCATGTCGAAGCTCTTGTCCTCGGCGCTGCGGCGCACCTCCTCGATCTGCTTCTCCAGCTCGTTGATCGGCTTCTCGAACTCCAGGGCGGATGTACCCATGTCAGCTCCCGCGCACCAGGCGCACGCGCTCCTCACCGAGGAGCGCTCGTAGATCCAACAATGATCCGCTGGCCGTGGAGACGGTCAGCGACGACGAGCGGAAGCGCGCCGTCGCACCATCCGCGCCTCGCCAGTGCAGCTCCAGCGGCGCCGAGCCGGGGTGCGACTCGGCGACGGCCCGCACGTCGCGCATCACGTCACCGGCCAGGCCGCTGCCGGTGGCCAGCTCGATGGCCACGGCAATCTGTCCGGTGGTGCGCAGTTCGGCGAGGCGGGTGACGCTCTCGACAATGAACGACGGGTTCTCCACGCCCTGGTCGCGGCGCGAGTATCCGCCCTTGATGAGCACCGGGACGTCGGTTTGCACGCGGTCACCGATGGCCGCCCACGCCTCGGGGAAGACGAGCAGCTCGCCGGCGCCGGAAAAGTCCTCGACAGCCAGCCGGGCGAACTCCGCACCCGACTTCTTGCTGACCTGGCGCCGCACGGCGGTGACGACCACGCCGATCGAGACCGGCTGATCGGACCACTGGCCGAGCCCGGCGACGGTATGCGACGCCAGCAGTTCGCACTCGGCGCGGAAGGGCTCGAGCGGGTGCCCGGAAATGTAGAAGCCGAGGATC
>JBBTJT010000006.1:0-21714 GCA_038059315.1 Gemmatimonadota bacterium
GACGATGAGAGCCGGGGATTCTCCTTCAGGGAAGGCGCGCCACTGGGGATGGCGATGGAAGGAACCGTGGGCGACGGTGGGCAGTTGGCGGTTGGCGGTGGGCAGTTGGCGGCAGGCCGTGAGCGGACGGCAGACGGCGTAGAGCGAACAGCTCGCGGCTTCGTTTACCGCTCAGCCGCCGAGTTCCTCAATGAATCCAGCGTTGAAGACCTCTCCCGCGTCTTCCGCGAGTATGGCGACGAGCCCAAGTCTGGCCGCCTGGCGCGCGAAGTCGACCGGCGCCGCGGTCACCGGCCGTTCGTGGTGAGCGACGACCTGGTGGGCGCCATTCGCGGCGTGCTCGGTCCGCGCAGTGGCCCGGGCGACTTTGCGCGGATCTTCCAGGCGGTCCGCATCGCCGTCAACGATGAGCTGGGCGCGCTCGCGCGCGCGCTGCCGCTGCTGCGTGACCGACTGGCGCCGCGAGGCGTCCTCGCAGTGATCGCCTACCACTCCGGAGAGGACCGGCTCGTGAAGCTGGCCTTTCGGGAGTGGGCGTCGTCGTGCATCTGTCCGCCGAGACTCCCTGTGTGCATCTGCCGTGGGCGTCCACTGGGCACCCTGATCACCCGCAAGCCGATCACCGCCTCGGAAGCCGAGGTGGCGCACAACGTGCGTGCGCGCAGCGCGCACCTGCGGGCGTTCCGGCGGGAGGACGCACGGTGAGGGGGCGCACCATGGTCTTCGCCTCGCTCGCCGGCTTCGTGGTCCTGACCACCGGAGTCATCTGGCGCCGCAGCCTGGGCGTGACGCGGGCGCGCGCCATCGAGACGCTCGCCACCCGCCGCTCGGCGCTCGCCGCGCAACGCGCCCGGCTCGACGGCGATATCCGCGCGGCGATCAGCATGGAACGTCTCGGGCGCGCGGCCGAGGAGCGGCTCCACATGCGCGTCCCGAGCGACAGCATCGTCGTCACCCTCCAGCGCGCACCTCGTGACGCTGTTCGCTGATCGTCCGCGCCTCATTCACGGGGTGCTCGCGCTGTTCGCGCTCGCGGTCATCGGGCGCGCCGCCAAGGTGCAGCTGTTCGATGGCGCGCGATGGGCGGCCCGGGCGCGCGACCAGCAGGTGGCGGCGTCGCCACTCCCCGCGCCGCGCGGCGTCATTCGCGATGCGAGCGGGGAAGTGCTGGTGGAAAGCCGCGAGATGGTGCGCCTGCGCATCGCTCCGCGCGAGGTGAGGGACCGCCCGCGGCTGGGCAAGCTGATGGCGCGTGCCGGCATCGGCGCCGACTGGGTGTCGCGCGCGACGGACTCCACGAACAAGTGGATCGAGATTCCCGGGCTCTTTCTCCCCACGGACGTGGCGATGATCACCGCCACGCGCGGCGTGCATCCGCTGCCGGTGCTCAACCGCGTGGCGCCGCCCTCCGAAGGCCTGCGTCGCATCATCGGTCGCACCGCCGACGGCGGCGTGGCGGTGGACGGCGTGGAACTGGCGCTCGACTCGCTGCTGCGCGGCGTCGCCGGAAGCGCGACGCTGCTCAAGGACAGCCGGGGCCGCCGCTTTGCCTCGCCGTCCGAAAACGGCACGGCCGCGCGGCCCGGGCACAGCGTGACGCTGACCATCAGCGCCGGGCTGCAGGATATCGCCGAGCGCGCGCTCGGCGATGCGGTGACGAAGATGGGCGCCGAAGGGGGCGACATCGTGATCCTCGACTCGCAGACGGGCGCGATTCGCGCGCTCTCCAGCCGTCGGGCCGACCCGCGGGCGACCGCCGCCACGGCGCTGACCGAGCCGTACGAGCCGGGGTCGACGCTCAAGCCGTTCATCGCCGCGGCGCTGCTCGAGCGCGGCCGCGCGCGCGCGGACGAGCAGATGAACACGTTCGGCGGCAAGTGGACCTACAACGGCCGCACTTTCGAGGATGACCACAAGGGCGCGTCGTTCACGCTGGCCGACGTCATTCGTTTCTCCAGCAATATCGGCATTGTCCAGTTCGCCCAGCGATTGACGCCGCGCGAACAGTACGAGGTGCTGCGCGACGCGGGATTCGGCGCGCCCACCGGCACCACGTACCCGTCGGAATCGCCGGGGCGCCTGGCGCCGCCGAAGTCCTGGACGCAGCAGTCGAGCGCCTCGCTGGCCATGGGGTACGAAATCATGGTCACGCCCCTGCAGCTGGCGGCGGCCTACGCGGCGATCGCCAACGGCGGAGAGCTGCTGCAGCCCGCGCTCATCAAGGAGATACACTCGGCCGATGGCGCCCTGCAGTATCGCCATGAGCGTCGCGTGGTGCGTCGCGTCATGTCGAACGCCGTGGCGCGCACGATGCGCGGCATGCTGAAGAGCGTCGTTGACGACGGCACCGCCGAAGGGTCTTCGCTGGCGACGTTCGACGTGGCCGGCAAGACCGGCACGGCGAAGGTGGCCCGCAACGGGCACTACGTGAAGGGCGCCTACACGGCCAGTTTCGTGGGCATGTTCCCGGCCGACGCACCGCAGATCGTCATCCTCGTGAAGCTCGACAATCCCACGAAGTCCATCTACGGCGGCAAGGCGGCCGCACCGGTGACCAAGACCGTGCTCGAGGCGGCCATCGCGGCGCGCGACGCGGCGCTCGACCGGCGCGGCCTGGCCAGTGCGCCGCGGCACGTGGCGGCGGCGCCACCGGCCGACGACCCGGCGCCCGAACCGGTGGCGGCGACCGTGGTGACGGAGAGCGCAGGAAGCGTGCCGTTTGAAATCTCCCTCGAACAACCAGGCCGCCCGGCGCGGGTGATCGCCGGAGCGCGAGCCGTCCCCGATGTGCAGGGAATGTCGCTGCGCGCGGCGGCGCGCACACTCCATCGTGCCGGTTTCCGCGTGATCGTCTCGCGCGGCGCGGGTGAACAATGGCCGGCGGCCGGGACCATGGCCGCCGCCGGCAGCCGCGTGACCGTCCCGGCGGCGCCGTGAATCACTCGGCCGCAGTGGCGCACCTCGCCAGCGCGCTGGAGCGGGCCGGGCTGCTCGTTGAGCGGCGTGGCGCACTGCCGCTGCGCGTCGCCGGCATCACCGACGACTCGCGCCACGTCGTGAAGGGCGGCGCGTTCGTCGCAGTGCGCGGCACGCAGCGCGACGGTCACGACTACCTCGCGGCGGCGGCCGCGGCTGGTGCGGCGATGGTGATCGTCGAGGACGCGAGCGCCACGGCGCTGCCGGCGCTCGTCGTTCGTCACGGACGGCGCGCGGCGGCGCTGGCCGCAGCCGCGTTCTACCGCGAGCCGGCCGCGCACCTGCAGCTCGTCGGCGTCACCGGGACGAACGGCAAGACCACCACCGTCGGAATGCTGCGCCACCTGTTGGACGCGCCAAGGGCGCGCGCAGCGAGCATCGGCACGCTGGGCGTGCTCGTCGGGAGCGCCGGGGAGACGCTGCCGGGAGGCGGCGGGCTCACCACGCCCGGTCCCATCGAGTTGCAGCGCATCCTGCGAGCGCTCGTCGACGCCGGCGTGCGCACGGTCGCCATGGAGACGTCGTCGCATGCGCTCGACCAGGGGCGCTCGGACGGCCTGTCGTTCGCGGCGGGCGTCTTCACCAACTTCACGCGTGACCACCTCGACTATCACGGCACGATGGAGGCGTACTTCGGCGTCAAGGCGCGCCTCGTCGGGTCGCTGGCCAGCGATGGCGTCGCCGTCTGGAATGCCGACGATCCCGCTTGGCGGGCGCTCCCCGTGGCGCCGCGGTCCCTGAGCTTCGGCGTGTCGTCGCCCGACGCCGACGTGCGGGCCGAGACCGTGACGTTCCACCCGCGCGGCAGCCGCTGGACGCTGGTGCACGCGCTCGAGCGATCCCCGGTGGAGCTGCCGCTCATCGGCGACTTCAACGTGGCCAACGCGCTGGCCGCGGCGGCGGCGGCGATCGGCATCGGCGTGGACGTCGCCACGGTGGCCGCGCGACTGAGCGCGCTGCCGCAGGTGCCGGGACGCCTGGAGATCCTCAGCGAGCATCCCACGGTGCTGCGCGACTACGCGCACACGCCCGATGCGCTGGAGCGCGCGCTGCGTGCCCTGCGCCCGTTCACGCCGGGGCGCCTCATCGTCCTGTTCGGCTGCGGCGGCGATCGCGACAAGGGAAAGCGTCCGATGATGGCCGAGGTTGCGCACGCGCTGGCCGACGCCGTGGTGGTGACCAGCGACAATCCACGCACCGAGGATCCCGAGCGCATCCTCGACGACATCTGCGTGGCGATTCCCGCGGGAAGCTACGAGCGGATCGAGGACCGCCGCACCGCGATCACGGCGGCGATCGCCATGGCCGATCCGGTGCGCGACGTGGTGCTGCTGGCGGGCAAGGGGCACGAGACGTACCAGGTGCGGGGAACGACGGCATATCCATTCGACGAAGCGGCCATCGTGCGCGAACTGCTGGGAGCGCAGTAGCGGTGAGCCAGCCCTTCTGGACCCTGGCGCGGGCGGCGAAGGCCGTCGGGCTGCCGCGTTACGGCGCAACCGACCGCGCACTGCGCGCCGTCACCACCGATACCCGCTCCCTCCAGCCGGGTGACCTGTTCGTCGCGCTGAAGGGCGAGCGATTCGACGCGCACGACTTCCTGCACGACGCCGTGACGAAGGGCGCGGCCGCGCTGGTGGTGCACGACGCCTCGCGCACGGCGGGGCTTGGCGTGCCGGTGCTCGTCGTCGATGACACGCTGCCCGCGCTGGGCAGGCTGGCACATTTCTTCCGCGCCGCCTGGGCACTCCCGGTGGTCGCGGTGGGCGGCTCCAATGGCAAGACGTCCACCAAGGAGCTCCTGAAGGCCGCGCTCGCCGGGCGGTACCGCGTCCACGCCACGAGCGGCAACCTCAACAACCAGGTCGGCGCGCCGCTGACCTTGTTGTCGCTGCCGATCGGCGCCGACTGCGCGGTGGTCGAGGTGGGAACGAACGTGCCCGGTGAGATCACGCTGCTGCGCGCAATCGTCGCCCCCGACGTGGCGGTGGTCACCTGCGTGCAGGAGGAACACCTCGAGGGGTTTGGCGACCTCGCGGGCGTGCTGGCGGAGGAGGCGGCACTGCTCGACGAGGTGGAACTCGCGGTGGTGCCCGCCGGCGAGCCGGCGCTCATCGATGAAGCGCGGCGGCGCTCGCGGCGCGTCGTGCCGGCGGGTCTCGGCCGCGGTGACGTGGCCGCCGGCGCGCACGGACTCAACGCCGACGGCAGCGGCTGGCTGGAGTGCGACGGCGTGCACGTGGAGGTGCCGCTTCGCGGCGCGCACAACCTGCGCAACGCCATGCTGGCGCTGGCCACGGCACGGGAACTGGGCGTGGCGCTGGCCGACGCGGCCGCCGGAATCGCCCGGATGCCGCAGCCCCCCATGCGGTCGGCCGTCGAGCCACTTGGCGACGCGCTGCTGCTCAACGACGCGTACAACGCCAACCCCGGGTCGGCGCGCGCCGCGCTCGAGCTGCTGACGGCGGTGGGCGCCAACAGGCAGCGGGTGGCCGTGCTTGGCACGATGCGCGAACTCGGGGAAACGTCGGCGCAACTGCACCGCGAGGTCGCGCGAGCCGCGCTGGCCGGCGGCGCGGACATCGTTGCCGGCATTGGCGAGTTCCGCGCGGCGCTTCAGGTGGTGGGGGCGGGTGACCCGAGAGTGGTAATCGCGAGTGACGTCGACGACCTGTGGCCAGTCCTCCAACCGCGGCTCCACGCGAACGCGGCGATCCTGCTCAAGGCCTCGCGCGGCGTGCGGCTCGAGCGCCTGCTGCCGTATCTCATTGCCTGGGCCACGCCCACCACCTGATGCTGTACGAATACCTCTACCCTCTGCGCGACCTGTTCAGTCCGCTGAACGTCGTCCGGTACATCTCGTTCCGGGCGGCCGGGGCGGCGGTGACGGCGCTCCTCGTGTCGTTCGTGTTCGGGCCGATGATCATCGACCGGCTGCGGCACATGGCGCTGCACCAGGTAGTGCGCGAAGGCACGCCGGACAGCCACGCCGGCAAGGGGACGACGCCGACGATGGGCGGCCTGATCATCCTCGTGGCCACGCTGATTCCGACGCTGCTCTGGATGCGGCTCAACAACCGGTACGTCTGGATCTGCCTGCTGGTCATGCTGTGGATGGGAGGCATCGGGTTCCTCGATGACTTCCTGAAGCTCAAGCAGAAGCGTGAAGGCAAGGAGAACACGGGGCTCGTGGAGCGCTACAAGCTGGTCGGGCAGGTGACCATCGGCGTCGCGCTCGGCTGGTACCTGTGGCAGTTCCCGCTCAATACGCTTCCCGGTGCGTCGACGACGCTCCCGTTCTACAAGTACGTGCTCATCGTGCCGACCATCGGCTGGCTCTACGTGGGCTTCGTCACCTTCATCATGACGGGGATGAGCAACGCGGTGAACCTGACCGACGGACTCGATGGCCTGGCCACCGGCCTGATGGCCATCGCCATGGCGACGCTGGCGATCTTCGCGTACGTGATGGGCCGCTACGACACCAGCCAGGCGCTGCTGGTGTTCTACCTGCGCGGCGCGGGCGAACTGACCGTCTTCTGTTCCGCGGTGTTCGGTGCCTGCGTGGGGTTCCTCTGGTACAACTCGCACCCGGCGGAGGTCTTCATGGGAGACACCGGGTCGCTGGCGCTCGGTGGCGCGCTCAGCGCCGTGGCCATCCTGCTGAAGAGCGAGTTCCTGCTGCTCGTCATTGGTGGCGTCTTCGTGGCAGAGACCGCGTCCGTGATCCTGCAGCGCTCGGTCTTCAAGTGGCGCAAGCGCCGCTACGGGATCGACTACGCCCGGCTGCACCGCGTCTTCCGGCGAGCGCCGGTGCATCACCACTTCGAGCTCTCCGGGTGGCCCGAGACCCAGGTGGTGGTGCGATTCTGGATTCTCGGCATCCTGTGCGCCTTCCTGGCGCTGAGCACCTTGAAGCTGCGGTGATCGACCTCGCGCTGGTCCGCGGCGAGATCGCCGTCATCGGGCTGGGCCGCAGCGGCATCGCTGCCGCCCAGCTCCTCGCGCGTGAAGGGGGGCGCGTCTACGCGTCGGACGCCGGCAGCAGCGCTCCGGTGGCGCAGGCCGCGGCCGAGCTGCGCGCGGCGGGCATCGCCGCCGAATGCGGTGCGCACGACCTTGCGCGCATTGCGGCGGCGTCGCTGGTGGTGGCCAGTCCGGGCGTGCCCCCCGAGGCGCCACCACTGCTGGCGGCACGCGCGGCCGGGGTGCCGGTGGTGGGTGAGCTGGAGGTGGCGCTCCGCTCGTTGCGCGGCGTGCCGTACATCGCCATCACCGGCACCAACGGCAAGAGCACCGTCACGGCGCTGGCCGCGCACCTGCTGCAGGCGCTGGGGCATCGGGCGGTCGCCGCGGGGAACATCGGCCTCGCGCTGAGCGACGTCGCCCTGCACGGGGAGCGCCCCGAGTGGATTGCCCTGGAATGCTCGTCGTTCCAGTTGCACGACACGCCGGGACTCGCGCCTGCGGTCGGCGTGCTGACCAACCTCAGTCCCGATCACCTCGATCGCTACGGCTCGGTCGAGGCATACTACGCGGACAAGGCGCTCCTGTTCCGCAACGCCACGCCGGCTTCGCGCTGGGTGGTGAACGCCGACGAGCCGCGTTCGCGTGATCTCGGACTGACCGCCGACGGCACGCGATGGGCGTTCTCGCGGCGCGATCGCCATGCGAGCGCGCATTACGACGCGGCGATGGACGCGCTGGTGCTCTTCAGGGAGCCGCTCGTCCCGCGCGCCGCACTGTCGCTGCTCGGCTGGCACAACGTCGAGAACATGCTGGCCGCGTTGCTGGCCGTGATGGTCGCCGACGACGCGCACCAGTCGCCGGCGGCGCGCTCGACGCTCGCCGAGGCGGCCAGGACGTTTCGCGGGCTCCCGCACCGCCTGGAACTGGTGGGCGACATCGCGGGCGTGCGATGGATCAACGACTCCAAGGCGACCAACATGATGTCGGCGCGCGTGGCCATCGAGGCGATGACGCAGCCCACGGTCGTGTTGCTGGGCGGCAGGCACAAGGGCGAACCGTACACCTCCCTCGTCGCGCCGCTGCAGCATCACGCCAAGCTGGTGATCGCCTACGGGGAGGCAGAGGCGTTGATTGCCGGCGACCTCGAGGGGCACGTGCCGCTGGTGCGGGGCGGGTCGTCATTTGACGACATCATGCAGCGCGCGCGCGCGGCCGCCGGGCCGGGCGACGCGGTGCTCCTTGCCCCTGCCTGCTCGAGTTTCGACATGTTCACCAACTACGAAGCGCGCGGCGAGGCGTTTCGCCGGCTCGCGCGGCAGGCCTCGTGACCGTCCGCACCGCAGCGGTGGCCGGCGCGCGCAACCGCTGGCGCATGAGCGTCGAGGCGCGCGCGCTGCTGATGCTCACCGCGACGCTGCTCGCCTTTGGCCTGGCCACGCTGTACAGCGCCAGCGCCATCGTCGCCATGCAGTCGGGTTTCGCCAGTACGCACTTCCTGCTGCGCCAGCTCGCCGGCATCGCCGTGGGCACCGTGCTCTTCATGCTTGCCGCCAAGCGCGACGCCGAGTGGTGGCGCGACGTCGCCTGGCCGCTGATGATCGGCGCCCTCGTGCTGATGGCGCTGTGCGTGCTGCCGTTCACCCGCAGCATCGCCCCGCCGATCCACGGGTCGCGCCGGTTCCTGCTGGGCGGCTCCATCCAGCCGTCGGAATACGCCAAGCTCGCTGTCATCGTCTGGACGGCCATGCTCACGGTCAAGAAGGGCGACCAGCTGCGGCGGCTCACCAAGGGACTGCTCCCCATCCTGCTCGTCGTCGGCCTCCTGGCCGTGCTGGCCGCACTCGAGCCCGACCTGTCGATCGCCGTCTATTACGTGCTGCTGATGGGCGTGATCCTCTTCGCCGGCGGCGTGCGCATCGGCCACTTCGTGTTTCTCGGCGTGGCGTCGATTCCCGTGCTGTGGAGCCAGGTGCAGCGCCTGCAGTACGTGCTCGAGCGCCTCCTCGGCTTCGCCGACGCCGGCGCGGTGCACCGGGAGGTGAACTTCCAATTGCAGCAGTCGTTGATCGCCGTGGGATCGGGTGGGTGGTTTGGCGTGGGGTACGGGGAAGGGCGGCAGCAGTACGGTTTCCTGCCGTTGCCGTACAACGATTTCATCGGCGGCAACATCGGCGAGGAGTGGGGGTTCGTGGGCATCGCCGGCGTGACGATGCTGTTCATGGCGTACGGCTGGCTCGGCTTTCGCATCGCGCGGCAGGCTCGCACCCCGTTCCAGCGACTCCTCGCCATCGGCATCACCTTCACGATGGTGACGACGGCGTACCTCCATCTTGGCGTCGCCATTGGCCTGTTGCCCACCACCGGGCTCACCCTGCCATTCATCTCCTATGGCCGGTCCAACCTGCTGCTGTCGCTGCTGATGACCGGCATCCTCGTGAATATCGGGAGCACCGGGGAGCGGGTGTACGGTGAACCGGCGACCGATCCCACGCGCGCGGCACCCGGCGTGGGACCGGTCGCCGTCGGCGCGTGAGTGCCAGCGTGAAGGACGCGCCGGTGACGGTGCTCCTTGCCGGCGGCGGCACGGGTGGCCACCTGTATCCGGGGCTGGCCATCGCCCGGGCGCTGGTGCGGGTCAACGCCCGCGTACGGCCGCATTTCGTGGGCGCGATGCGCGGCATCGAACGCGACGTCCTGCCGACCACGGAATTTCCGTACACCCTGCTCGACCTGCACCCGCTCTACCGGCCCAAGGTGTGGAACAACTGGCGGACGCTGCGCGGCGCCGTTGGCGCGTGGCGATCGATGGGACGCCTTGGGCGCGAACTGAATCCGCGGCTGGTGATCGGCACGGGCGGTTACGCCGCGGGACTCACGATGTTCTGGGCGTGGCGCCATGACATTCCCGTGGTGCAGCACATGGGCGATGCCTATCCGGGAATTACCGCGCGCCTCAGCGCGCGCTTCACGGCGCAGGCCTACCTCGGGTTCCCCGAAGCCGCCGCGACATTGCCGAGGGGCCGGTGCGAGTACATCGACACCGGCAACCCCATCGAGCCCCTGCCCGACATTCGCCCCGATGCGGCCGCCGCGCGCGCCAAGTGGGGCTTTCCGGCGCGCGCGCGCGTGCTGCTGGTCTTCGGCGGGAGCCAGGGGGCGCGCGCGCTGAATCAGGCGGTGGCCGCCTGGGTGGAGCACGGAGTGCCAAGTGACCTTTGCGTGATATGGGCCACCGGCAAGGGACAGTACGACGCGTACCGGCACCTCGACCGCGCCGACGTGCGCGTGGTGCCGTATCTCGCCCCGATCTCCGACGCCTATGCGGCGAGCGACCTCGCGCTGGTGCGCGCGGGGATGATGGGAACCAGCGAGCTGTCGGCGTGGGGAATTCCCATGATCCTGGTGCCGTTGCCGACCGCGGCCGCCGATCACCAGACCAGGAACGCGATCGTCATCGAGCGCGCCGGCGCGGGCACGCACCTGCCGCAGCGCGAGCTGACCACCGGGCGCCTCGACGCCACGGCTCGCCGGCTGCTGGGCAACGCCACCGCGTTGAAGCAGATGTCCGACGCCGCACGAGCGCGAGGACGGCCGACCGCGGCGCTGGACATCGCCGAACGGATCAACGCGCTGCTGCGGCACTGGTAGCGGCGCGCCGGTGAAGATCCTCCTCGTCACCCAGCACGCGAACGCGCTGTTCACGCCGCTGGCGCTGCTGTACCTCAAGGCGTACCTGGTGGCGCACGGCGGCGTGGACGCCGCCGACGTGACGATCGCCGAGTTCGATCGCGCCGCCAGCGCCGACGCGATCTCGGCCGCCGTCGTATCCGCCCAGCCGGATGTCGTCGGGTTCTCGTGCTACGTCTGGAACATCGGTGTCCTGGCGGAGGCCATCCGCCGGATACGGGCCGCCTGGCCCCAGGCCCGGATCGTGATGGGCGGACCGGAGGTCGGGCCGGTGGCCGATGCCGTGCTGGAAGGCAATCCACAGGTCGACGTGATCGTGCGGAGCGAGGGCGAAGTGCCGTTCTGCGACCTCGTCCGCTGCTGGCGCGACGGCGCGCGCCTGGCCGACGTGGCCGGCATCACGTGGCGCGACGGCGACCGCGTGGTGCAGAATGCCGACGCGCCGATCGTGCGCGACCTCAACCGGGTCGTCTCGCCGCATCTCGCGAAGTTCATCGAGCATGCCGGGCGCGTGATCTGCCTCGAGACGCAGCGCGGCTGCGTCTTCACCTGCAGCTTCTGTTTCTACAACAAGGACTACTCCATTCGCAACCGGCGATTCGACCTGGATCGCGTGAAGGAGGAACTCCGCTTCTGGCTGGCGCAGGACGTGCGCGAGATCTACCTGATGGACCCGGTGTTCAATCTCAACGCCGCGCGCGCCAAGGAGATCTGCCGCTTCATCGCCGAGCACAACCACCGCCGGATCCCGTTTCATACGGAGGTCTGGGCCGAGTTCATCGACGACGAAATGGCGGAGTTGTTCGCGCGGGCGAACTTCGAGTTCATCGAGGTGGGGCTGCAGACCAGCGATCACGCCGTGCTGGAGATCGTCGAGCGGCGCTTCAAGCGCCTCGACTTCATCGAAGGCATCGGCTTCCTCAAGGCACACCAGCTCGGGTTCGAACTGCAGCTCATCGCCGGGCTCCCGGGCGAGACACTCGACACGTTTCGCGCCTCGCTCGACTTTGCGGCGTCCTTTGCGCCGCCGCACCTGTCGGTCTTCGACCTGATGATCCTCCCCGGCACCGAGCTGAGCCGCAAGGCGGAGAGCCTGGAGATCGCCTACGACCCCGAGCCGCCGTATCACGTGCGGTCGCACCCGACCATGCCGGCCGCCGACATTTCGCAGGTGCGCGACATGTCCCGGATGGCCACCACGCTCTGGCACTTCCAGACCGCGCGGTTGCTCGCCCGCGGCGCGGGAGGGCGCTACGCGGGGCTGGTGGAGGAATGGCTGCAGTGGCACGGTGCGCCGTCGACGCGCGAGGAGACGCGCACGCTCCTGCCGGAGTTCGTGGCGCACTTCTGCGCCACCCGGCAGCTGGACACGCGGTTCTTCACGGCGTCCGCGGCGGTCGAGGCGCGGAGCGACAGTCCGTGACGAGAGTGGCGGGTCCCGTACCCTCGCCCTGCGGAAATCCCGCCGGTTGTCGCTCGTCGGCACTTCCACGCCACCGGCAAGCCCTCGATCTTTGCACATGCCCCTGATCGACCGAAACGACGATCGTCCCGTGCACTTCATCGGCGTGGCCGGCGCGGGAATGAGCGCCCTCGCCGAGCTGCTGGCACGACGTGGCATGCGGGTCACCGGCTGCGACCAGAACGCGTCGGGCGTCGCCGACCTCGAGCACGCCGGCGTCCGCGTGCTGGCCGGGCACGACCCGGCGCATCTCGCCGGCGCGCGCGCGGCGGTCTACACCAGCGCGATGCCCAAGGACCATCCGGAACTTGCCCGGGCCCGCGCGCTGGACCTCCCGCTGGTGCGCCGTGCCGAGGCGCTTGCCGAATGCTGCGCCGGGGGGACGCTCATCGGCATCGCCGGGACTCACGGCAAGAGCACCACGACCGTCATGACCACCGAGGCGCTGGCCGCGGCCGGCATGTCGCCGACCGGCGTGGTCGGCGCCCGGGTGACGGCGTGGGGTGGCAACCTGAAGTACGGCGGCGAGGGCATCTTCGTGGTGGAGGCCGACGAGTACGACCGGTCGTTCCTCGCGCTCTGGCCGCAGGTGGCGGTGGTGACGAACGTCGAAGCCGATCATCTCGACATCTACGCCGACCTCGCCGACATCACGCGGACGTTCGCCGAGTTCGCGTCGCGGGCGCGGTGCATCGTGCTCTGTGCCGATGATCCGGGCGCCAGTGCGCTGCCGACCCCGCCAGGCGCCGAGGTGATTCGCTATGGCATCGTCAGCCCCGATGCGCGACTGCGCGCCGTGAACGTGCGCCCAGTGGGTGGCGGGACGACCTTCGACGTCGTCTTCGACGGTGAATTGGCGGGTGTGGCGCTGCTGCGCCTGCCCGGTGCGCACAACGTCCTCAACGCGCTGGCCGCGCTGGCCGTGGGCATCGGCGCGTACGGACTGAAGGTGGCGCTGATGACGCCAGGACTTGCCGCGATCGAGGGTGCCGAACGCCGCTTCCAGCGGCTGGGCAGCGTGCGGGGGTGCGACCTGGTGGACGATTACGCGCACCACCCCACCGAGATCCGGGCGACGCTGGCCGCGGCGCGCTCGGCGTTTCCGGGCCGGCGTCTCGTGGTGGCCTTCCAGCCGCACCTGTTCAGCCGCACTCGGGACTTTGCGCGCGAGTTCGGCCTGGCACTGGCCGCCGCCGACGTGATCTTCCTCTCTGACATCTACCCGGCACGCGAGCAGCCCATCGAGGGCGTGACGGCGCGGTTGATCGCCGATCACGCGGCCGCGGCCGGTCGCGCGCCGGTGTGGCAGGGGCCGCGCGCGGCACTGGCCACCGCGCTCGCCGACGCCGTGCAGCCCGGGGACGTGGTGCTGACCGTCGGGGCGGGGGACATCACGCAGACGGGACCAGAGCTCAGGCTGATTCTGGAGCGCCGGTAGCGGACGGCTTGGAGCGTACGGCGTAGAGCTGACAGCTTCGTTTCAAGAAGAAGCCGTACGCTGTACGCTCTACGCCGTAAGCTGTACGCCCCCCGTTTCTGTTTGCCCCCCTGCATCGTCTTTACTGGACGATGTCTGATGCCTCCGCCCCGCCGCCCTCCAGGCTTCGCCGCGTCCTGCGCCTTGCGCTCTGGGGTGTGGTCGTGGCGGGCGTGCTGTCGCTGCCCGTCTGGCTTCGCGCCGGCGCGCGCCGAATGGCGTTCTTTCACGCCCGCAAGGTCGAGATCGAGGGCACACGTTACATCGCGCCCGACCAAATCGTTTCGCGCATGAGGATCGATACCGCGTCATCCATCTGGGACGACGCGGACGTGTGGAAACGGCGGATCGGCTCGCATCCGCAGGTGCGAGAGGTGCGCATCACACGGCGGCTGCCGGGCACGCTCGTCGTACGCATCACGGAAGTGCCGCCGGTGGCGTTCCTGTCGACGGCGGCGGGGTTGGCCCCGTACGACGCCGCCGGTCGACCGTTGCCGATCGACCCCACGGCCGTCGACCTGGACCTGCCCGTGGTGAGCTCGCGGGACGTGGCCGCCCTGCGGCTGCTGGGCGAGGTGCGCCAGGAAGCGCCGGCGATCTTCGCCCGCATCAACGCCGTGCGGCGGTTGCCGCGTGGCGAGTTGGCCCTGCACGTGGATTCGCTGTCGGTACTCGCCACCGGGGACCTTTCGGTGGCGCGCTTGTCGGACATCCTGCCGGTCGAACGCGACCTGGCGCGCCGTGGACAGCGCGCCATCGAACTCGACCTGCGTTACCGTGACCAGGTCATCGCCAGACTCCCATGAACCTCGACCGACTCGTAGCGGGCCTCGACATCGGCTCGGCCAAGACCACCGCCATCATCGCCGAGGTCGTCGGCGACCTCCCCAGGCATCCCTCGGTGAACATCCTCGGGGTGGGCCAGGCCCGCACCACCGGGATGCGCCGTGGCGTGGTGGCCGACATCGAGGAGACGATGCGCTGCATCACCAAGGCGCTGGCCGACGCCGAGCAGATGGCCGGTGCGCGCGTGGAAAACGTCTTCTGCGGTATTGCCGGCGAGCACGTGCAGGCCGTCACCAGCAAGGGCATCGCCTCGGTGACGGGCGCGGAGATCTCGCGCAGCGACGTGGAACGGGCGAATGCCGTGGCCCGCGCCCAGCCCATCGCGCAGGACCGCGAGCTCATTCACGCCATCCCGCAGGAATACACCGTCGACCGGAACCTCGGCATTCGCGACCCGCTGGGAATGATCGGCACGCGCCTCGAGACCGAGATGTACCTGGTCACCATCGGCTCGTCGCCGGCGATGAATCTCAGGAAGAGCGTGGAGCGGGCGGGGTACAGGGTGCAGGAACTGGTGCTGGAGCCGCTGGCCGCGGCCATCAGCGTGCTCACCGAGGACGAAAAGGAACTGGGCGTGGCGCTGGTTGAAGTCGGCGCCGGCACGACCGACCTCGCCATCTTTCACGAAGGGAAGATACGCCACCTCGGCACGATCGGCTACGGCGGAAACAACGTCTCGAGCGACATCGTGCACGGGCTGGGCGTCACGCAGACCGACGCCGAGCGGCTGAAGGAAGCCTACGGTTGCGCCTATGAGCCGATGGTGGCGCACGGCGACGTGATTCGCCTGCCGAGCACCGTGGCGCAGGGCGACCGCCAGATTCCGCGGGAACTGCTGGCGCACATCATCCACCAGCGGACGAGCGAGATATACGAGCTGGCGGTGCGCGACATCGAGGAGGCAGGGTACCTCAAGCGGCTGGCGGCCGGCGTGGTGATCACCGGCGGCGTGGCGGCGATGCCCGGCATGGCGGAACTGGCCAACGAGGTCTTCGGCGTGGGCGCGCGCATCGGCATGCCGGGCGAGTTCCTCGGCGGCCTCGCCGACAGCGTGCAGGCGCCGCGCTTTGCCACGGCGGTGGGGCTGGTGCAGTACGGCGCCGGTCGCGTGGCGCAGGGAATGCTGGTGGGCAAGGGGAAGCGCCTGTCGCTCGCGGGGTCGACACCGAACTTCGACGGGCTGGCGGGGCGGGTGAAGACGTGGTTGCAGGATTTCTTCTAGTGCTACAGAGAACGGCAGAAGACGACAGAGTGTGACAGAGTACGACAGACGCGATCCGGTCTGTCGTACTCTGTCGTACTCTGTCGTCTTCTGTAGCACTCTGTCGTTCTCTGCAGTCATATCACATTTCTGCGGAATGCACACTGTCGCGTGCGTTCCGCAGTTTGCTTTTTCCGCCATCATTCGTCTCCACATTGGTGCCCTGTGCGCCTCCGGCGCATATATTCTCCGCGTCCGTCCTTGCACCCTCTGAACATCGAGCTGGAGCTACCCGCGCTATGGCCCTGAACTTCGAACTCGAGCAGAGCACGCCCGTCAGCGGCGCCCGCATGAAGGTGGTGGGCGTCGGCGGTGGCGGCGGGAATGCCGTCAACCGCATGATCGAGGAACTGCTCGAAGGCGTGGACTTCATCTCCGTGAACACCGACGCCCAGGCCCTGACCAACTCGAAGTCGGGCGTCAAGATCCAGATCGGCAAGAAGCTCACCCGCGGCCTTGGTGCGGGCGCGCGCCCGGAGATCGGACGCCAGGCCATCGAGGAAAACCGCGACGAAGTGGCGCGCGTCATGTCCAACAGCGACCTGGTCTTCGTCACCTGCGGCATGGGCGGCGGTACCGGCACGGGGGCGGCCCCGGTGGTCGCCGAGCTGGCGCGCGAAGCCGGTGCGCTGGTGGTCGGCATCGTCACCAAGCCGTTCCTCTTCGAAGGGCGCAAGCGCATGCGCCAGGCCGAAGAGGGCATTGAGGAACTGCGCAAGTTCGTCGACACCATGATCGTCGTTCCCAACGAGCGCCTGCTGGCGGTCGTCGGCAAGAACATCCCCTTCCAGGACGCGCTCAAGAAGGCCGACGAGGTGCTGCTGCGCGCCACCGAGGGCATCTCGGGTCTCGTCACCAAGTGCGGCATCATCAATGTCGACTTCGCCGACGTGCGCACGGTCATGAAGGACGGCGGGGCGGCCATCATGGGCACCGGCGTCGGCTCGGGCGAGAATCGCGCGGTCGAGGCCGCGCAGATCGCGCTCTCCAGTCCGCTGCTCGACGATGTTTCCATTGCTGGCGCCACGGGCGTCCTGGTGAACATCACCGGCGGCGACGGCGAGCTCAGCTTCACCGACTTCACCACCGTCGGGCAGATCGTGCAGGAAGCGGTCGGCGAGGAAGCCAACATCATCATTGGCGCCGGCGTCGAGCCGGCCATGGTGGGCCAGGTCCGCGTCACGGTGGTGGCCACGGGCTTCGAGAAGGCCAAGGCGCAGCCGGCGGCCCACGGCCGCGCCGGCAGCGGCAAGAACTCCGTCATTTCCATCGCCGACGCGCAGCGTGCCCGTCCGGTCATTGGCGCCGCGTACACCGGCGCCGCGTACACCGGCGCCGCGTACACCGGCGGCGCGGCCGTGGCCGCCCAGCGCACGCGCACCTCGCCCGAACCGCGCCGGATCGAAGATCTCAGCGACATGGAGATCCCGACGTTCATTCGGAGACAGATGGATTGAAGCGCACGTCGCGGCGGGCCGCCATGTTCGTGGTGGCGGCTACCCTCGCCGTCGTCGTGCTGCGGTTGCCCCGGCACTCCCTGCCGGAAAGCCAGCCGGCCGGACGACTCGGCCTCCAGCGCTGGAATGCGAGCGACACCCTCGGGCGAGGGGAGTCGCTCGCCGCGTTGCTGGGACGCCGCGGCCTGAATGCCGCCGACGCCGCGGCTGCACTGCATTCCGTTGACGGGCTCATTGACGACCGGCGCATTCCCGCCGGCATGGAAGTCGTCGTGCGCGGCGACTCGAGCAGCGAACGCCCCAGGGATGTCGTGCTCAACCTGTCGCCGGAGCGCGTGCTCCGCCTCAGGAGGCAGGGAGATGAGTGGACGGCCGTCGAAGAGCGGATCCCGTGGACGCTCGACACCCTCGTCGTGCGCGGCGTCGTTCATGCCAACCTCTACGAGGCGCTCGACCAGGGCAGTGCGCCCTTCCTGACCCGCGCGGCAAGCGCCGAACTGGCGTGGGAACTGGCCGACATCTACGAGTACCGCGTGGACATGTCGCGCGAGTTGCAGGCCGGCGACAGCGTGCGCGTGGTCTTCGAGCGCTCCGCCAGTCCGCAGGGAGCCAACCGCATTGGCCGCATCCTCGCCGCGGGCCTGCAGCGCGCCGGCAGTGAGCTGCAGGCCATCCGCTTCGTGCACGCCGACGGCAAGGCCGAGTACTTCGACGCGAACGGCAAGTCGCTTCGCGCCAGCTTCCTCCGGGCGCCGCTCTCGTTCCGCCGCATTTCCAGCGTCTTCGGCCGGCGCAAGCACCCCATTCTTGGCATCTGGCGTGCCCACAAGGGCACCGATTACTCCGCCGCGTCCGGGACCCCGGTGCGCACCATCGGTGACGGCACCGTGGTCTTTGCCGGCCACAAGGGGGGCTACGGCAACGTGATCGACGTGCGACACCGCAACGGATTCGTGTCGCGCTACGGCCACCTGCGCGGCTTCGCGTCGGGCATGCGCGCCGGGCGCACCGTCACGCAGGGGCAGACCATCGGGTATGTGGGGGCCACGGGGCTCGCCACCGCACCGCACCTGCACTTCGAGGTGCTGGTGAAAGGCGTGCAGCGCGATCCGCGGTTCGCCCTGCGGCAGTCGGCGGGCGTGGCGCTTGGCGGGGCCGATCGGGCGAAGTTCGCCGGCATTCAACGCGTCGCGCTCGACGCGCTGGGACGCGCGTCAGGGCCGCGGCGCGTCCTTGAGCTGCCGGCCGCACCGGGTCGCGCGCCCTGAGCGGTTCGCGCGCGCACTACGTTTATCAACGATGATCCCCTGGCTGATCGCAGTCTGCGCTGGTGCGGTCGCGGCCGCCTGGCATTACGGATGGCCGCTTCCGCACGACCGAACCCGGCGTCTGCTCGCTGCGTTGCGGGCCCTTGCGGTGGTGATCGCGGTGGCGCTGCTGCTCGATGCGCCCATCGGCTCGGCGCAGTCGCGCGCCCTGGTCGCCCTGGACGTCTCCGGGAGCTGGTTGCAGGGCGGCGCCGCCCGCTTCGCCGAGGGTGCCGAGCGAGCCAGGGCGGCGGGTGGCGACCTGCTGCTGTTTGGCGATTCCGTTCGCGCGGGCGCGGTGCCAGAACGGCCCGCTGACCGCGCGTCGCGGGTCGGGCCGGTCGTGGACCGGGCGTCGGCCCTCGGACGGGCGCTGACGGTCGTCACCGACGGGCAACTGGAAGACGCCGAACTCCTTGACCAGCTCCCCGCCGGGTCGCGCGTGGACGTCCTGCCGTCTCCGGCAGCGGTGGACGTTGCCGTGCGGTCGCTCGAACTGCCCCAGGCGGCGGCCCCCGGAGATTCCGTGGAGTTGCGCGCGCTCTTCGTCACGGCCGGCGCCGCCGTGAGCGCGGCCACGGCGCTGGTGCGCCTTGCCGACGGAACCACGCTCGCCACCGCGCCCCTGGGCCCGCTTCCCCCGTGGAGTGAGCGGGAGTGGCGCGTCCGCGTTCGACTGCCCGAACGGCCGGACGCGCTGGTGGTGCGCGTCATGGCGCTCGCCGCGGGTGATGTGGAGCACCACAATGACACGCTGTCCTCCGTTCTCGACGTGCGCGGCGGTCCGACTGCCGTGTTCGCGTCCACTTCTCCCGACGAGGACTCGCGCTTCGCGCTCGACCTCATGCGGGGTGCCATGGCGCTGGCGGTGAGGGGCTTCGTGCTCGTCGCTCCCGGACAGTGTCGTGAGGAAGGGACGCTCGCTGCCGTGGCAGAAGCGGCCGTGCGCGAGGCGCTCGCCGGCGCGCCGGTGGCGGTGCTGCACGGAGACACGGCGGTGCTCGGTCCACCGCGGGCGCTCACACGCGGGTCGCTGCTGCTGGTGGTTCCGCCGCGCGACGAGGACGGGGAGTACTTCACCGAACGCGTGCTCGCGTCGCCGCTGTCGCCGTCGCTGACCGGCGTGCCGTGGGACTCGCTGCCCCCCATCGTGCTGGGACCGGCCCCCGTCGGCGCCTCGTGGAGCGCGCTCATGGCCCGGCGCGGGCGCCGCTTCGATGAGCGCGTCGTGGTAGCCGGCGACGATGCCCCGCGCCGCATCGCGGTGATGCCGGTGCGCGGTCTCTGGCGATGGCGTTTCCAGGGAGGGCGTTCGGCCGACGCCTTTGCCGCCGTCTGGGGCGGCGTCTTCGACTGGCTGACACGAGGCGAAGTGGACGAACGTCCGGCGCGCGTCGCTTCGCCCTGGATGAGGGAGGGAGAGCCGGTGACGTGGCGGCGCGGCGCGGGCCGCGATTCAGTGGTCACCGTGCGGCTGCATCGCGACGGCACTGCGTCGGACGACTCCGTGACCGTGCGATTTCAGGATGCGGCGGGCGTGGCGACATCGCCGCCGCTCGCCGCTGGAGTGTGGCGGGCGACCGTCGGCGGCGGCACGTCGGTGTTTGCGGTGAATGCCGGCGCGGAGTGGATACCGCGTCGTCCGGTGATCTCGCGGAGCGCCGTCGCCGGCACCGTCGCGCGCGGCGCCGCGTCGAGCCTCCGCAGCGGCTGGTGGTGGTACGCGCTGCTGATGGTCGCGCTGTGCGTGGAGTGGGTCATGCGGAGGCGGGTGGGGCTGCGGTAGGCTCGACGCCCTTGGCGGAGATGAGCACTCCGCGCCATCTTCGGGCTGATTCAAATCGATCGTCTCGACGCCCGGTAAGCGGTCGGACCCCTCACCGGCTCCATCCAGCCCACGACCAGGATCCCGCTTCATGAGCATCAAGCTGCGCCTCACGGTCATGAACTTCCTGCAGTTCTTCGTCTGGGGGTCGTGGCTCATCTCGTTTGGCGGGTACATGATCGTCACGCTCGGCTTCTCCGGCCGCCAGGTGGGGAGCGTCTACGCGACCATGGGCATCGCGTCACTGTTCATGCCGGGGCTCCTCGGCGTCGTCGCCGACCGCTGGGTGAACGCGGAACGGGTGTACGGCCTCTGCCACCTGATCGGGGCCGGCCTGCTGATCTGGGCCACGACGGTGCGGGACTTCGACACGCTGTACTTCATCATGTTGCTGAACGCGATGGTCTACATGCCGACGATCGCGCTCAACAACACCGTGTCGTACGAGGTGCTGGAGCAGAAGGGGTTCGACGTCGTCCAGCACTTTCCTCCGATCCGCGTGTGGGGAACGGTGGGCTTCATCGCCTCCATGTGGATGGTGGACTTCGCCGGCTGGACCAAGAGCCCGCTGCAGTTGTACGTCAGCGCCGCGTCCGCGCTCTTCCTCGGGCTGTACGCCTTTACGATGCCTGCGTGCCCGCCCGCGGCGACTTCGGATCGCAAGCGCAGCATCGTCTCGGCGCTGGGGCTCGACGCCTTCGTGCTGCTCAGGCGGCCCCAGACGCTCGTCTTCTTCATCTTCGCGATGCTGCTGGGCGCGGCGCTGCAGATCACCAACGCCTTCGGCGGTGCGTTCCTCGACGACTTCAAGACGGCCTACCCCGGCAGCTTCGGCGTGGAGCATCCGAACCTCCTGCTCTCCATCTCGCAGATCTCGGAGACGCTCTTCATCCTGACCATCCCGTTCTTCCTGCGGCGCTTCGGGATCAAGACGGTGATGCTCATCAGCATCTTTGCCTGGGTGTTCCGGTTTGGCCTGTTCGCCGTGGGCGACCCCGGGTCGCGTCTCGGGCTGCTGGTGCTCTCGATGATCATCTACGGCATGGCCTTCGACTTCTTCAACATCTCGGGCTCGCTGTACGTGGATCGTGAATCGCCCAGCAACATCCGCGCGAGCGCGCAGGGGCTCTTCATGATCATGACGAACGGCCTGGGCGCGTTCTTCGGCGGCACGGCGAGCGGCTGGGTCGTCGACCGCCTCACGACGGACGGCGTCAAGGACTGGCCGAGCATCTGGTTCACGTTTGCCGGGTACGCGCTGGTCCTCGGCCTCGTCTTCCCGCTGGTGTTCAAGTACAAGCACGAGCGCGCAGCGGACGACCAGGCGGTCGTTCATCACGCGTGATCGCCGGGAATCCCGACGCGAACATCGCGCCCTTGATCGCGGGAATGCCGGCGTAGGATCCTGCATGCAGCGCGACAAAGCCCCGGCCAGCTGCCGGGGCTT
>JBBTJT010000006.1:21724-38803 GCA_038059315.1 Gemmatimonadota bacterium
GGGGGGGTTTGGGCGCCAGCCATGCCGGGACGACGGCCATCGGTTCCTTGTGGCCTCCGCAGCTCATCGCGGCGTCAATTGCCCCGGCGCGCGCTCCCGTGGTACTGCCGAAGCCCGCCGCGGCGGTAGATTGCACGAGTTGGCCGGCCCTATCGTTCATCGTCATCCGAACTCGGTATCCCGGATCGGAATCCGATGTCCGAATTCCGGAATCGCCATCTATGTCCCTCTTCAAGTCCAGGCGAAGTCTCTGGCAGAGAATCAAGGACGTCGCGCTGAGCGACGTCGGCGTCCTCGCGCGCGGCGGCGCCGACGTCGGCTCCCCGGAGCGGCTCGAGACCCTGCTGCTCGAGGCGGACCTCGGTGTGCCGGTGACCACGCGGCTCATCGAGGCGGTGGAGCGCCAGGCCAGCCGCGGGGCGGTGAAGACGGAGGCGGTGTTCCTGGCGGCGCTGCACGAGGGGCTGGTGGCCGCCCTCACCAGCGGCCGCAGCGACCCCGCGCTCACGCTTGGCGACGCCAAGCCGGCGGTGGTGCTGGTGCTCGGCGTCAACGGCGCCGGCAAGACGACCTTCATCGGCAAGCTGGCCACGCGACTCCGCCGCGAGGGCCGGAGCGTGATGATCGCGGCGGGCGACACCTTTCGCGCGGGCGCCATCGACCAGCTGCGGGTGTGGGCCGCGCGCAGCGGAAGCGACTTCATCGGCGCCCAGCCCGGCGGCGACCCCGCGGCCGTGGCCTTCTCGGCCATCGATGCGGCCGTGACGCGCGGCACCGACGTGGTGATCATCGACACCGCCGGGCGCCTGCACACGAGCGAGGGGCTCATGCAGGAACTCAAGAAGGTGGCGCGCGTCATTGCCAAGCGGCTTCCCGGGGCGCCCCACGAATCGCTGCTGGTGCTCGACGGCACCATCGGGCAGAACGCGGTGATGCAGGCAAGGACTTTCGCTGCCGCCGTGCCCGTCACCGGGCTCGTGGTGACCAAGCTGGATGGCACGGCGCGCGGCGGCGTGGTGGTGGCCGTGCACGAGGCCATCGACGTGCCGGTGAAATTCGTTGGCGTGGGCGAAGGAGTCGACGATCTCGTCGCGTTCGCCGCCGCCGACTTTGCGCGCGACCTCCTCGAAGCGTGACCAGCGCCGAGCGAACGCCGCGCCGGGTGCTCGACACCCCGATCACCTTCCTCAAGGGGGTGGGCGAGCGTCGTGCCGAGGGATTCCGGCGGCTCGGCGTCCTCAGCGCGCGTGACCTGCTGTTCCACATTCCGCACCGGTACGAGGACGCCTCCACGGTGCGACGCATCAGTTCGCTGCGCATTGGGGAAGACGCCACCGTCATTGGCACCGTCATCTCCAAGGGCGTGCTTCCCACACGAAAGGGACTGCGCGTCTTTCAGGCGGTCGTGCAGGACGCCAGCGGACTCATCGAGGCATCGTGGCCCGGCCAGCCGTTTCTCGACCGTTCCATCGACAAGGGCGACGTGCTGCTGCTGAGCGGCGCCGTGCGGTTCTTTCACGGGCGTCAACTGATGCCCCGGGAGTTCGTCAACCTCGGCGCCGAGGACGGCGGCACCGCCGAGGGGCGGGTGCTGGCCGTGTACCCCGCCACGGAAGGCCTGTCGTTCAAGCAGATTCGCGCCGTCATCGAGAAGCACCTCGACACGCTCCTGCCCGCGGTGGAGGAATACCTCCCAGCGGAGATCCTGCGCGAGACGGGACTTCCCGGCCTCCAGGAGGCGCTGCGTCGCGTGCATCGTCCGGCGAGCGTCGCCGAGGCCCACAGCGGCCGCTCGCGCCTCGCGTACGACGAACTGCTGTGCGTGCAGCTGCTGCAGCGCCGGGCCAATGCCCTGGCGCGCCAGGCACGCCGCGGCATCACGTTCGTGAACCGGCGCGATCTCACGTCGCGTCTCAAGGCATCGCTGCCGTGGCCGCTCACCGGCGCGCAGGTGCGTGCCACGCGGGAAATCGTCGCCGACATGACCAGCCCGCTGCGCATGCACCGGCTGCTGCAGGGCGATGTCGGCAGCGGCAAGACCATCGTCGCGTTGTTCGCCTGCTGCCTGGCCCTCGAGAACGGCTTTCAGGCGGCGGTGATGGCGCCCACCGAGCTGCTCGCCGAGCAGCACTTTCGCACGTTTTCGCAGTTGCTTGGGCCGCTCGGCATCGAGCCGGTGTTGCTGGTCGGTTCCATGACCGCCAAGGCGCGTCGCGCGGCGGCGGCGCGGCTGATGGAGGCGGGCCCGGTGCTCGTGGTCGGGACGCACGCGCTGGTGCAGGAGGGAACGGAGTTCGCGCGACTCGGCCTCGCCGTCATCGACGAGCAGCACCGCTTTGGCGTGGAGCAGCGCGCGACGCTCGGGGAAAAGGGACAGGCTCCCGACATCCTGCTGATGTCGGCCACGCCGATTCCGCGATCGCTGGCCCTCACGTTGTACGGCGACCTCGATGTCAGCGTGCTCGACGAGCGTCCCCCAGGGCGCCAGCCGGTGACCACCGCGTTGCGCCCCGAGAGCGGCCGGGAGCGCGTGTTCGAGTTCGTCGAGCAGCAGCTCTCCGCCGGGCGGCAGGCGTACGTGGTCTACCCGCTCATCGAAGAATCCGACAAGATCGACCTCAAGGCGGCGACGACGGCATTCGAGACGCTGGCCAGGGGTCGGTTCACCCACCGGCGCGTCGCGCTCTTGCACGGACGGCTCCCGGCGGAGGAGAAGGACGCGGTGATGCGCGCCTTTCGCGATGGCGCCGTGGACCTGCTGGTGAGCACGACGGTCATCGAGGTGGGCATCGACATCCCCAACGCCACCGTCATGGTGATCGAGCATCCGGAGCGCTTCGGCCTCGCGCAGTTGCACCAGCTCCGCGGTCGCGTGGGGCGCGGCGCGGACGAGTCGTTCTGCCTGCTGCTCGGGGACGTTGGGACGGAGTCGCGGGAGAGGCTCCGGCACGTGATCGAGACGGAGGACGGCTTCGAGATCGCGCGTGCCGACCTCCTGCTGCGCGGCATGGGCGACCTGCTCGGCGAGCGGCAGAGCGGACTGCCGGCGTTCAAGATCGCCGACCCCGTGCGCGACGAGTTGCTGAGCGAGTTGGCGCGCGACGCGGCCGAGCGGCTGCTGAAGGCTGATCCCACGCTCAGTGCGCTGGCGCATCGTGCGCTGCAGCGCATGCTGACCACGCGCTATGGGCGGGCGCTCGAACTGTTCCGGGTGGGCTGATGTTCATGCGAATGCGCAAGCGCGTCGGGTGGATCACGCTGGTGGCGTTCGTGGCGAGCGCGGTGCTCGGCGTGGTCGTCGATCGCGCGTACGCGGCCATGCGTCTCCGCGAACACCGAGAGCAGGTGCGCGCGGTGCTCCGGCCGTTTGCCAATGATCTGGCCGCTGCCGTGGGACGCCGGGTGGCGCAGATCAGCGGACTGGGCGCCTTCGTGGAGTCACGCCCGGACTTCGCCACGCTCGAGCGGGAGTTCGCGTCGTTCAGCGCCGGCCTGCTCGGCAGCGGCAGCAGCCTGCGCGCCGTCGAGCTGGTGCGCGGCGACCACATTGCGCTCATTCACCCGATGGCCGGCAACGAGCTGGCGATGGGGATCAATCTGCGCACCGATGCGCGTGACGAAGTGCGGGCTGATTTCCTGCGCGCGATCTCCACCGACAGCGTGGTGCTCAGCGGGCCCCTCCGGCTCGTCCAGGGCGATAGCGGCCTGATCATCCGGCAGCGTGTGCACACGCGGTTCGCCGGGCAGAGCGACCACGTGGCGCTGGTGCTCGACATGCGCATACTGCTTGCCGAAGTGGACTTTGCGAAGCCGCCGGGAGGGATCGGCGTCCAGTTGTACGAGCGACGGAACCGGCTGGTCGCGTCGACGCCCGACGCGGTGCCCGACGACCCCGTGAGCCTGACGGTGGAACTCCGCGACGGGAACTGGGAACTGCGTGGTGGCCCATCGGCCGGGTGGGCCGCGACGACGGCCCCGCGGCTGCTCCCGCTTCGGGTGGCGATCGTCGCCATCGTGCTGCTGGTGACCCTCCTCGCCGCGCTGCTCGACGATCGCGATGCGCGACTGAAGCGCGAGGTGGAGCAGCGCACCGCGTCCATCATGGAACTCGTGGAGGAGCGAAGCGAGACGATTCGCCAGCAGCAGAAGACCGAGGAGTCGCTCGCCGCCAACGCGGAGCGCCTTCGCCTGGCGCTCGCCGCCGCCCGCATGGGCACGTTCGAACTCGACGTGCCCACCGGACGGCTGCGGGGTTCGGCACGGCTGGGAGTCATGCACGGCCTGGCAGTGGGCGCGTCGTTCAGCAGCCTGGTCGAGGTCCTGGCGGTGATCAGCGAGCCCGACCGCGAGATGATGCTGCGTGAATACGAGCGTGCCCGGCGCGAGCCGACGACCGGCGCCATGGAGTATCGCACCGTCGGGCAGGACGGCGGCGTCCGCTGGATTGGCCTCACCTGGCTCTCGCGCGGGGACTCCAGTGGCGTGGTGCAGCGCATCGTCGGCACGCTCACCGACATCACGGAGCGAAAGAACCTCGAGGAACAGTTTCTCCATGCGCAGAAGATGCAGGCGGTGGGCGTGCTGGCCGGCGGGATCGCCCACGACTTCAACAACCTGCTCACCGTCATTCTTGGCGCGGGCCAGATAGCCCGCACCGAGGCTGAGGCCCTGCCCGGCACCGCGAGCGTGCGCGCCGACCTCGACGAAGTGCTGGCCGCCGGCGAGCGCGCCGCTGTCCTTACTGGCCAACTGCTGGCCTTCAGCCGTCGCCAGGTCATTCAGCCGCGCCTGTTCGACGTCTGCGAACTGGTGGGCGGCATGACCAGCATGCTCAAGCGACTCGTCGGCGAGCGCGTCAGCATCGTCACCGCGCTTCCCGGCACGCCGATGAGGGTCTTTGCCGACCAGGGGCAGCTCACGCAGGTGCTCATGAACCTCGCGGTGAATGCACGCGACGCCATGCCCACCGGCGGCAGGCTGCAAATCAAGGTGCAGTCCAGCGAACTCACCGAAGCGAACGCGCCGTCCGCCGACGGGCTGGCTCCGGGGCGGTACGCCGTGCTGTCGGTGACCGACACGGGCTCGGGCATCGATCCCGCCATCCAGCACCTGGTCTTCGACCCGTTCTTCACCACCAAGCCCGTCGGGCACGGCACGGGTCTGGGACTTTCCACCGTCTACGGCATCGTCGTCCAGCTGGGCGGCGCCGTGCGCCTCTCGTCAGAGCCGGGTGTCGGAACGACCATCGACGTGTACCTCCCGCTGGCCGAGCGAGCGGCGGCACCCGCGCCGGAGAGCGATCTCCTCTCGGCCACGCCACCAGGCGGAGAAGGGCGCACGTTGCTCGTCGCCGAGGACGAGCCGGGACTTCAGCGTCTCGTGGCCCGCGTCCTGACGAACGCGGGATATCGGGTGCTCATGGCCGAAGACGGCGCGGCCGCGCTGGGCTTGGCCCGTGCGCACGACGGCGACATCGCCCTGCTCATCTCCGACGTGGTGATGCCGAAGATGGGCGGACTGGAACTCGCGTCGGTGCTCCTGCAGGAACGCCCGGGTATGCGCGCACTCTTCATGTCCGGGTATCCGCAGGACATGGGACGGGACGAACTCGCGACCCTGGCCAACGCGGTGTTCCTGGCAAAGCCGTTCACTCCCCGCGAACTGCTGGAGGCGGTGCAGCGCGCGCTCGCGGTGTAACAGGCGCTAGGTGCTAGCACCTAGCACCTAGCTCCTGCAGTTCACCGGCAAAGCCACGCCGTGCCTTCCACCCGCTGCTTGGCCTTCCGGTCGGTCGTCGAATCCACGATCGTGAAGAACACCGGGCGCATCGCGTCATCCTGCATCGGCGTCGAGCACTCCAGGTCGTCCCGCTTCAGCGAGATCTTGCCATCGGCCGAGGCGACCAGGCGTCCGAGGTCGAGTTCCACGGCGGTGCCGGGAGCGGGAGTGCCCGTCACGAAGACGGTGCCATTGGGGGTGAACTTCTTTCCGGTGATCGTGATCCTCACCTTGTTGCGTCCCAGCTGTTCCGCTTCCACGCCAATGGAGAGCTTGTCCTGGGGTGCGGGGGTCCGGGCGTCGGATGAGGCAAAGGAGGCGGCAACGCCGACCAGCACCACGGCGCTGAGCACGGCGAGACGGCCTGCGGTAACGCGCGTCATGGGGTGCTCCGGCAAGAGAGTATGAGCTCGGCCCTGCTTCGCTCATACTATATTGGTGGCAGCGTGAGGCAAGGGCCGCGCTGCCGCCTGTGCCTCTTCGCCCTGCGCCCGCGCAGCGGACCCGGCCGTCCTCTTCGCGACCTGGAACGAATGCGTCCCCCCGAACTTGTCGCCTGAGGAAGTAGTCGCGTGAGCCAGACCTTTGCCCGAATCGACCAGCTCGCCCAGTTCGCCGGCCAATCCGTAACCGTGCGCGGGTGGGTCACCCACCTGCGCTCGTCGGGCAAGGTCGCCTTCATCGTGATGCGCGACGGCAGCGGCACGCTGCAATGCGTGCTCGTCAGGAAGCAGCTCCCCGACGCCGACTGGGCGCGCTTTGGCGAGCTCACCCTCGAGTCGAGCCTTGCCGTCACGGGCGACGTGCGCGCCGATGACCGCGCCCCGGGGGGATACGAACTTGGCGTCACCGCGCTGGCGATCGTCGGCGGCAGCCCGCTGGACTATCCCATCCAGCCCAAGGAACACGGTATCGACTTCCTGCTCGACAACCGCCATCTCTGGCTGCGCTCGCCCAAGCAGGTGGCGATCGCCCGCATCCGCAACGAGGTCGAGCAGGGCATTCACGACTTCTTCTACGAGCGCGGCTTCCTGCGCGTCGACACACCGATCCTCACGGCGGCGATCGGCGAACGGTCAGGGCTGTTCTCCACGGAGTACTTCGAGGAGGGCACCGCGTACCTCGCGCAGACGGGGCAGCTCTATGGCGAGGCCGCGGCCGCGGCGTTCGGGCGCATCTATACCTTCGGACCGACATTCCGCGCCGAGAAGTCCAAGACGCGCCGCCACCTCACCGAGTTCTGGATGATCGAGCCGGAGATGGCGTGGTACGACCAGGCCATGAACCAGGACCTGCAGGAGGAGTTCGTGTCGTACCTCGTGCAGCGCTGCCTCGAGCGGCGCGGCGCCGAGTTGAAGGAACTGGAGCGCGATGTGTCGAAGCTGGAGACCGTGAAGGCTCCGTTCCCGCGCATCCCGTATTCCGACGCCGTCGAGATCCTCCGGGCGAAGGGCAGCTCCATCAAGTGGGGCGACGACCTGGGTGCCGAGGACGAAGCGCTGCTCGTGGCCGACTACGACCGCCCCGTCTTCGTGTGCAATTATCCCAGGGAAGCCAAGGCCTTCTACATGAAGGAGAATCCCGACGATCCGCGCACGGTGCTCTGCGCCGACCTGCTGGCGCACGAGGGGTACGGCGAGATGATCGGCGGATCGCAGCGCGAGGACGACCACGACAAGCTCGTCGCGCGCATCCGGCATGAGGGGTTGCCGATGGACGCCTACGGCTGGTACCTCGACCTGCGGAAGTACGGCACGTTCGTGCATTCCGGCTTCGGCATCGGCCTCGAGCGCACGGTGGCCTGGATCTGCGGCGTGCCGCACATCCGCGAGTGCATCGCCTTCCCGCGGATGATGAACCGCATGCGCCCGTGAGCGACCGGCCGCGCAATCCGGGCGAGCCGCTCGACCTGGCGCGCGTGCGTGCCATCCGGGTCAACAAGAGCGCCGCCGAGCGCCGCGCGGCGACCATTCCCACGCGTCGCACGGTGAAGAAGGAATGGCAGGCCGCGTGGCTGCTGCGCGCCGTCACGCTGATGGACCTCACGACACTGAGTGGCGACGACACGCCGGGCAACGTGCGGCGGCTCTGCGCGAAGGCGCGGCATCCCCTGCGTCCCGACCTCGTGGAGGCGCTTGGCGTCGGGCACCTCGCGCCGACGGTCGCCGCCGTCTGCGTGTACCACCAGCTGGTGCCCACGGCCGTCGCGGCGCTCGAGGGCAGTGGCGTGCCGGTGGCCGCCGTCTCCACTGGCTTTCCCGCCGGTCTCTCGCCGTTCACGCAGCGCGTGGAGGAAATCGGCGCGTCGGTGCAGGCCGGGGCGCGCGAGATCGACGTCGTCATCACCCGCGGCCACGTGCTCACCGGTCACTGGGAGGCGCTGTACGACGAGGTGCGCGCCTTTCGCGCCGCCTGCGGCGCCGCGCACCTCAAGGTCATCCTCGCCACCGGCGAGCTGGCGACGCTGTCCAACGTGGCGCGGGCCAGCTGGGTGGCGATGCAGGCGGGCGCCGACTTCATCAAGACGTCCACCGGCAAGGAAGGCGTGAACGCCACGCTCCCCGTGTCGCTGGCGATGGTGCGGCAGATCCGCGAGTACCGCGAGCGCACGGGGTATTGCGTGGGCTACAAGCCCGCCGGCGGCATCCGCACCGCCAGGCAGGCCCTTGAGTTCCTGCTCCTGATGAATGAAGAGCTCGGCCGCGAGTGGCTCGAGCCCCGCCTGTTCCGCTTTGGCGCGAGCAGCCTGCTCACCGACATCGAGCGCCAGCTCGAGATGTTCGTGACGGGCCGCTACGCGGCGGCACACCATCACCCGATGCCCTGACCAACATGGCCACCGTAGCCGAGATCTTCGAGACGATGGAATACGGACCGGCGCCCGAGAGCGACGCCCCGGCGCGCGCCTGGCTCCAGGCGCACGACGCGACGTTCGGGCACTTCATCGCCGGCAAGTGGACGAGGGCGGGAAAGAAGTTCGACGTCTTCGATCCGTCCACGGGGTCGCGGCTGGCCCGCGTGACGCAGGGAACGGCCCGGGACGTGGACGCGGCGGTCGCCGCGGCCCGCAAGGCGTTCCCGGCGTGGAGCCGGCTCGCGCCGCACGCGCGCGCGAAGCATCTCTACGCGCTCGCCCGGATGGTGCAGAAGCACGCGCGGCTGTTTGCGGTGCTCGAGACGATGGACAACGGCAAGTCGATTCGCGAGACGCGTGATCTCGACGTCCCGCTCGTCGCCCGGCACTTCTACCACCACGCCGGGTGGGCGCAGCTCGCCGACACCGAGTTTGCCGGGTACGGTCCCGTCGGCGTGGTCGGCCAGATCATCCCCTGGAACTTTCCGCTGCTGATGTTCGCGTGGAAGGTGGCCCCGGCGCTGGCCGCCGGGAACACGGTGGTGATCAAGCCCGCCGAGTTCACGCCGCTCACCGCGCTCCTGTTTGCCGAGCTCTCGCACCAGGCGGGACTTCCCGCCGGTGTGCTGAACGTGCTGACCGGCGACGGGGCGACCGGCGCGGCCATCGTCAACCATCCTGGCGTCGACAAGATCGCCTTCACCGGCTCCACCGACGTCGGGCGGATCATCCGCAAGGCGACGGCCGGCAGCGGCAAGAAGCTCTCGCTCGAACTGGGCGGCAAGAGCCCGTTCATCGTGTACGAGGATGCCGATCTCGACGGCGTCGTCGAGGGCGTGGTGGACGCCATCTGGTTCAACCAGGGGCAGGTCTGCTGCGCCGGCTCGCGGCTGCTCGTGCAGGAAGGAATCGCCGAGAAGCTGTACGCCCGGCTGAAGGTCCGCATGCAGAAGCTTCGCGTCGGGCCACCGCTCGACAAGACGGTGGACATGGGGGCAATCGTCGCGCCGGTGCAGCTCGAGCGCATTCGCGCGCTGGTCGAGCAGGGGAGGAGTGAAGGGGCGCAGATCTGGCAGCCGACGTGGGCCGTGCCCACGAAAGGCTCGTTCTATCCGCCGACGCTGTGCACCGACGTTTTTCCGTCGAGCACCATTGCCCAGGTGGAGATCTTCGGCCCGGTGCTGGTGGCGATGACCTTCCGGACGCCGGAAGAATCGGTGGCCCTGGCCAACAACACCCCTTTCGGCCTCGCCGCCTCGGTGTGGACCGAGAACATCAACCTCGCGCTCGACATCGCGCCGAAGCTCAAGGCCGGCGTGGTGTGGGTGAACGCCACCAACCTGTTCGACGCGGCCAGCGGCTTTGGCGGCTACCGCGAGAGCGGTTTTGGGCGCGAGGGCGGGCGCGAGGGGATGTGGGAGTACCTGAAGCAAGTGAGGGGTTTGGAGTGGAAGGGGCCGAAGGACGCCCTCGTACGGCGTACAGCGTACAGCGTACAGCGTACAGGTGCTGTACCCGCCCCGGCCCTCGCGTCCGTCGGCTCAGCCGTTGACCGCACCGCCAAGCTCTTCATCGGCGGCAAGCAGTCGCGCCCCGACAGCGGCTACTCGCGTCCGGTGCTCTCACCCCGGGGCAAGCTGCTCGGCGAGGTCGGCGACGGCAATCGCAAGGACCTTCGCAACGCCGTCGAGGCGGCCCACGCCGCCGCCAAGGGGTGGAGCACGAGCACCGGCCACCTGCGCGCCCAGATCCTCTTCTACATCGGCGAGAACCTCGACGCGCGCCGCGACGAGTTTGCCGCGCGCCTTGCGGCGATGACCGGCGGTACGGCGAAGGAGGGCCGGCGCGAGGTCGATGCCACGGTGCAGCGTCTCTTCACGTATGCCGCATGGGCGGACAAGTGGGACGGCGCGGTGCACAGCGTCCCCATTCGGGGAGTGGCGCTGGCCATGCACGAGCCCATTGGTGTCGTCGGCGCCGCCGCGCCCGATGCCGCGCCGTTGCTCGGCTTCGTCAGCGTCGTCGCCCCGCTCATCGCCACCGGCAACACCGTCGTGGCCATTCCCAGCGAACCGCGCCCGCTCTCGGCCACCGACCTGTACCAGGTGTTCGAGACGTCCGACCTGCCGGACGGGGTGGTGAACATCGTCACCGGCGCCAAGGACGCGCTTGCCCGGACGCTCGCCGAGCACGACGACGTCGATGCGGTGTGGTACTGCGGGTCCGCCGCCGGCGTGAAGGCCGTCGAACTCGCCTCGGCGTCCAACATGAAGCGAACGTGGTGCACGGCCGAGGAGCTCGACTGGCTGAACCCGGCAGTCGGCGAGGGGCGGCGATTCCTGCGCGAGGCGGTGCAGGTGAAGAACATCTGGATTCCGTACGGTGAGTGACCCGCTCGCGGATCTCCTGACCCTGCTTGACCTCGAGGCGCTCGAGGTCAACATCTACCGCGGCCAGAACCGGAACATCGGCACGGGACGGGTCTTCGGCGGCCAGGTGTTTGCCCAGGCGCTCGTCGCCGCGCAGCGCACGGTGCCGGCCGGGCGCGATGCGCATTCGGTGCACGGCTATTTCCTGCGCGCCGGCGACCTCGGGGCGCCCATCGTCTATTTCGTCGATCGCCCGCGCGACGGGGGCAGCTTCACGAGCCGGCGCGTCACGGCCATCCAGCACGGCGAGGCGATCTTCCACCTCTCGGCGTCCTTTCACATCAGCGAACCCGGGCTCGAGCACCAGATGCCGATGCCCGACGCGCCGGCGCCCGAATCGCTCGCCCCGGAACTGGACCTGATTCGCGAGATGGCCGACCGGATTCCCGAGCCGCTGCGGACGTTCCTCACGCAGGACCGCCCCATCGATTTCCGGCCGGTCGCCCCGTACGATCCGTTCAGGTCCGAGGTGCGGGAACCCGCGCGCCAGGTCTGGTTTCGCTCGATCACGCGCCTGCCGGACGAGCGCATCATCCACCAGGCCGTCCTGGCCTATGCCTCCGACTACGGACTGCTCCCCACCGCGCTCAACCCGCATGGCGTCCCCATGCGCGACGCGCGGCTGCAGTTGGCGTCGATCGACCACTCGGTCTGGATGCACCGCCCGTTCCGCTCGGACGACTGGTTGTTGTACGTGATGGACAGCCCTGCGGCAGCCGGTGCGCGCGGGTTCACGCGCGGCACCATCTTTTCACACGACGGTCAACTGGTGGCGAGCGTGGCGCAGGAAGGGTTGATGCGGATTCGCCAGCCCAAGGCGTAGCAGCCGCCCTGACCGCAGCCTCGCGGTAGCGCGGCGGCGCACGTAGTTTTGGGGCATCTCCAACCGAGCGATCCATGCGCCTTCGCGTTCCCGCATGTCTGTTCGTGGCCCTTGCCGCGGTGCCGTTGTCGGCCCCGCTCTCGGCCCCGCTGTCCGCGCAGCTGTTCGGGGGCACCTCGCTGAACATCGTCGCCGATCCCGCCACGGCGACCATCTACCGGCTGCGCCCAACGGACAACGTCTGGGTTCCCATCGGCACCGGCAACGCGAAATTCAAGCTCGAGAAGAATGACCCCAACACGCTCATGGTCAGCCAGGACGGCTACCGCGAGGTCAAGAGGACCTTCTCGCGGGATACCGATTACAAGGACAAGAACGTCTATATCATCCTCGACAAGCGGGTCGTGAAGTTCACGGCGCAGCCGTACGACGCGCGGGTCTTCGAGAACGGGGTGCAGATCTTCGGCAAGGCGGCGGACCAGGGGAAGGGCAGCATGGAGATCGAGGTCGGTGTCGGGCAGACCACGACCATCGAGGTGAAGAAGGCCAGGTATGCGACGGTCAAGCGCATCTATCGCTGGGAGAAGGGCGGTGAGCTGCCGCCGGCCGTGGATCGCGTGGAACTGGTTGACCGGGCCGTGGAGGTCACGACCACACCCCCGAAGGCGGAACTGTTCGCCGACGGCGTCAAGATCGGCGACGGAGACGGGGTGTTCGTCATCAAGCGGGGGACATGCGCCGAGGTGAGCGCCCGACTGCCGGGGTTCATCCCGGCCAAGCAGAGCTGGTGCAACAAGGAGAACGATCCGTCGGATCCACCTCCGTCACTGCGCCTGGAGCTCACCGGCCGCGTGGTGAACCTCACGGCGCCGCCGGCCGCCCGCATCGTCATCAACAACACGCCGGTGGGTGTCGGGTCGTTCCAGGTGCAGGTGAAGGACGGCTCGTGCGTGGAGGTCGACATCGCCCAGCCCGGTTTCCTGACCGAACACCGGAAGTGGTGCTCCTCGGTCCCCAACTGGACGCAGGATCCCCCGCGCGACGAGAACGTCACGCTCTCGTCGGACGATTCATACGCGGCGTCGATCGTCAGCGACCAGGCCAACGTCAACGTCACCCTCGAGGTCGGCAAGTCGTTCACCGAGGAGCAGGCGTGGCGGTTGCTCGCCTCGATCGTGCTCAACCACTTCGACGTCCTCGAGAACTCCGACGCCCAGACGGGATACCTGCGCACGGCGTGGCAGGTGAAGTCGTACGGCGACAATCGGGTGCTCGTGCGCACGCGCGTCATCGTCAAGCGCAGCAACGACCAGCCGCTGCGCTACACGATCAAGATCGTGAGTGAGCGCAACGACTCGCCCGATCCCAAGGTGAAGGACGACGAGAAGTTCGCGTCGTGGGACCGGGTGCTGAACATCTACAAGGACGTCATCAGCGAGGCGCAGAGCCGGCTCACCGGGCGGTAGCCGCGGCCGCCGCGCCTGGTGGAGCGGCGGTTACTCCCCCCGCTTCACCTCGTCCCACAGCGCGTCGAGCGCCGGCAGGCCGGCCGCCGTCACGTCGATGCCGCGCGCCTCGGCCTCCCGCTCGATCGCCTCGAACCGACGCTGGAACTTGGCATTGGCCTTGTCCAGCGCGAGCGCCGGGTGAACGCCGCACTTCCGGCACAGGTTCACGACGGCGAACAGCAGGTCGCCCAGCTCCCCTTCCAGCGCCTCGTGCCGCGCATCGCCGCTCGGCACGCCGTGCGTCGGAAAGACGTGTCCGTGCCGCGCAATGAGCTCGGCCACCTCGGCGAGCTCCTCGGTGACCTTGTCCGACGGTCCTTGCGCATCGGGCCAGTCGAAGCCCACCCCGGCCGCCCGCTCCTGCAACCGGTGCGCGCGGTGCAGGCTCGGCAGGCCTTTCGGCAGCCCCTCGGCCAGCGATTTCCGCCCGCGAGACTTCATCGTCTCCCACGGCTCGCGCCCGGCATCGTCGGCCACCGCGCCCTGGTCGTCCGCCACCCGTCGCCGGTCGTCCGTTGCCCGTCGCCGGTCGTCCGTCGACTGTCGGCGGTCGTCCCGCTTACGTCGTCGGTCATCCGTCGTCCTTCGTCCGTCCTCGGCATACAGCCATGGATGCCGCTGAACCATCTTGGCGACAAGCGATCCAGCCACGTCCTGGATATCGAATGCTCCGCGCTCTTCCGCGATGATCGAGTGAAAGAGCACCTGCAGCAGCACGTCCCCGAGCTCGCTGCAGGTGGCCGCGTCGTCGCCGGCCAGCAACGCGTCGTCCAGCTCGTGCATCTCTTCGTTCAGGTAGGGGCGCAGGGACTCGTGCGTCTGGGCCTTGTCCCAGGCGTCCCTCGTGCGGAGGTCGCGCATGATCGCCAATGCGTCGTTGAACGTCTTCTTTTCTTGCATCGTCCCCCTCACGGCGGCTAACTTTTCTGCCTGCAATGACCATCCAATCTACTGCGAAGGAAACGACGCGCGCCTGGGTCGACATCGACCTCGGCGCGCTGGTGCGCAATGGCGCCGCGCTGGCGCGTCATGCCGGAGTGCCGCTCGTGCCCATGGTCAAGGCCGACGCCTATGGCCTGGGCGCCGTGGACTGCGCGCGCGCCCTGCTGGCACTCCACCCGCATGGCTTCGGGGTGGCCACCGTGCGCGAGGCCGAGGAACTGCGGACCGCGGGGATCGACCGGCGCGTGTATGTGTTCTCTCCGCTGCTCCCGGCCGACTTCGACGCGGCCCGCGCGGCGCGGGTGGTGCCGACGCTCGGCGACCCCGCGGCGATTGCCGCCTGGGCGCAGGGCGGAGGCGGCCCGTGGCACCTGGCCATCGAGACCGGCATGCACCGCGCGGGCATCCGCTGGGACGAAATCGGCGCGGTGGCCGAGCTGGTGCGCGACCACCCGCCCGAGGGCGCATTCACGCACTTCCATTCGGCGGAACGCAACGACGGGTCATGGCAGTTGCAGGAGCAGCGGTTCCATGGCGCGGTGGCCGCGCTCCCCGCGAAACCGCGGTACCTGCACACGCAGAACAGCGCCGGAATCGTCCGGCGCACGCCGTCGCCGTGGAGCTTCGTGCGTCCGGGCGTCTTCCTCTACGGCGTGGGCAGCGGGGACGGAGCGACCCTGCACCCCGAACCCGTGGTTCACCTGCGCGCCCGGGTCCTCGAAGTGCATGACCTGAAGGACGGCGACACGGTGAGCTACGGCGCGACGTGGCGCTCGGTCGGAACGCGTCGCGTGGCCACGCTCGGCGTCGGTTACGCCGACGGCTATCGGCGAGCGCTCGGAAACCGGGGACCGGTGCTCCTCAACGGTCATCGCACCACAGTGGCCGGCGTGGTCACCATGGACATGACGATGATCGATGTCACCGACTTTCCCTGCACCCCCGGTGACGTCGCGACGCTCATCGGCCGCGACGCCGACCTGATCACCGTCGAGGACGTCGCCACGGTGGCCGACTTCATGTCGCCGTACGAGGTGCTCACCGGACTGCGCCAGCGCCTGCCGCGGGTGTACCACGCGGCCGTCGGGTGAGCCGGCGCGCCTGCATTCTCGTGCTCGACGGCGTGGGCATCGGCGAGGCCGCCGACGCCGACGAGTACGGCGACGAGGGTTCACACACCCTCGCGAACACGGCGTGCAGCGTCGGCGGCTTCGACCTGCCCAACCTCCAGCGCGCGGGCCTTGGAAACCTGGCGTCCATTGCCGGGGTGGCCAGCGAACCGCATCCGACGGCGGCCCACGGTGTCCTGCAGCCCAGGTCGGCCGGCAAGGACAGCACGGCGGGGCACTGGGAACTCGCCGGCGTGCACCTCGCCGCGCCGTTCCCCACCTATCCGCACGGTTTTCCGCAGGCCCTGCTCGACGAATTCAGCGCCCGCACGGGCCGGCCCTGCATCGGCAACACGGTCGGCAGCGGCACCGCCATGCTCGACCAGTTCGGCGCCGAGCACGCGCGCACCGGGGCATGGATCGTGTACACGTCGGCCGATTCGGTCTTCCAGGTCGCCGCCCACGAGCAGCTGGTGCCGCTCGCGGAGTTGCACGCCGCCTGTGCCTGTGCCCGCGCACTGCTGGTTCCGCCGCACAACGTCTCGCGGGTCATCGCCCGTCCCTTCGTGGGCGTGCCCGGCGACTGGCGTCGCACCAGCAATCGCCGCGACTTCTCCGTCACCTCGCCCGCCGAGACGCTGCTCGACGCGCTGGCCGCCGCCGGCATTGCCCGCACCGGGGTGGGGAAGGTGGACGACCTGTTCGCGCGCCGGAACCTGGAGGGGGGCCACACGATCTCCAACGCCGAGGGAATTGTGCGAATTGGCGAATGGTTGGCCCGGGGCGATGGGTTCTGCTTCGCCAACCTTGTAGATTTCGATCAGGCATACGGGCACCGAAACGACGCTCCGGGGTTCTATGGAGCGTTGCGGGAGTTCGATGCAGCGCTCCCCACCTTGCTTGCCGCCCTCCAACAGGAAGACCTGCTGTTCGTGACTGCTGACCACGGCAACGATCCGACGACCTCGTCCACCGACCACGCGCGCGAGAATGTTCCCGTGCTGGTGTTCGGTCCGCGAGTGCGTCCGGTGGCCCTCGGCCTCCGGCCCACGTTCTCCGATCTCGGGGCGACCGTCGCCGAGTGGATGGGAATCGGGTTCCGCGGACGGGGGACCTCGTTCCTCCCGGCGATCCTCGGGTGATGGCCGACGCATCAAGGCTCCTCGCGCTGCGCGCGGCCGCCTTCGCCGCGCTGGAGAATGCGTACGCCCCCTACTCGAAGTTCCGGGTCGGGGCGGCGCTGCTCACGCCCAGCGGCGATATCGTCGGCGGATGCAACGTCGAAAACTCGGCGTATCCGGCCGGTGTCTGTGCCGAACGCGTCGCGCTGGGCGCGGCCGTGGCACGCGGCCTGCGCCACTTCACGCACGTCGTGGTGGCCTCCGAGGCCGACACGCCGACTCCTCCCTGCGGCATCTGCCGCCAGGTGCTCTGGGAGTTCGCTCCCGGGTGCCAGGTCATCAGCGTGACCCGCGGCGGCGCCGAAGCACAGTGGCCGCTCGCGGACCTGCTGCCGCACCCTTTCACGCCCTCGTCGCTGCACACGAATGAATAGATCCCCCCTCCGGCGCGCGTGGTCGGTGCTGGGGGTCGTCGGGTGCGATTGTGGGAGGGTGGTTTCCATCGGTGTCTTGCG
>JBBTJT010000006.1:38813-57371 GCA_038059315.1 Gemmatimonadota bacterium
CTCGGCGCGTGCAACGAAAGTCTCGACGCGGGCGCCGCCTGCCCGTCGCTCTGTCCCGGCCTGTCCGTGCCCATCAGGGACACGGTGCTCTCGCCCGTGCTGTCCTTCGACACGACGCTGGTCGGCTTTCCATCGATTGGCACCGAAGAGGGCATTCCGCTGGCCGCGCGCGGCGACACGCTCGATGTGCGCGGCGTCATCCGCTTCGACTCGCTCACTCGCGCCTTCGCCCCAACCGGTGACACGCTCCGCCAGGTCTCGCAGGTGGACACGGCCCAACTGCGGGTGCGCATCAACCTGACGCAGAGCCGCCTCCCATCGTCAGTGACCTTCGAGGCGTACGATGTCGACACCACGGCCGCCGACGACGACCAGGCGGCGGTGCTCGCGCTCTTCCGTCCCGACCGTCTGCTTTCGTCGAGGACGCTGGCCCGGGCCGACATCACCGATTCGCTGGTGTTCCCGTTGTCGGGCGCCATGCTCCTCGCGAAGATCAAGGCGGGTGCCAACCTGCGCGTCGGCCTGCGGCTGATCGGCAGCGGTCCGGTCTCGCTGCGCATCCATACCATCGAGACCGGGCTCCCCGCCGTCGTGCGCTACCACGTCTCGCCGGACACGGCCATTCGTCAGGTCGTGGTTTCTCCGTACTCCAAGACGCCGCTCGAACCGGCGGTGCTGGCCAACGACTATCGCGACTACGCGGTCGTGGCGCGCACCGCCCTGCCGGCCGCCGGCCCGCTGGCCATGAGCACCGGTGGAGTGCCGGCCCGGCGCGCCTATCTGCGTTTCGTGGTGCCGCAGTGGCTGCTCGATTCCACGACGCTCGTGCGTGCCACGCTGCAGCTGACGCAGGTGCCCACGCTCGGCTTCGACCAGAACGACAGCGTCACGGTCATCGGCCAGGCGGTGGCCGCCACCGGCCTGATCACCGACCTGTACCGCTCGTCCCTCATTCTCCTGCCGGCGGGACTCTTCGTCTCCGATTCCATTCGCGTTGCGCCGGCCGACGGCGGCCTGCGGACGATCGAGCTGAACTCGCTGCTTCGCCTGTGGAAGGAACAGAAAGGCGTCGATGCGCCGCAGCGCGCCATCGTGCTGCGCATGAAGGAGGAAGGGTTGCACGGCGCCGAGGTGCGCTTCTTCAATTCGAAGGCGGACGCTTCGGTGCGTCCGCGGCTTCGCGTCAGCTACATTCCCCGCGTCGATTTCGGAGTGCCCTGATGCGTCGTCTCTTCCTTTCGACGGTCCTGGCGGCGGCTTCGGCAGCACCGCTCGTCGCCCAGGGTGCGTTGAGCGTGCAGGGTTTCGGGTACCCGGCCGGGCAGCTGGGCACGCGCGCGGCCGGCACGGCCGGTGCCGTGGCCGAGACGGACGCCGGGTCGCCGTTGAACCCGGGCGCGCTCCCCGGCGCGGGACGGGCGATCTTCTCGTTCCAGATCGATCCGGAATTCCGCCAGGTGAAGGTCGGCGGCGCCACGGTGAATACCACGACGGCCCGCTTTCCGGTGATCAACATCGGCACGCGACTGATGGCCAGGGGCTTCGTCGGCGTCTCGTTTTCCACGCTGCTCGACCGCACGTGGGATGCGTCCTACAGTGACAGCGTCACGGTCGCCGGCGACCGCGTGCACTCCACCGTGGCCACGACCGTGCGCGGCGCCATCAGCGATGCGCGCCTGGCGTTTGCCTGGCAGTTCTCCGAGAAACTGCAGGCCGGGCTCGCCTTTCATGCCCTCACCGGCGCCAGCCGCATGAACCTGTCGCGCGAGTTCACCGATAGCACGACGTTCGGCTCGCTCTCGCAGAATTCCGTGCTGTCCTACGCCGGTTCGGCGGTGTCGGCGGGGATCGTCACGCTCCCGGTCCCGCACCTCTTCGTCGGCGCCTCGATCCGGCTCGGTGGCGCCATGAACACCCGCACCGGCGACTCGGTGGTCACGCGCGCCAAGGTCCCCAACCGGTACGGCGCGTCGCTCACGTACGACGGCATCCCGGGCTCGCTGATTGCCGTGCGCATCAACCACGAGCAGTGGTCGCGCATGCGGTCGCTCGGCTCGTCGGCGTTGCAGGTGAAGGACGTCACGGAGCTGTCGGCGGGCGTCGACTTCGCCGGGCCCCGGTTTCAGGGACAGTCCACGCAGGTGCGGCTGGGCGCGCGCACCCGCGACCTGCCGTTCGGCTGGAACGGGAACACGGTGTCGGAGCGGACGCTGGCCATCGGTGGCGGATTGCCGCTCGCCCGGGGGTGGGCGATGCTCGACGTCAGCGTGCAGCGCGCGCTCCGCAAGGCGGGTGACGTGACCGAGCAAGGCACGATTCTCAGCGTTGGGCTCACCGTCCGGCCCTAGACCGATGGCGAGCGCCGGCGCGGAGCTCCCCCCGCTCATCCTCGTCGCCGACGACGTCGACGCCAACGTCGAGTTGCTGGCCGACCAGCTGGCCCTGCTCGGGTTTCGCACGGTCGCTGCCCACGACGGCCCCGGGTCGGTGGCCGCCTGCTTCGAGCACCATCCCGACCTCTGCATTCTCGACGTCTCGATGCCGGCCGGCGACCTCGGGGTCGCCGACCGCGATGCCGGCTTCGAAGTGTGCCGCCGCATCAAGCGCGACGCGCGCACGGCGCGCATCCCCGTCATCTTCGTCACCGCGCTCAACGACACGGCCGACCGGGTGAAGGGCATCGAGGCCGGCGGCGACGACTTCCTGCTCAAGCCGCACAACCGGCTGGTGCTCGGCGCCCGCGTGCGCTCGCTCCTCAAGCTCAAGGGCGCCACCGACGCGCTCGAGGACAGCTATCGCAAGCTGCGCGAACTCGCCAAGGTGCGCGACGACCTGATGAAGATGATCGTCCACGACCTCAAGACGCCGCTCACCAGCGTGCTGGCGACGCTGGAGATGCTGCGCGAGGGCGACTACGGACCGATGGTCGAGCGCCAGTACAAGGCGGTGTCGGAAGCCGAGGGGAAGGCCGAGGACCTGCTGGGGCTCATCCAGGACCTGCTCGAGGTGGCGCGCGTCGAGGAGACGCGCATCGCCATTTCGCCCGAGCCCATCGCCCCGGCGGCATTCCTGTCGGAACTGCTCATCGACTGGAACGCCCGGTTCACCGCCGAGGGCGCCACCATGGCCTACGAGGCGGCGGACGAAGCGCCGGTCTTCTCGGCCGACAAGGCGCTGCTGCGTCGCGTCTTCTCCAACCTCGTGCAGAACGCGCTCTCGCATTCGGCCACCACGGTGCACGTGGACCTTGCCGCGCACCGGGACCCGCAGGGGATCCTGTTCATGGTGACCGACAACGGTCCGGGCATCCCGGCCGAATTCCAGGAAGTGATCTTCCGCAAGTTCGAGCAGGTGCGCTCGCCCAACGCGCCGAAGACGCGAAGCTCGGGACTCGGACTCGCCTTCTGCCGCCTGGCGGTCGAGGCCCACGGGGGGCGCATCTGGGTGCGTTCGAAGGAGAAGGAAGGGAGCACCTTCTATATTCAGCTGCCGGTGGAGCCGAAGAGTGCTGACTGAGGATATGGAATCCGGATCGTGATCGAGGACCACGATGCCGGAGGGCGACCGCGCTTGAGGTAGCGTCTGAAAGATCTGAGCCCCCCACGAATCGCCCATCGCCCATCCTCAGTCGCGATCCTGTATCGCAATCCGAAATCCCAATCCCGAATCTCCGCGATGCCCAAGGTCTTCATCGAAACGTACGGCTGCCAAATGAACGTCAGCGACTCCGAGCTCATGCTCGGGAAGCTGGCGGCCGAGGGCTACGAGGCGTGCGACACGCCCGAGGCGGCCGACGTTGTCCTGCTGAACACCTGCGCCATCCGGGAGCACGCCGAAACGCGTGTCATCGGGCGGCTGGGCGAGCTGCGCCGCTTTCTCAAGCCCGACGCCGTGCTCGGCGTCACCGGCTGCATGGCCCAGCGGCTTGGGCCCAGGCTGCTCGAGAGCAACTCGCGCGTCTCGCTCGTCATCGGCCCCGATGGCTACCGGGCGCTGCCGTCGCTCATCGAGGCGGCGCGCCATGGCGAGCGCATGACCGCCATCGAGTTCGACATCGAGGAACACTACGAGGACTTCCAGGCCAGCCGGTTCGAGGGAGTGAAGGCGTGGATTCCGGTGCAGCGTGGCTGCGACTACCGGTGCACCTACTGCATCGTGCCCTACACGCGGGGCAACGAGCGCAGTCGCCAGCTCGATGACGTCGTGCGCGAGACCGCCGAGGTCGCGGCGCAGGGGCTGACCGAGGTCGTGCTGCTGGGCCAGACGGTCAACTCGTACCACGACGGCACCCGCGACTTCGCCGACCTGCTGCGCGCCGTGGGTGCGGTGGACGGAATCCGGCGTGTGCGGTTCACCAGTCCGCACCCCAACGACTTCAGCGACCGCGTCATCGCGGCGATGGCCGAGGTCGAGACCGTCTGCGAGCACGTGCACCTGCCCATGCAGAGCGGCTCGAGCCGCACGCTCAAGCGCATGCTGCGCCGCTATTCGCGTGACGACTACCTGGCGTGCGTCGACCGGCTGCGGACGGCCATTCCGGGGCTGGGGCTGACCACCGACATCATCGTCGGCTTCCCTGGCGAGACGGACGCGGACTTCGAGGAGACCATGAGCGCCGTCCGTGCCGTCGACTTCGATGACGCGTTCATGTTCAAGTTCTCGCCGCGCGAGGGAACCCCGGCCACCCGCCTGCCCGCCGAGCTCACGGTGCCCGGAGACGTCGTCGATGCGCGCTTCAATGCGCTGCTGCAGGCCGTGCGCGGCATGGCGCGCGAGCGGAACTTCCGCCGCGTCGGCGAACGCACCGAGGTGCTGGTGGAGAAGGAGGCGCGCAAGGGCGAACTGCTGCAGGCGCGGTCGCGCGACTTCAAGACGGTGCTGATTCCCGGCGACCTGTCGATGATCGGCCAGTACTTCCACGTGGAACTCACCGGGACCACCGGGTCGACGTTCACGGGCCAAGTGGTGCCGGCGCGCGGGCCATTGCCCATCTCGGAGTAGCGCCGCGGCGCGAGCGCGTGCGACTTTGGTGCGGGCTGCTCGTCTGGAGTGCGCTGGCCACTCAGGCGGCTCCGGGTGCCGTCACGACCCCGCCCAGACCTCCTTGCCCGACGGAGTGCCGCCCCAGGCGACGCTGCCGGGTGACCGATTGCAGATCGAGGTTGGCCATGGTAATATGGCTATAGCCAGATTATCGTGGCTACTTCATGTCTCCGGGCACGTCATATGCCAACTCGCAAGAAACGCCAGCCGACCGCCGCCGCGTCCACCCAGCTCGACGCGCGCGATGTGGTCGAGGTCAAAGCCGGCGTCTTCAAGGACACCTGCCTGGAGCTCCTTGACCGGGTACACGAACGGGAGATCGAGGTAGTGGTCACCAAGCACGGCAAGGTTGTGGCTCGACTGGTGCCGCCCGACGAGCGCGCGCCGAGTGCGTTCGGCTTCATGCGTGGCACGGTCGTGTCGCATGACGACATCGTGTCGCCGGACTTCGAGCCGTGGGGTGACCTCGGATGACGCGCCGGGTGCGCGAAGCGCCCGCTCCGGAGGTGTGGAGACCGGCGAACCTCGACTCCTACGACGGCCCGTTGCTGCTCGACACCCACGTCTGGATCTGGTACGTGGAGGGCGATGAATCGCGGATGGCTCCGGGCACGACGGCGCTGCTCGACCGTAGCGGAGCACCGTCGCGCCTGTTCGTTTCCGACATCTCGTACTGGGAAGTCGCGGTGAAGGCGGCCGAGGCAAAGATCGCCTTCTCGGTGGACGTGGCGGTCTGGCTCCAGCGCGCTGCGCAGGCCCCGGGAATACGGTTTCAGGCGCTGACCCACCCCGTGCTGCTGCAGAGCACGCGGCTCGCCGGTTCGGTACACAACGACCCGGCCGATCGCATGCTCATCGCGTCGTCGCAAGTGCACGGCATTCCGCTCGTCACCGCCGACCGCCAGATCGTTGCCTATGCGAAGGCGCGTGGTGGAACGCCGGTGGTGGACGTGCGGCGGTAGGTCCGGCGACACGAACACCCGGGAGGCTTTCGGCGGGTCGCGCGTCAGTTCGGTACCAGCGGTGCCGCCTCGGCTGAGATTCGTCATAATTGAACGCGTACGCCCCGCCCGCCAGCGGAAGGAGTCGAGGATGAAATACCTCTCTGGGATCCAGGCCGCACTGGGCGCGCCGCAGGTGCTCGAAGCGCTCTACGGGGCGGCGGTGCCGGAGAATGGCGCCGCCGAGTTCCGGGACGACATCGAAGCCGCGTATGCCGCCGCGCCGGGGAGCGTGCTGCTGGCAGCGTGGCACTGGCGCCTCGCGCACACCGGTGCCGACGCTGCCGGGCGGCTCCCAGTCAATTGGGCGCTGGCCATCCCGCTGAGCGTGCTCACCGGGCTGGCGCTGTGGTTGCTGTCGGGCAAGCCTTTCGAGTTCCCGGCCGACGCTGGTCGTACCGTTCCCTACGTGGCGGTGTTGATCACCCCGGTCATCGCGCTGATGGTGTTGACATTCTTCGCCGTCACGCGCAAGCAGGGCTACGGCGTTCCGGCGGCGCTGGGCGCGGCACTGGCCGTGGTGACGGCCTACGCCATGTGGCAGTCCATGACCAACGACCAGTACCGGCAGATCGCATCGACGCACGTGCCGCTGCTGGCGTGGGCCGCGGTGGGCGTGTGCCTGATGGGCGTGCGGGCCGGCGCCAGGAACCGCTTCGCCTTCCTCGCCAAGTCGATCGAGGTGACGGTCGTCACGGGCGTGTATGCGCTGGCCGCGATGGTCTTCGCCGGAATCACCATGCAGATGTTCAAGACGCTGGGCATCACGCTGGCGGATTCCGTGAACCGCCTGCTCATGGTCGGCGGGGCAGGGCTGATGCCGATGATCGCCGTCGCCAGCGTCTACGACCCCGCGTCGCCGCCGGCGGCGCAGGAGTTTCGGCGCGGACTGAGCAGGATGGTATCCACGCTGCCCCGGCTGATGCTGGTGCTGACGCTGGTGGTGCTGGTGGTGTACATCGTCCTGATCCCGGCCAACTTCATGCAGCCGTTCCGCGACCGCACCGCGCTGATCACCTACAACGTGATGCTGTTTGCGGTGTTCGCCCTGCTGATGGGCGCCACGCCGGTGCACACCGACGATCTCTCCGAGACCTACCAGGCATGGCTGCGGCGCGGCATTGCGGCCGTGGCGGCGCTGGCGGTGCTCGTGGCCGTGTACGCGCTGGCGGCTGTCGTCTATCGCACCGCACAGGATCGGCTGACCATCAACCGACTGACCATCATCGGCTGGAACGTCATCAACATCGGAGTGTTGGGGCTGTTGCTCTACTGGCAGGCCAGGGGCGGCAAGACCCGGTGGATCGAGTCGCTGCACGCCACGTTCGGCGTGGCGAGCGTGGCCTATGCGGGATGGGCGGCGTTCGTGACGCTGGTGACGGTCTGGCTGTTCTGACGGCATCGCCGCGGCGGACGCGCGCGAGCGCGCGCCGCTGACGGTGGCGTGATCGCCGCATTCGTCTGATGGCGAACGCGCGCTGGGGGTGACACGCCGGGGCGCGCGGCGTGGCAGCGTGAGGGCCACCCTCCGGAGCGTGTCCTGTTCCACTGATTGCCTGGGCCACGGCGGCGTACGCTGCGGGCCTCATCGCCGGACTCTCCGCCGACGGCGTGCCGCAGGCCGCCGGGCTTGGCGCCCTCGTGGCATTCGCCGCGCTGGGTGGCGTGGTGGCACGGCGCCCGTCAGGTGCGGGCATGCTGCTCATCGCCGCGCTCGGCGTGGCCGTCGGCGCCAACGCCGCGCGCATCGACCGTGAGTGCATGGCGCGCGAGCGGCTGCCGTTCAAGTGCCGCGTCGCCCACGTGCCGCCGCCGCTGCTCGCGCCGCTCCGTGACCGCGCCGGGGCGGAAATCGACCACTTCTTCGGGGGCGACGCGGGCCTGGTGCGCGCGCTGCTCATCGCCGACACCCACGACCTCGACCCGCAGGTGCGTGACCGGTACGCTGACGCCGGCATCGTGCACATGCTGTCGATTTCCGGGCTGCACGTCGCGATCATCTCGGGGGCGATGCTCCTGCTGCTGCAGGCGGTGCGTCTTCCGGCGGCCACGGCGCGCTGGGCCGGACTCTCGCTGGTCGGCGTGTACGTGGTGCTCATCGGTGCGCCGCCCCCCGCCGTGCGCAGCGCCGTGATGATTGCCGCGCAGGTGGTCTCGCTCGCCGTCCAGCGCAACACGTCGCCCTGGGCCGCGCTCGCCTGGGGCGGGGGAGTGCCCCTGTTGTACCAGCCGCGCACCGCCGTCGACCTCGGCTGGCAACTGAGCGTCAGTGGTTTTGCCGCGCTGATCGCCGGACGCACCGTCGCTGAGCGCGTGCTCCCACCCCGGCTGGATGGCTGGCGAAAGAAGATCGGCACCGAGTTGGTGGTCAGCGTAGTCGCCTGCTTCGCCACCGCGCCGCTGGTGGCGTGGCACTTCGGGCGCGTCAGCCTGGTGGCGCCGCTCGCCAATCTTGCCGCCGGGCCGGTGATCGCCGTACTGCAGCCGACGCTCTTCCTGGGACTCGCGCTCGCCTGGTGGCCGGCCGCCGCGTCGCTGGTGGCTGACGCTTCGGTCCCGATGGTGCGGGCCTTCGATCTCGTCGCCGCCGTCGGCGCGTCGCTGCCGCTGGCCACCCTGCACGCCGCGCCCACCCTGGTGACCGCCGTGGCGCTCGGCGTCGCCTGCGTCGCGGTGCTTGCCGCCTGCGTCAGCCACTTCTGGGCGCGTCCGGCGCTCGTGGCGCTCGGCGCACTGTCTGTGGCAGCGTTCGTCCCGGCGCCGTCGGGCGACGCGATGGAGGTGCACATGATCGATGTCGGACAGGGCGACGCCGTGGCCGTGCGCACGCCGCGCGGACGCTGGCTGCTGTTCGACGCCGGTCGTGGCGATGACAAGCGCGATGCCGGCCGCACCACCATCGTGCCGTATCTGCGCGCCCGGGGCGGGGCGCTGGCGCTGTTCGTGCTCTCGCATCCGCACGCCGATCACGCCGGCGGGGCCGCTTCCGTGTTTCGCGCCATGTCGCCAACCGGCTTCCTCGACGCCGCCTTTGCCGGCGGGAGCGCGCCGTATCGGATGTCTCTGGAGGTGGCGCGGAAATCGGGCATCGCCTGGCGCCGCGCCCGCTCCGGCGAGATCGTCGATGTGGACGGCGTGCGGTTGCGCATTCTCGCGCCCGATTCGGTGTGGACCGTCGGTCTCAAGGACCCGAACCTCGCCAGCGTGGTGGTGCGGCTCGAGTATCGGGGCGCCACCATGCTGTTCACCGGCGACGCCGAGGCCGCCGAGGAGCGGTGGCTGCTGGAGCGTGCGCCGGCGCTGCTGCGCGCCGACCTGCTCAAGGTGGCGCATCACGGCAGCGGCACCAGCAGCACCGAGGCCTGGCTCGATGCCGTGCGGCCGCGTGCCGCGCTGGTGTCGGTAGCGGCGCGGAATTTCTACGGGCATCCCGACCCGGCCGTCATGCGCCGGCTCTCGTCGCTTGGCGCGGTGGTGCTGCGCACCGACCAGTTGGGCACGATCGTCGCCTCCACCGACGGCGACGGCTGGACCGTACGGGCCGGCGGCGTGCGCTGGCGTCTTCGGCAAATACCCCCGTGAGGCAACGCGCGTCACACCCACGGGGAAATTTGTCGGGCCAGTTGATATTCATGGTCACCCATATAGTTTGCCCAAGTGCAGTTTGTCGGCAATTTCCGCACCCCCCACCCTCCAGAGACCTGACATGACTCGTCGCTCGACGCCTGTCGCCGGACTCGCGATCGCCCCGATCCGCGGTGCCAGCCGAGCGCCGGCGGCGAGCGTGTCCCGCCTCTCAATCCCCACATGGAGTACGCGATGAACGCTATTGCTCGAGTAGCGGTCCGACGCGTGTTGCTCTCGACGTTCGCCGTGCTGGCCGTTCCGTTCGTGGCACTGAGTGCCCAGACCGGAACGATTGCCGGCAAGGTGGTCGACAGGGCTTCACAGCGGCCGCTCGAAGATGCCCGGGTCGTCCTGCCCGGCACGACCCTCGAAGCCCGGACCAACGCCGACGGCGCGTTTCGCTTCGCCAGCGTGAGGCCCGGCCGCGTGGTGATCGGAGTCTACCGGCTTGGCTTCAAGGCGACGTCCGACACGGTCGTGGTCGTGGCCGGCCAGACGACCACCCGCGACCTCCAGATGACCGCCTCGCTCGTGACGCTGTCGGAACTCGTCATCACCGGCACGGCGGGCAATCTCGAGCGCAAGGCGCAGGCCGCGCTCGTGGCGTCGGTCTCGGCGGCCAGCATCACCGAGACCGCGCCCATCAGCTCGGTGTCGAACCTGCTGCAGTCGCGCGTTCCCGGCGTGGCGCTCACCTCGCAGTCGGGCTCGGCGGGCGCCGGCACGACCATCCGTATCCGCGGTGCGTCGTCGATCAACCTGTCCAACCAGCCGCTGCTGTTCATCGACGGCATCCGGATCCTCGAAGGGCAGGTGGGGAGCGGCCAGTCGGGCCAGGTCTACGACCGCATGAACGACATCAACCCGGATGAAATCGAGAGCATCGAGGTCGTCAAGGGGCCGGCCGCGGCGACGCTGTACGGCGCCGACGCGAGCGCGGGCGTGATCCAGATCATCACCAAGAAGGGACGCGCGGGCTCAGGCGGCGGCTTCCAGCAGTCGGTGCGCGTGGAGGCCGGGACGGCGAAGATCACCTGGACGCCGCCCGACAACTACGGCCTCTGCACGGCGGCGAACGTCGCTTCGACGAGCACCAACCCGCTCTGCCGCGGGCTCGCGGTGGGCGCGCTCGTGCACGACAACCCGCTGATGCGCGTCGGCGCCTTCCGCACGGGCACCGACAAGGTCGTGAGCTGGAACGGGCGCGGCGGCGGCCAGAACTACGGCTACAACCTGTCGTACGGCGAAGACCGCACGCTGGGCACCCTGCCGAACAACGAGTACCAGCGCCACAACGTCCGCACGAACTTCAACTACGTGCCGACCGACAAGATGACGATCGACGCCGGTGTCGGGTTCACGCAGAGCGAGACGCAGCTGCCGGACAACGACAACAACATCTATGGCTGGCTCGGCGGCAGCATGCTCGGCGACCCGCGCACGCGCAGCGACGCCGGCACGTCGTTCGACGGCTGGTACGGCAACAACCGCCACTACAACGCCATCGCCGGGATCACGCGCACGCTGAAGACGCACCGCGTGACCACGAACCTCACGACGACGTACCTGCCGGTACCGTGGTTCACCAACAAGGCCACGCTCGGCATGGACTTTCTCGGCGATGAGCAGGACAGCTACTTCCCGAAGAACGACAGCTCGTGGTACGGCGGCGCCCTGAACACCGGCAGCAGAAACCGGACGTTCCGGTACGGCGAGCGCTACACGTTCGACTACCTCGGCAACGTGAAGCGGGAGTTCGGCCCGCAGTGGGAGACGAACCTCTCGTTCGGCCTGCAGGTGATCTCGACCCGCAACACGTTCAACAACGCCACCGGCCTCGGCTACGTGACGAACGCCAACAACTCCATCAACTCGGCGGCGACGACCACCGGCTCGAGCGGCTTCACCGAGCAGCGCCAGTACGGCTACCTCACGCAGCTGCAGATCGGCAGCTCGAACAAGCGGTTCGTCCAGCTCGGCGTGCGCATCGACAAGAATTCGTCGTTCGGCACGGCGTCCCCGGCGTTCGTGCTCCCGAAGATCGGCGCCAGCTGGGCGATCTCCGAGGAAAAGTTCTTCGATCGGTACGCGCGGTGGCTGAACACGCTGCGCCTCCGCGCGGCGTACGGCACCACCGGGCGCTCGCCCAACCCGGGTGACGCGCTGACGACGCTCGTCGCCGCCTCGTACAACATCACCGGCACCACCGGCGCCGGCGCCATTCCGGGCAACCCGGGCAACGCCGACCTCAAGCCGGAGCGCGGCCAGGAGTTCGAAGCCGGCCTCGACGCCGGATTCTTCGACAACCGCCTCTCGGCCGAGCTGACGTACTTCCGCAAGACGACGGAGGACCTGATCATCGCCAGGCCCATTCCGCCGTCGCTCGGCTTCAACAGCAACCCGCTCGACAACATCGGGTCGGTGCTGAACAGCGGCCTCGAGCTGGCGCTGAACCTCGACGCGCTCCGGTTGCGCGACGTGCAGTGGTCGGTTCGCGCCGGCGTCAACACGCTGCACAACGAGCTCACCAGCCTCGGCACGGTGCTGCCGTTCAACCTCGGTGGCGCCGGTCGTACCATCGTCGGCGAGCAGCTGGGCGTCTTCGTCTCGAAGAAAATCAAGTCGATCGACGTGGCCAACAACAAGGTGATCGTCCACGACGCGCTCACACCGATGGGCAACCTCTGGCCCACGCTCGAGTGGAACCTCACCAACACGGTGACGCTGTTCAAGAACTTCCGTGTCTCGGCCATGGTCGACGCCAAGGCGGACTTCCTGGTGCAGAACTTCACGGCGTACTTCCGCGAGACGCAGCTGGTGCGCTCCAACCTCCGCCTCGACACGCTGGCGCTGTCCAAGTACGAGCGCCTTCGCCGCTTCGGAAACCTGACGCCCGGCCAGCCCGCTTTCGTCACAGACAGCGGCAGGTCCACCACAGTCAGCGACGTGAGAGACGCGTACCTGGAGAAGGGCGATTTCATCCGCCTCCGCGAACTTTCGGCGAGCTACACCGTGCCGTCGGCCTGGCTGAAGCCCCTGCGTTCCATCTCGGGAGCCACCATCACCTGGGCCATGCAGAACGTGAAGCTCTGGACTGACTACACGGGCTCCGACCCCGAGATCAACGCCCAGGCGGGCGCGTTCTCGCGGCAGGACTTCCTGACGATACCCAACCCGCGGAAGTCGATTCTCCGCGTGAATCTCAACTTCTAACCGCGAGATGATCACGATGATTACGATCCGACGCGCGGTTACGCGCACCATCGCCGGCGCGGCGCTCCTGACCGTGTCCGCCGCCTGCTCCGAGAAGTTCGTGAACGTCACGAACCCGGACGTCATCGACGCAGCCACGGTCGACCCGACGTCCGGCGCCACGATACTGGCCCTTTCGGCCCAGCAGAACTACGTGGCGGCGCTGGGCTTGCTGGCCGTGTACGGCGGCTGGTTCACGGAAGAGGGGAACGTTTCCGACACGTTCCCGACGCGCAACGAGTTCGGGTTCCGGCTTATCTCGGACCTGAACGGCTCGCTCAATGGCGACGTGTGGCAGCCGATCTCGCTCGCGGCAGCTTCGGCCAAGATCGTGCTCGACCTGGACCTGTCGACGCCGACCACCAACATCAACATCGCGCGGGCCGCGACGTTTCGCGGCTTCTCGGTGCTGCAGATGGCCACCGACTTCTGCACGACGTCGCTGTCGTCCGGGCCGGAACTCACGACCGCGCAGGCGCTCGATTCGGCGATCTTCTGGTTCGGCAAGGGCGTCGACGTGGGCAAGGCCAACGCCTCGGCCGACGGCATTGCCCTGGCGAATGCGGCGCTCGTCGGCCGCGCCCGCGCCAAGCTGCAGAAGGGCGACAAGGCGGGGGCGGCGGCCGATGCCGCGGCGGTGCCCGCCGGATTCAACTACAATTTGCGGATGACGGACGACGCGTCGAACCGCAATCGACTGGGGAACCGCATCTACACGTTCACGTTCGACCGCACGTCGATCAGCGTGGCGCCGTGGTATCGCACCAGTGACCCGCGCGTGCCGTACCTGACGCCGGCTGAAACGAAGCTCAGCCCGCAGGACGCCGTGCCGGGCGGCCTTTACCAGCAGACGAAGTTCAACAGCTACGCCGCGCCAATGCGGCTGGCGTCGAAGCTCGAGGCGGATTACATCGTCGCCGAAGCGGGTGACGCCACGGCACAACTGGCGCTCATCGCGAGGCGACGGACGGCCAACGGCCGGCCGGCGTACGCGGGTGCGACCGACGCGGCAAGCGTGATGGCCGAGTTGTACAACCAACGCGCGTTCGAGTTCTACCTCGAGGGCAAGCGCGTGGCGGACTTCCGTCGTTCGCCGGCCTCCGTGACGAGCATGACGCCAGCGGGCGGAGTGTACTTCAAGCCGGGCTACGCCAACGTCGGCGCCGACAAGTGCTACCCGCTGCCGCGCGTCGAGCGCGACAACAACCCGAACATGAACTAAGAGAACGACAGAGAACGACAGAGTACGACAGAGCGTCCGGTGGAAGCCGGGCGCTCTGTCGTTCCCAGGGCCGCGGGCCGTGGGTATTCACGGCGTGCGCTGGCGCCTGCCGTGACTGCGGGCGAGTTTTCAACCTCCAACTCTCCCCCGGGTTCCCGTGATCAGGCACTCCGACACCTCGGTCGTCACGATCGACCGGTTCATCATCGAACAGGAAGCCAAGTCCCCCGAGGCCACGGGCGAGCTGTCGGGCATCCTGTACGACCTGGCCCTCGCCGCCAAGATGATCGCCAACAAGGTGCGTCGCGCCGGGCTCATCGACATCCTCGGCGACGCGGGCTCCGACAACGTGCAGGGCGAGCACCAGCAGAAGCTCGACCTCATCGCCAACGAGATCATCGTCAAGGCCATGGACCACGGCGGCCGGCTCTGCGCCATGGCGTCCGAGGAAGAGCAGGACGTCATTCCCATCCCGGGCGAATTCCGGTGCGGCAAGTACGTGCTGCTGTTCGACCCGCTCGACGGCTCGTCGAACATCGACGTCAACGTGCCGGTGGGCACGATCTTCTCGGTGATGAAGCGCGTCTCGCCCGGCACCGGCCCCGGCACGATGGAGGACATGCTGCAGCCCGGCGCCGAGCAGGTGGCGGCGGGCTACGTCATCTATGGCTCGAGCACCATGATGGTCTACACCACGGGAAACGGGGCGCACGGCTTCACGCTCGATCCCTCCATCGGCGAGTTCCTGCTCTCGCACCCCGACATTCGCATTCCCGAGTGCGGGCGCTACCTCTCGGTGAACGACGCGTACGAACAGTACTGGACCGAACCCGTGCGCGCGCTGATGCGGCGCTACCGCGGCCTCGACCTGCAGCGCGAGGCCATGAGCGTGCGCTACGTCGGCTCCCTGGTGGCCGACTTCCACCGCAACCTGCTCGGTGGCGGGATCTTCGCGTATCCGCCGAATACCAGAAACCCCGAGGGTAAGCTGCGCCTCCTGTACGAATGCAACCCGCTTGCGTTCATCGTGGAGCAGGCGGGCGGCGCCGCCACCGACGGCGTGAACCGGCTGATGGAGGTGGAACCCCATGACCTGCATCAACGCTCGCCGCTCTTCATTGGAAGCAGGAAGGACGTGGAGATTGCCGCGAAGATCCTGGGGACCGGGCCTGGATGAGCGAACCGGTCGTTTCCCCCTCGGGCATCCCCATCGCCGCGGTGTACGGACCTCCCGGCGGTACTCCCGATGAAGCGCTTGGCGAGCCGGGGCAGTTCCCGTTCACGCGGGGTGTGCAGCCCACCATGTACCGCGGGCGCCTCTGGACCATGCGCCAGTACGCGGGCTTCGGCACGGCCGCCGAAACCAACACCCGCTTCAAGCTCCTGCTCGCCGCCGGACAGACCGGTCTTTCGGTGGCCTTCGACCTGCCGACGCAGATGGGCATCGACAGCGACAATCCACGTGCCCTCGGTGAAGTGGGGCGCGTCGGGGTGGCCATCGACACCGTGGAGGACATGCACCTGCTGCTCGGCGGCCTGCCCCTCGACACGGTGAGCACATCGATGACGATCAACGCCACCGCCGGCACCCTGCTGGCGATGTACGTCGTGGTGGCCGAGGAGCGCGGAATTGCGCGCGGCAAGTTGTCGGGCACGATCCAGAACGACATCCTCAAGGAGTACGTAGCGCGCGGCACGTACATCTATCCACCTAGTCCATCGCTTCGGCTGATCGCCGAAACGGTCCGGTTTTGCGCGAACGAGATGTCGCAGTGGAATCCGATTTCCATCTCGGGCTATCACATGCGCGAAGCCGGGGCCACGGCGGTGCAGGAAATCGCCTTCACCTTCGCCAACGCGCTGGCCTACGTGCAGGCGGCGGTCGACGCGGGGCTCGAGGTTGACCGCTTCGCGCCGCGGCTCTCGTTCTTCTTCGCCTGCCACAGCGACCTGTTCGAGGAAGCCGCCAAGTTCCGTGCCGCGCGCCGGCTGTGGGCGCGACTCATGCGCGAGCGCTACCAGGCCAGCGACGCCTCGTGCCGCATGCGCTTCCATGCGCAAACCGGCGGCGTGACCCTCACGGCGCAGCAGCCGCTCAACAACATCGTGCGCGTCGCGGTGCAGACACTTGCTGCCACGCTCGGCGGCACGCAGTCGCTGCACACCAATGGATACGACGAGGCGCTGGCCCTTCCCACGGCCGAAGCCGCCACGATTGCCCTGCGCACGCAGCAGATCGTCGCCTGCGAGAGCGGTGTCGCGCAGACGGTCGACCCGCTGGCCGGCTCGTACTATGTGGAAGCGCTCACCGACGAAGTCGAGCGGCGCGCCGTGGAACTGATGGCGAAGGTCGAGGAACTGGGCGGGTCGGCAAGGGCGATCGAGGCCGGGTTCCTGCAGGAGGAAATCGGCAAGAGCGCCTATGCGTACCAGCTGGCGATCGAGGCGGGGGAGACCGTCATCGTCGGCGTGAACAAGTTTGCCGACGGCGCGGAATCGCTGGAGATCCCGGCACCCAACTACTCGCAGCTCGAAACCGAGCAGGCGTCGCGTGTCGCGTCGGTCAAGGCGTCACGTGACGCGTCAGCAGTGGGCGCGGCGCTTGGCGCGCTCGAGCAGGCAGTGCGCGGGGGCCAGGCCGCGTTGATGCCGCTGATCATCGACGCCGTGCGCGCGCGCGCGAGCGTCGGTGAGATCAGCGATGCGTTCGAGCGGGTGTGGGGGAGGTACAGACAGTAGTCGGTAGACGGTAGACGGCTGGTGGTGCAGGACGGACCTGTGCGCGCCACGCTGTGGCCGGCGACTCCGCCCTCGATCTTCTGCCGTCCCTCATCCGTATTCCCTCGTCCGCCGTCGACCGTCGACCGTCGACCGTCTACCGTCTACCGTCTACCGTCTACCGTCTACTTGTACTCCTCCTGCCTCTACTGCCACGGCGATCTCGGCACGAACGAGAGCGTCGGCCATTTCCCGGTGGGTCGCCGGCTCGCCTTCGACTCGGCGAATGGCCGGCTGTGGGTGATCTGCGGCGCCTGCCGGCGGTGGAACCTCTCGCCCCTCGAGGAGCGCTGGGACGCCATCGACGAGTGCGAAGGGCTGTTCGAGAAGACGCGACTGCGCATGAGCACCGACAACATCGGCCTCGCGCGCATCGCCGAGGGCACGGAACTGGTGCGCGTGGGCGCCGCCATGCGTCCGGAGATGGCGGCGTGGCGGTTCGGAGCGCAGTTGGCGGCACGTCGCCGCCAGTACCGGTGGCTTGTGGCCGGCGGCGTGGTGGTGACCGCCGGCCTCTTCGTTGGCGCGACCACGGCGGGTGTGAGCATCGTTGCCGGCAGGTGGGCGTGGAACGTCATGAAAGGAGGGTACGAGCGCGTCACGCGGCTGACGCTGCCCAATCCCTCGGCAGGGCGGAAGGCGTCCGTGGAAACACACTTTGCCGAGCACTCACCGGCTGCGGCTGAGGCCTGGCGGCGAGAAGCCCTCACCCTGGATATCAAGCCGCCGAAGCCGACGGTCAGCATCGAGACGAAGCACGCGCTCGATGCTCGCATCGCGATTGACTCAGACGAGGAAGGCCTTCAGCTGACGCTTCCGGTGGTTGGAGGCTCGAGTGTCGGCTATGCCGGAGTGGACGCCCGGAATGTCGCGCCGAAGCTCCTCGCCAAAGTCAACCGTTCGGGTGGTCGAAGGGATGACGAACGCCTGGCCGTGGCGATGCTTGAAGGCGTGGCAAGCGACCGCGCCTCCGATCTCTTTGCGGCGTTGCTGCGGCGGTACGCGAGCCAGCGGTCGAAGTCCAAGCCGATTAAGGCACTCGGGACTCCGGTGAATCTCGCCCTTGAGATGGCGCTGCATGAACAGCGCGAACGCGAGCTCCTGGCCGGTGAACTCCTCGACCTGGAGTTTGCCTGGCGCGAAGCCGAGGAGCTGGCCCGAATCGCCGACTCGCTGGGTTCCACGGCCATCGATCGGGCGCTCGCGAGGCTGAAGGCGAAGATCACGGGGTAGGTCGTAGGTGCCTGGTGGTTGGTGGTTGGCGACTCGTGGTTGGTGGCTGGTGCTGGTGGTTGGCGGCTGGTGGCTGGTGTCGTACGGCGACGAGCGTACAGCGTACAGCATACAGCTTCTTTTCCACCCAAACCCTGCCACCCTCGCTAAACCATGCTAAATTACAAGGTTATCGTGTCTCCGCCCCCATGGCCTGAATATGCCCACCTACGAGTACCGCTGCACCAACGGCCACGGTTTCGAGGACTTCGTCCTCAAGATGAGTGACGCCAAGTTCCAGATCCCGTGTCCCACTTGCGGCGAGCGAGGCGAGCGCCAGCTTTCCGCCGGAGGCGGCTTGGTGTTCAAGGGATCTGGCTTCTACATCACCGACTACGGCAAGGACGGCAAGAAGCCGTCCGC
>JBBTJT010000006.1:57381-68457 GCA_038059315.1 Gemmatimonadota bacterium
GGACGGGTCGCCGTCCGACGGGTCGCCGTCCGACGGCGCGAAATCCGACGGCGCGAAATCCGACGGGGCGAAATCCGACAGGGCGAAGCCGGAGAGCGGCAAGGCAGAGCACGGCAAGTCCGACAGTGCCAAGTCCGGCACCCCGAAGTCGGAGGGCCCGGCACCCGAGCGCGCGAAGTCCGACCGCGCGAAGCCCGAGGGCGCGAAGTCCGACGGCGCGAAGTCCGACGGCGCGAAGTCCGACGGCGCGAAGTCCGAGCGCGGTACAGGCGCACGCCAGACCCCCACGAGCGGCAGCGGGTGACGCCCGACGAACTCCTTCGCGCCGAGCTCGCCCGCGCGGCGCGCGCCCTCGGCGCGCCGGAGGGCCTCACGCCCGTCCTCGAGCGTCCGCGTGACCCGGCGCACGGCGACTGGGCCACGAACCTGGCGATGATGCTGGCCAAGCCGCTCGGCCGGAAGCCGCGGGAGATCGCCGACGCCATCGTGGCGCAACTCGATCTCAGCGCCGCCGGCGTTTCCGAGACGACGATCGCCGGCCCAGGGTTCATCAATTTCCGGCTCGATGCGGGAGCGCACGCCAAGCGGCTGTCGCAGGTGCTCACGCAAGGGGCCGCGTACGGGCGCAGCCCGATCGTGACCGGAACACCCGTGAACGTCGAGTTCGTCTCGGCCAACCCCACCGGCCCGCTGCATGTCGGTCACGGGCGGCAGGCCGCGCTCGGCGACGCCATCAGCGCGCTGCTGGAGAACGCCGGCTGGCAGGTGACGCGCGAGTTCTACTACAACGACGGTGGCGTGCAGATCGAGAATCTCGCCAAGTCGCTGTGGGTGCGCGTCGCCCAGCAGGCTGGCATCGAGACGGCCATTCCCGAGGGCGGCTACAACGGCGAGTACATCAAGGAAATCGCGGAACGGTTCCTGTCCGAACTCGGAACACCCCCGCACCCCGCACTCCTCGCCGGCGCCGCCGCCATCGCAGCCGGCAACCACCCGGCCGAAGACGATCTCTTCGATGCCATGCGACGTTTTGGGGTGGCCGCGCTCCGCGCCGAGCAGGACCTCGACCTCAGGGCGTTCGGTGTGAAGTTCGACGTCTACTTCCTCGAGTCCTCGCTCTACACCGACGGCAAGGTCGAGGAAACCGTCGGCCTGCTGGTGAAGGGCGGGCACGCCTTCGAGCAGGACGACGCCCTCTTCCTGCGCACCACCGATTTTGGCGACGACAAGGATCGCGTGATGCGCAAGCGCGACGGCACGTACACCTATTTTGTGCCCGATGTCGCGTATCACGTGGACAAGTGGCAGCGCGGGTTCACCCGGGCCATCAACGTGCAGGGCGCCGACCACCACAGCACCGTCACGCGCGTGCGCGCCGGGCTCCAGGCGCTGGAAATGGGCATTCCGGCGGGTTATCCCGACTACGTCCTGCACCAGATGGTGACGGTGATGCGGGGCGGCGAGGAAGTGAAGATCTCCAAGCGGGCCGGCAGCTACGTCACCGTGCGCGACCTCATCGATGAAGTCGGGCGCGACGCGGTCCGGTACTTCTTCCTGATGCGCAAGGGCGACAGCCAGCTCGTCTTCGACGTGGACCTGGCGCGCTCGCAGTCCGAGGAAAACCCGGTCTATTACATCCAGATGGCCCACGCGCGGCTTAGCGGCATCTTCCGCGTGGGCGAGGTCGACCCGGCGTCGGTGACCGCGGACGGCGTGCACTGGGAGTGCCTGGCTGAGCCGGCCGAGCGCGAACTCATTGCGTTGTTGCTCGACTACCCGCGCCTCGTCGCCGGCGCCGCCGACGCGCTCGAGCCGCATCGGGTGGCGGCGTACCTGCTGGAGACGGCGCGGCAGGTTCACGTGTGGTACCATAAGCACCACGTGCTCAACGAGGCCGAACACGTCACGAAGGCGCGGCTCGTGCTGGCCAGGGCCGCGCGCCAGGTGCTGGCGAACGGATTGGCCCTGCTGGGCATCTCCGCGCCGGACCGAATGTAGTCGGCAACGCACAGTGGCAGTGAACGGACGGCGTAGAGCGTAAGGCGTACAGCTCACAACTTCTTTTCTACTCAAAACTCTCCATGTCACTTCTCGTCGTTGGCTCCGTCGCGCTCGACTCCGTCGAAACCCCCTTCGGCAAGGCCGACGACGTGCTCGGTGGCTCCGCCACCTACTTTTCCGTCTCGGCCAGCCATCAGACGGCCGTCCAGCTCGTCGGCGTCGTCGGGAGCGACTATCCCGTGCACAAGCTCGAGCCGCTCAAGGCGCTCGGCATCGATCTCGCCGGGCTCGAGCATGCCAACGGGGAGTCCTTTCGCTGGCGAGGACGCTACCGCCACGACCTGAACTCCGCCGAGACGCTCGAGACGCGGCTGGGAGTCTTCTCGCACTTCCGTCCCAAGCTGCCCGAGCAGTTTCGTTCGGCGGACTACGTGTTCCTCGCCAACATCGACCCGCGCCTGCAGCTGCAGGTACTCGAGCAGGTCGACAAGCCCAAGTTCGTGGCCTGTGACACCATGAATTTCTGGATCGAGTCCCGGCGTGGGGACCTGATGGAGCTGCTCAAGCACGTCGACCTCATCACGCTCAACGACGGCGAGGCGCGGCAGCTGACCGAGCAGGCCAATCTCGTGCAGGCGGCGCGATGGATTCTCGAGCGGGGCCCGCGCACGGTGCTCATCAAGAAGGGCGAACACGGCGCGTTCATGTTCACCAGCGATTCCGTGTTCTACGCGCCGGCCTATCCGCTGGAGGCGGTCTTCGATCCCACGGGCGCGGGCGACTCGTTCGCCGGCGGCTTCATGGGCTACCTGGCGCGCACCAACGACCTGAGCGACGCCAACCTGCGCCGCGCCGTCATCGTCGGCTCCGCCATGGGTTCGTTCGTGGTGGAGGCCTTCTCGATCGAACGGCTGCTCGACGTGACGCGCGACGACATCGACCGCCGCGTCGCCGACTTTCACCGCCTCGTCTCCTTCGACCAGGAAATGCCGGCGTGAGCAACGACCGACTGACGTACGCGGACGCCGGGGTGGACATCGCCGCCGCCGAGTCGTCGAAGCATCGCATCAAGGCGCTCGTCGAGAGCACCTTCACGGCGGGTGCCCGGGGCGCGTTCGGCGGCTTCGGCGGGATGTTCCGGGTGCCGGCTCACGCCAGGGCGCCGCTGCTCGTGTCGAGCGCCGACGGCGTCGGCACCAAGATCAAGGTGGCCATCGAGGCCGCTCGCCACGACAGCATTGGCCACTGCCTGGTGAATCACTGCGTCAACGACATCCTCGTGCAGGGGGCCGAACCGCTGTTCTTCCTCGACTACGTGGCATTCGGCAAGCTGGTGCCCGAGGTGGTGGAACAAGTGGTGGCTGGCGTGGCCGCGGGGTGCCGCGAGAATGGCTGCTCGCTGGTTGGTGGCGAGACCGCCGAAATGCCGGGGCTGTACACGCCTCCGGACTACGACCTCGCCGGCTTCATCGTCGGCTGGGTCGAGGAAGACCAGGTGATCACGCGTGATCGCGTGCGCGCCGGTGACGTGCTCATCAGCCTGGCGTCCAGCGGGCTGCACACCAACGGCTACTCTCTGGCGCGGCGCATCGTCAACGAACGGCTGAAGCTGAAGCCCGACGACGTCTTTCCCGGGGACACCCGGTCCACCGCCGACGTCCTTCTCGCGGTGCATAAATCGTACCTCGAGGCGATCGTCCCGGTACGTGCGCAGATTCACGCGATGGCGCACATTACCGGGGGCGGCCTGCCGGGAAACCTCGACCGGGCCTTGCCGCCCACGCTCGACGCCGTGGTCGACACGACGTCGTGGGAGATTCCCAATGTCTTCCGCGTGCTCGAGGCGGCCGGTGGCGTGGCGCGGGACGAAATGTATCGGGCATTCAACATGGGCGTCGGTATGGTGGTGATCACCGACGCGGCAGGGGCCGAACGGGTGCGCGCGAGCGCGACGACGGCCGGGATCGAGAGCTGGATGCTCGGCGAGATCGCCGCGGGATCCGGACGCGTCATCTTCAACGGAGGCACGTAAGCATGCGGATACGGAACGCGATATTGGCTGTGGGCGCGGCCCTCATGGCGGCGAGTGCGCCGGTTCAGGCGCAGACGTGCGCGGCCGGCACCACGCAGGACGCCTGCTACAAGACCGTCGACCTCTTCAATTTCCTGACGCCGCAGATCTCCACGGCGCTGGTTGGCGGAAGTACCACGCTCGGGCAGGGCGGGGTGCTCGGTGGCTTCCCCCACTTCGCCTTGGCGCTGCGTGCCACGGCGGTGAAGGGCACCTTCCCCAACATCGAAGGCGTCGGCTTCAACACCGGTTCGGCGCAGAATACGACCTATGTCGGTGAGGACCAGTACATCCCGATGGCATCGGTGGACGGGTCGCTCGGCATCTACAAGGGCTTCCCGCTTGGCGTGACGCGCGTGGGCGGCGTCGATCTGTTGCTGACCGGCACGTACATCCCGACGGTGCCTGATGGCGGTGAAGTCACCATGTCGCTCCCGGGGGGTTCGACGAAGTTCGGGGCTGGCATCCGGCTCGGCCTGCTGCAGGAGTCCATCCTTGTGCCGGGCGTCTCGTTCAGTTGGGTGCAGCGCTCTCTTCCCACGATCTCGGTTGCGGGCAAGAGCACGGTGAGTGCGTCGGGAGGCAGCGCGCCCGGCGAGTTTTCCATGAACGACCTCGCGCTGAAGACGAGCAGTTGGCGCATCAGCGCGTCGAAGGCCTTCCTCATTTTTGGGCTGCAAGCGGGCGTCGGGCAGGACAAGTACGACAACTCGGTGGCGCTGCACGTCACCGTCAGGCCGCAGGCGCCGCTTCCGCAGCAGACCGTGGATGTCAGCGCCAGCAACACCATGACGCGCACCAACATCTACGCCGGGTTCAGCCTGAACTTCTTCATCGGCAAGCTCGTGGTCGAGGCTGGGCAGGTCAGCGGCGGGTCGCTGCCCACCGCCCGCAACACCTTCGGCTCCGATGCGGCGGCCAGTCGCGGCTACTTCTCGCTGGGACTGCGCACCGGCTTCTAGATGACGGTCCCGGAGGGCGCCTGGAGTGTGCGCGAGCGTGCGTGGATGCGACGCGCGCTCGCGCTCGCCGGGCGGGGATGGGGACAGACGGCGCCGAACCCAATGGTCGGCGCCGTCGTTGTCCGGGACGGCGTGGTCGTGGGTACCGGATACCACGCGCGGTTCGGCGAGGCCCACGCCGAGGCGGTCGCGCTGGGCGCGGCCGGCGAGCGCTCGCGAGGGGCCGACGTCTATTGCACGCTCGAGCCCTGTAACGCGCACGGCCAGCAGCCGCCCTGCGCAGATTTGCTGGTCGCCGCCGGCGTGCGCCGTGTCGTGGCGGCGATCCCCGATCCGAATCCCGCCAAGGCGCGCGGTGCCGACCGGTTGCGTGCCGCGGGCATCGCCGTGGAGTTCGGCCTCGGGGCGGAGGCGGCGCGCGAGATGAACGCCCCGTTCCTCCACTGGGCCGACGGGGCATCGCGCCCATGGGTCACCCTCAAGCTCGCCGTGTCGCTCGACGGCGCGATTGCCGCTGCCGATAGGGCGCGCGGATGGCTCACCGGCGCAGCGGCACGCCGGCAGGTGCACCGGCTGCGCGCCGGCGCCGACGCCATTGCGGTGGGCATCGGCACGGTGCTCTCGGACGACCCGGCGCTTACCGTCCGTGGGGTCCGCAAGCCGCGCGTCACGCCGTTGCGCGTGGTGTTCGACCGGCAGGCGCGGCTTCCACTGGGCAGCCAACTGGTGCGCACTGCCCGCCGCGTTCCGACGGTCATCATCACCGCGACGGCCACCGCCGACACCCGGGCGGCGCTCTCCCGGAAGGGCGTCGAGGCCGTAGACGCGCCCACGCTGGAGGCCGCACTCCAGGCCCTGCACGGCCGCGGCGTCCACCACTTGCTGGTGGAGGGAGGCGCCGGCCTCACCGGGGCCCTGCTGGCCCACAACCTGGTCGATCGTCTGGTTATCTTTGAGGCGCCGGTGATCCTGGGCGCCGGGGCGCTGGGCGCCTTCGCCTCCGTGCCCTCGGCGGTCACGGATGCGCTGCCGCGCTGGCGGGTCATCGAACGACGTGAGTTGGATGATGACCTGATGACCGTACTCGCTCCACCCGTTGGCTGAACGCTATCGTCTATCGTCCATCGTCCATCGTCTCTCGTCTCTCCCATGTTCACCGGCCTCATCACCGACGTTGCAACGATCAGGGCCGTGCGGGCCACGTCCGCCGGCCGTGAGTTCGACGTGCGCACGTCGTTCGACGCGCTGGCCGACGGTGAGAGCATCGCCTGTGACGGGGTCTGCCTGACGGTTCGCGACCACGCGGCCGGCACATTCACCGTGGCCGCCGTCGTCACGACGCTCGAACGCACGACGCTCGGCGACTGGGGCGTGGGACGCCGCGTCAACCTCGAGCGCGCGCTCGCCGTGGGCGACCGGCTCGGCGGACACATGGTGGCGGGGCACGTCGACACCGTGGCCGACGTCACGCGCGTCACGCGGCGCGAGGATGCCGTGCTGGTTGACCTCGTGCTCGGCGAGGAGTGGATGCCCCTGATGGTGCCGCACGGCTCGATCGCGGTGAACGGCGTGAGCCTGACCGTGAACGAGCGGCTCGCCGGCGGCGTGCAGCTGTCCCTCATTGAATACACACTGCGGCACACGGCGCTGGGCGACCTGCGCGCGGGCGACCGCGTCAACGTGGAAGCGGACCTCATCGGCAAGTTCGTGCAGCAGCTTGCCCTGCCGCATCTCTCGTCCATCAACCATCGACTCTCGTCTTGATCATGCCCTTCGCCACCGTCGAGCAGGCCATCCAGGACCTTCGCACCGGCAAGTTCATCGTCGTGGCCGACGATGAGGACCGCGAGAACGAAGGCGACCTCATTCTCGCCGCCGAGTTCATCACGCCGGAAAAGGTGAACTTCCTCATGCAGGCCAAGGGGATGATCTGCGTCGCCCTCAGCCCGGCGAGGGTCCACCAGCTCGACCTCCCCATGATGGGGCGCGAGAACACCGAGGCGCTGCGCACGGCCTTCACGGTCACCATCGACGCGTCGCCGCGGTTCGGCGTGACCACCGGTATCAGCGCCACCGACCAGGCCACGACCATCCGCCGGTGCGGCGACCCGCTGGCCGTGCCGTCCGACTTCCGCCGCCCCGGGCACGTGCATCCGCTGTGCGCCCGCGAGGGCGGCGTGCTGCAGCGCGTCGGCCACACCGAGGCGGCGGTGGACCTCATGCGCGCCGCGGGGCTGCAGCCGGCCGGCGTCATCTGCGAAATCCTCACCGACGACGGCTCCACGGCCAAGCGCCCGCAGCTCGAGGCGTTCTGCGAACGGCACGGCCTCACGTTCATCACGGTGGCCCAGGTCGTGGCGCACCGGCTGCAGAACGAGCGCCTGGTGCACCGCGTGGCCGACGCGCGACTCCCCACCGAGTTCGGCGAGTTCCGCGTCATCGGCTATCGCAACGACGTCGACGAACGCGAGCACGTGGCGCTGGTGATGGGCGAGGTGAACGGCGGCGAGGACGTGCTGGTGCGCATGCACTCCAAGTGCCTTACCGGCGACACCTTCCACTCGCTGCGCTGCGACTGCCACTGGCAGCTGCACGAGGCAATGCGCCTGATCGCCGAAGCCGGACGCGGCGTGATCGTCTACCTCGACCAGGAAGGACGCGGCATCGGCCTGCTCAACAAGCTCAAGGCCTATGCCCTCCAGGATCACGGCGCAGACACCGTGGAGGCCAACGAGCGGCTTGGCTTTGCGCCGGACCTTCGGAACTACGGCATCGGGGCGCAGGTCCTGCTCGACCTCGGCCTGCGGTCCATTCGCCCGATCACCAACAACCCCAAGAAGCTCGTCGGCCTCGAAGGCTACGGGCTGCGTCTCGGCGAGCGCGTGCCGATCATCTCGCCGGCCACCGACGAGAACGCGAACTACCTCGAAACCAAGGTGCGCAAGCTTGGGCACCTGCGGGCACTCTAATGACTGAGTTCGAAGGCACACCGTCCGGCGCCGGCCGGCGCTTCGTCGTCATCGCCAGCCGGTTCAATGCCGTCGTCACGCAGGCGCTGGTGGATGGAGCGCTCGAGTGCCTCGTGCGCCACGGGGCCCGATCCGACGACATCGACGTCATCTGGGTGCCGGGGGCGTGGGAGTTGCCGCCGGCGGTGGCCCGGGTGCTCCAGACCGAGCGCTACGAAGCCGTCGTCGTGTGCGGCGCCGTCATTCGCGGCGAGACCCCGCATTTCGATTTCGTGGCCGGCGAGGCTTCGCGCGGGCTGGCCGCGCTGCAGGGCGAGTTCGGGGTGCCCATCGGCTTTGGCCTGCTTACGACCAACACGCTCGAGCAGGCGCTCCAGCGGGCCGGCGGCGACCACGGCAACAAGGGGTGGGACGCGGCACTGGCCGCCATGCAGATGGCCAACCTGTTCGGCATGCTCGATGCGAGCGACGACGGCGAAGGCGACGACTGATGGCGCGACTCGAGACGCGCGCCCGCGCGCGCGCCCTGCAGGCGCTCTTCGCGTGGGACGTTCGGGTGGACACGCCGCTCGACCGCATTGCCGCACACGTCTGGGACGACCTCGAGGTCGCCGTCGATGAGCGCGCCTTCGCCGATGCGCTGCTGGGGGTCGTCCAGGAGCAGGGCGCCGCGCTCGACGCCGAGTTGAGCGACGTGACCACGAATTGGCGGCTCGAGCGCCTGGGCGCCATCGAGCGCTGCGTGCTGCGCCTCGGCGCCGCCGAGCTGTCGCAGGGCATCACCCCGCCGCGCGTGATCATCCAGGAAGCGGTGCGGCTCGCCGAGCGCTTCGGCAGCGCGCAGAGCGCGCGCTTCGTCAACGGGGTGCTCGACGCGCTCGCCCGGCGCATGGGGCGCATCTAGTGCGCGTGCTGGTCGTCAACTGGCAGGACCGCGAGAACCCGCAGGCTGGTGGCGCGGAGATTCACCTGCACGAGATCTTCGAGCGGCTCGCCGGGCGCGGCCACTCGGTGACGATGCTCTGCGGTGGCTGGCCCGGCGCGCCGCGCCGCGCCGAGCTCAGCGGCATCGACGTGCACCGCACCGGGGTGCGGCAGACCTTCGCCCTGCGGGCCTGGGCGTACTATCGCCGGCATCTCGCGGCGCGCCCGTTCGACGTGCTCGTGGAAGACATCAACAAGATGCCGCTGTACACCCCGCTCTGGGGCGCGCGCCGCGTGGTTGCCTGCGTGCCGCACCTGTTTGGCGGCACGGCGTTCCAGGAACTCTCGCCACCGCTCGCCGCCGCCGTCTGGCTGTCCGAGCGCCCCATCCCGTTCGTGTACCGGGACACGCCCTTCGAGGCCATCAGCGAGAGCACCGCCGACGACCTCGTGGGGCGGGGCATCGCCCGCGATCACGTGCGCGTGATCTATCCGGGGGCGTCGTGCGACCATTTCACGCCCGATCCCACGCAGCGCGCGCCGACGCCGGTCTTCGCCTACCTCGGCCGCCTGAAGAAATACAAGGGGGTCGACCTCGTCATCCGCGCCTTCGCGCGCGTCGACGATCCCCGGGCCGTGCTCGAGATCGCCGGGGAGGGGGACTTCCGTCCGGCCCTCGAACGCCTGGTCCGGTCGCTTGACCTGACCGCGCGCGTGCGGTTTCTTGGATTTGTGAGCGAGTCCGAGAAGCTGGCGCTATTGCGGCGCGCGTGGGCCACCGTCTTTGCGTCACCCAAGGAAGGGTGGGGACTCACCAATATCGAGGCTTCGGCTTGCGGCACCCCCGTGGTGGCGTCCAACTCGCCGGGAATTCGTGAATCAGTGCGGCACGGCGAGACCGGCTTCCTCGTGCCTCATGGCGACCTCGATGCCATGGCCGCCGCCCTGCGGCGTCTCGCCGATGACCCGGCGCTCGTGGCATCGCTGGGCGCCGGTGGGCGCGGCTTTGCCGCCTCGTTCACGTGGGACCGCGCCGCCGACGACACGGCAGCGCATCTTCAGCACGTGGCACACACAGGAGGGTAGGCTCGTGGAGATCGTCTTTTCTCACCGCGGCATCGCGCTCACCGAGTCGATGCTCAAGAAGGCCGAGCGGGCAGTCCTCAAGGCGGCGGAGCGCGTGCCGCGCGCCACCGCGGCCCTGGTGCGGTTCGATCAGGACGGTCCGGAGCGCCGTGTCGAGATCGTGTTCACCGCCCCCCAGGGCGTGCGCCTCGTCGCCGCCACGTCGGGCCGCTACTGGGGACCGGCGCTCGACGCCGCGCTCGTCAGGCTCGTGCGGCAGGCGTCCAAGGAGCGCCACACGCCGTCGCGGCGCGTGGCCGGCAGGGGCTGAGGCCGCGATGGCGCTGACAGTCCGCGGCCTCGTCGATCGCATGGGTGATGCGCTGCGCCTTACCGTGCTCGGCAGCCCCGACGGGCTCTCGCGCGAGATACCGACGTCCGACGCCTCTGGTCCCGGGCTCGTGCTGGCCGGGTACACCGGTCGCTTCGTGCACCAGCGCGTCCAGGTCCTCGGCCAGACGGAGGTGAGCTACCTCGCCTCGCTGGATCCGGCCACGCGACAGGAGATCCTGCGCACCTACTTCAGCTATCCCATTCCCTGCGTGATGATCACCAAGGGGCAATCGCTCCCCGAGGGAATGGAGGGCGAGGCCATCCGGAGCGGCATCGCCATCCTGGTATCGGCGCTCAAGACGCAGGAGTTCTACCGGCTCATCACCCCGTTCCTCGAGAGCGAGTTCGCGCCGTCGCTGTCGCTGCACGGCTCGCTCGCCGACGTCTTCGGGGTGGGCCTGCTCTTCATCGGGGAGAGCGGCATCGGCAAGTCCGAATGCGTGCTCGACCTGGTGGAGCGCGGCCACCGTCTCGTGGCCGACGACCTCGTGCTCGCCCGGCGCAAGGGCGCCGACGTCCTCATCGGCCGCGGGCACGAGTTGCAGCGCCACTTCATGGAGATCCGCGGCGTCGGGCTCATCGATGTGAGCGCGATCTTCGGCATCCACTCCGTGCGCCAGCAGAAGCGCATCGAGGTGGTCGTCGAACTGGTGGTCTGGAACAGCAGCCTGCAGGTGGACCGCACCGGGCT
>JBBTJT010000007.1:0-15657 GCA_038059315.1 Gemmatimonadota bacterium
CTGCTGCTCGACATCATGGCCGGCTACGACGCCAACGATCCCATCACCGCGTACGCGGTGACGAACATTCCCGGGAGCTACGCCACTGGCCTGCGCCCCGACGCGCTCGCCGGCGCGCGACTCGGCATCCTGCGTCCGTCGGGCACGTCGCCGCGCGACAGCGCGGGGCGGGACACCACGGGGCGCGACACCACGGGGCGCGACACCATGCCGGGCTACGCGCAGGTGACCACGGTGATGGACGCCGCCTTCGCGCAACTGCGCGCGCTGGGCGCCACCGTTGTCGATTCGATTGTCCTGCCGCGCAACGAGGGCGGCGGCGCCAGCAACGACTACGAGACGGAGCAGGCCACCGACGCGTACTTTCGAGCGCATCCCAATGCACCGGTGAAGACGCTCAAGGAGATCGTGCTCACCGGGAAGATGGTGCCGTGGCGCGCAGCGTCGATGATGAGCTACATCGGCAAGACGACGAATGACCCGGGCTACTTGCGGGTGATCCAGTCGCGCGAAGCGCAGCGCGTGGCGGTGCTGAAGATCATGGCCGACCAGAAGCTCGACGCGATCATCTACGCCACGTATGATCATCCGCCGACGGTGATTCCCGCCGATGTGATGACGAACCCGAAGGTGCGCGACGGCTACGGGCGCGGTGACAACCGCGGGTTGAGTCCGTCGCTCGGGTTTCCGGCGCTCACCGTGCCGGCGGGCTTCACTCCCGACACGCTGCCCGTGGGGCTCGAGTTTCTCGGGCGGCCGTTCAGCGAGGCGATGCTGCTGGGCTTCGGCTATGCGTTCGAGCAGGCGACGCACCATCGGCGCGCGCCGAGCCGGACGCCGGCGCTGGCAAGGCAGCGCTGAGCACGGCGGCGATCGCCGGAGGAGCTTGCGTTCTCTGACCTCTGATTCTATATTTATATATCAAAGTATAGAAAGGATGAATGGCAATCAATATTAAGGACCCCGAAACCGATCGCCTGGCGCGCGCTGTCGCGGCGGCCACGGGTGTGTCGTTGACCGAGGCGATTCGCGAAGCGTTGCGCGACCGTCTCGAACGCGAGTCGCATCGCTCGCGCCGAGGCCTCGGCGTGGAAGTCCGGCGCATCCAGGAGCGGCTCGCGCGGATTCCCGTCCTGGACGGCCGTTCGGCCGACGAGATCGTCGGCTACGACGATCACGGCCTGCCGGGCTGATCCGTGGTCATCGATACCTCGGCGATCATCGCGATCCTGACAAGCGAGCCGGCCGCCGATCGACTCGTCGCGGCCATCGAGGGTGACCGCACACGACTGGTCTCGGCGGCGACGGTCATTGAGGCTTCGCTGGTGGTGCTGGGCCGCTATGGCGAGGCGGGCGATCCACAACTCGACAGGTTGTTGCGCAGCATCGACGCCGAGATCGTGCCCGTCGACGAGGAGCAGGTGGAGCTGGCGCGCGACGCGGCGTTGCGGTTCGGGCGCAGTCGGCACGCAGCCGCGCTGAACTACGGTGACTGCTTCAACTACGCCCTGTCGGTCGCGCGTGGCGAGCCGCTGCTCTTCGTGGGCGATGACTTCGCGAGGACCGACGTGGAAGCGTGCCGCTGGTAGGTGCACACCGGCGAGCACCTGGCAGCTGCGCTACGGTGCGGGTTCGAATCCGGCGAGCGCAAAGTGTTCATCGAGTGCCAGCGCGTGGCGGATGCGCCGCGTGCGCATCACCTCGAAACTGACCGCGTCGCAGAGGCTGAGGCGCTGGTCGCGGTAGCGGCGCAGCCAGTCATTCACCGCAGCACGCTCGAGTTCGCGGTCGGCGAACACCACCTCGTGGCTGGCATCCTGGTACAGCGCGTCGAGAAACCGCAGCCCCGCCTCGGCGCCGCGGAATCGACTGAGCAGGATCTGCATCTCGGCGACGACGAGATTCGTGGTAACGAGGGTGACGCCTTCACCGATCCACCGGCGATAGATGGCGAGCGCCGCGCGGTGCTTCGCCTCCTTCGGGCTGAGGGCGACGAACCATCCCGAGGTGTCGAGGAACGCGGACGATACCGGCATCTTCACCGGTGCTTCCGTCTGGGCGACCCGTACGACTCGGCCAACAGGGCGTCGTGATTGACGGCTGCCGCGCGTGGCCAGCCCTGCCCGTCGCCGGTGTCGACGAACTGCAACATCGGGCTGGTGGTGCCCTGGTCGCGCGCGAAGCTGCGCACCCCGCGCCGCAGGACTTCCGCCTTGGACAGGCCTGTCTCCACGGTCAGGCGATGCAGGAGCGCGCTGTCATCGGCGGCCAGGTAGACCTGCACCGGCTCGCGAATGGTGCGGGTGCGGGGTGCGGGGGTTTTCGGCATGCATGTATTCTATACATGGTGTACATGCAATGCAATACATGTACCCGATACCGGGTCCTGCACGCGGGGGGCGGATGCTGAGTCAGCGAGGTCCGGTGGCGAGTGGACGCAGCGCCAGTTGCCCGCGCCGCGTGAAGTCGAGGGATTTCTGCAGCAGCCGCGCGGCTTCCTGCGGCGCGTGGAACCCCACGGAATTCTCGGCTTCCACGAAGTCGAGCAGGAACTGCCCCTGCCGCTGGTAGCCCTGCGCTTCCCTGACGGCCGCGCTTGTGGAGTCGGTGGCCCGCGCCCGCTCCAGGTCCTTGATGAGCCCGAGAAGCGCGTCCATCGCCAGGTTGCGCATGCCGAACGTGCGATCCTGGATGAGCGCGACACGGGCGCGAAGCTCGGCCTCGTCCTGCTTGTGGCAGGTCTGGCAGGCGCGGTTCACCATCAGCATGGGGCTCTGCACGTGGTGATCGCTGATCTTCTGCGCCCCGCTCCGCCTGAACGGCATGTGACAGTCGGCGCAGGCCACCCCGCTCTTGGCATGCACTCCCTGGTTGAACATCTCGAACTCGGGGTGCTGGGCCTTGAGCGCCGGCGCGCCGGTGAGCTTGTGCTCCCAGTCCTTGTGACCGTCCTTCTGGTAGTAGGCGAGGATCGAATCGCCGGCGAGCCCGTTGAACCACGGGAACGTGAGCCGCTTTTCCTTGCCCTTGAAGTAGTACTCCACGTGGCACTGGCCGCACACATAGCTGCGCATCTCGGCGCGGGTGGCCATGCGGTTGACGTCATAGTCCTTGATGCCCAGCGACGCCTTGTACACGGCAATCCCCTCCATGAAAGCGGGGCGCGTGATGCGCAGGGCCATCGACGACGGGTCGTGGCAGTCGACGCACGACACCGGGTGCCTGCCGGTCGCGGCCAGCGCCTCGGGATACGACATCCTGTTGAGGAGTTCGAAGCCCTTCTTAAGGTCGCCGCCACCGAGCCGCATCATCGGCGCATACGTCGACGCGTGGCAGTTGATGCAGGTGCCGGGCTGCTTCACCACCTGCTGCCGCTCGGTGTACTCCTGGTCGGCGAGCATGTAGGCGTGTCCGCGGTCCTCGCGGAACTCCCTGGAGAATGCGTACCCCGACCACATGGTGACCAGCCGCGGATCCTCGGCGAGGCGCGACTGCGAGACGGTGTCGCGCAGGTCGGTGGCCGAGCGTGTGCGCGGCATCGCCTCGCTGCCGCCGTAGCGCGTGCGCGTCATGTCGGTGGTGCGCAGGTACGCGTCGTAATGCTGGGGAAAGTTCTTTCCCCAGAGGGCGGGATCGGTGGTGGTGTCGGTGAGGGCCACCACGCGAAAGAACGGGTCGCGGGCCTCGTCCTGCTTGCGGGTGATGTCGCGTAGCAGCATCGCGACCGCAATGGCACCCAGCGCGAAGATCACGGCGACGAGCACCAGGGTGAGCGGCGTCACGCCGCGGCGGGAGTGCGAGGACATGTGATGCGTCTCCATGGGAATCAGCGGACCCAGTGGCCCACGTAGCGATGGCAGGCAATGCAGTCGTGCGCGTTCGACCCGGTACCGCCGTGTCCCGGGCCGTTGCTGCCCGGGGTGATGGCGGCGGCGAGATCGCCGTGGCAGCCAAGGCAGGCGGCCTGGGTGACGCGGCGGTTCTTGGCGCGGATGCGCAGCGGGTCGGGGTGCCGGCCGGTGGTGAAGTTGAGCGAGTGAACGAAGCCGTTCTCGCCCTTCACGGCGTACTTGTGCACCACGTTGTCGTGCGGCGCGTGGCAGTCGTTGCACCCGGCCACGTGCCGGTGGCTCGATTTCTGCCAGGCGGCGAAGTGGTCAGCCATCACGTGGCAATTGGCGCAGGCCGCGGGATCGTTGCCGAGGTACGAGTAGCCCCTGGCGGCAACGAACGTGTAGCCGGCGAGCCCGGTGGCGAGCCCGGCGGTGGCGGCGACCACGAGCGCGATCCACTTGAGCATCGATCAGCGCCCGGCGCGGGATTCAGGATGACCGGTCAGAACTTCCATGCCACGCCGATCCAGGGGGCAAGGATGGTGTCACTCGTGTCGAGCACGGCGAAGAAGCCGAGATCCCAGGAGACGTTCTCGCCGATGGCACGGAGGCCGGCAGAGACGAGTGGGTTTTCCGTGTTGGGGAAGAGCCAGTTCTCGGTGACGAACGACAGGCGCCTGGAGAGGCGCCGGGTGCCGCCGAACATCACCATCGGATTCCGCGCCGCCTTTCCCTCGGCGAACCCGTAGCCCCCGCCCAGCGTCAACGCACCGTCGTTGCCGCCCCACGTGGCGACGCCATAGGCGATGCCGAAAGTGTTGATGCTGCCTATGGCGTCGGAGAAGGGAGCGGTGCCAGCCCAGACGCCGACCGCGGTGTTGAGCCGCTCGGACTGCGTGATGGCCACCTTGGGTGAGATGAAGTAGACGTTGTTCTTGAGGAAATTGTTGGAGGGTATCAGGGTCATGGCCCCGCCCAGCGTGAAGCGGTCGGTAATGCCCTTGTAGCCGTCCATCAGGAAGAGCCAGTGGTTGGCGAGGTAGCCATCGCCCTTCCTGAGCATCCGGCCGGTCGGGCCGAAGAAGAGGCGCGTGGCGTTGGGGTCGTCGGGCCAGTACACGCCATCGTGAATGGACGACGAGCGGACGAGCTTGACGGACGCCACGCTGGCCCGGCGCAGCATGAGCACGCCGGCCATGGACTCGACGCGCGCCGAGTCTCCCCATGATTGCGTGATGTGCCCGAGGACCGTGGAGCCATCGCGGAGCCTGATGAGCTGCCGCATGCTCGTGTCGCCGGCGACGGCCAGCGTGGGCGCTTCCGATGATGCGGGAGCCTGCGCTGCCACATTGTCCGGTGACACGGCGACGGCGAGCACGAACAGGACCGCGTGGGCGTTTCGACGCATCGGGCAAGGGGTGTGCATGAGACAGTCTCCGTTGACGTAGCTGCCTCAATGTGCAGGCGGCGTGATGACCGTCCGCAGCGGCGCACGATAGGCGTCGAGAGCGTCGAGCACGCCATTCACGGCGGCAGCGTCCAGCGGCACCGACTGCGTGACCACCGGTCCGAGGTCCAGCGCGCCGCGCCGCGCGAGTTCGATGAGCAGCGGCAGTTCGGCGAGCAGGTGATCGTTGGCGCCGATGAGTTCCGTTTCCGGGCCAAGCAGATGGCGGTAGGTGTCGAGTGCCAGCGGTGTGCGTGACAATCCGGCGATGACGGCGCGTCCATGCACGGCGAGCATCTGCACGGCCTGCTGCATGGTGTCGGGGGCGCCGATCAGCTCGAGCGCGACGTCCACGCCGAGTCCGCGCGTCGCGTCACGCACCGCCTGCACGACGTCGGTGCGGCCGGCCTGGATGGTCGTGGCGCCAAAACGGCGGGCGACGTCGAGCTTGGCGGCATCGAGGTCGATGGCGAAGACCTCGAGCGCGCCGAGTGCCCGCGCCAGCTGCACGGCGGAAATGCCCAGCCCGCCGATGCCGATGACCGCCACGCGCTCGCCGGGCTGCAGGCGGCCCCGGCGCAACGCGTGCAGCGAGGTGGATGTCGAGCACATCATCACCGCGCCGTGCTCGAACGAGATCTCAGGGGGGAGGAGCACCGCGTTGCGCGCGGGCACCACGATGTATTCGGCGTAGCCGCCATCCCGATGGTTGCCGAGCATCTGGCCGTCGGGGCAGAACTGCTCGCGTCCGGCGACGCAGTGCGCGCAGCGCCCGCAGGTGACCAGGTAATGAAGGCAGACGCGGTCGCCGATGGCGTGGGTGGTGGTGCCGGCGCCCAGTGCCGATACGACGCCGGCGACTTCGTGCCCAAGGGTGCGGGGGAGCCGGGAAGAGCCGGCGCGACCGGCGCGGTAGTGCGCGTCGCTATGGCAGATGCCGGCGGCGCGCACGTGGACGAGCACCTCGCCCGGCTGTGGAATCGGCGTGGGAATGTCACGGGCGACGAGTGGTGCGGCGTGCAGTTCGAGACGGAGCGAGCGCATGCGTCCAACATGCAGGAGCGCGGGCCAACGGGCTAGGCGTTTGCCTCCGTGGCATCACGGGGCATCCGCGTGGCATCGCTGCATGACGACAGTCCATGCGAAATCCGCAACGGCAAGCGTTGCACTTGCCTATTGCTGCGCGCTCGTGTACGGTTCACGAAACCTCTACGATCGGTGAGGTTTTCCCCGACGTCAGGGCATTCGTCGCGCCCTATACGGAAGTGGCAAGCGCGATCTCTGTGAGACGAACAACCCGCCGTACCAAGCCTTCGCGTCTTCTCCTCCCGAGATGCAGGCCGGCTGCATTTTGTGCTGCACCTCGAGCACGCGCCGATTGAGCCAACGCTCGGTGCGGCTGCATTGCCAGTCGTTGGAGCTCGTCGTGGTCTGCACCGGTTGTCGGTGCGGTCGGCGGCGAGGGTTCCTCACTCCTGCGGAGAAGTGGAATGAAGATCGGGAGACTGCTGTCGGTGGTTGGTGTCGTGGCGAGCCTGGCGTTCGCCAGCACGGCGTCAGCCAAGGTCGTGTCGGTCGTGTGGACCTGCAACAGCGACGGGTTCCTTCACGTGGTGATCACGAGTGACGACGGCAGTATCCGGGAGTGGATCTATGGCTCCTGCGGGCCGGGCATCGCCATCGGCAACGGCTTCAATCTCGGCTTTTCCGACAAGACGATGGTGTCGCCAAGGGGCCGGACGTTCCTGAATTCCCTGGAAAAGGGCAGAGCCACCCCGGCCAGGCGTGTTCCTGGGCCAGCGGCCGGTGCGTCGCGCGCACCATCGGAACGGATGGAGACCATCCAGCTCAAGCAGGCCGACGTGGGCCCCCAGCTCGCGGCGTTTCTGACCGGCATCGATGCCGGTTGGAGAACGGAAGGACCAGGTGCTGCGAAGGCGTTCAGCATCTTTGACCGGTGGGGAAAGCTGATCACGGCGCGGGGCGCGGAAGCATTAGTGCCGGGCGACATGGGCCTGACCATCTCCACCAATGTCGGTGAAGCAGGGGAGAGGAGAAACGCCAAGCAGCGATGCCTGGACAAGCACGGGATCTGGCGGGAGAAGCCGAAGGGTGAGTGGGGGTGCTGGACGTCCGTGAAATAACGCGCAGGAGCAGGGCGCTTTCCCCCGACAGGTCGTCCGCCACACTTTCCCAGGGCGCATGTTGACCCGGCGTTGCAGGTTGGTCGTTCCGCTGGCGTTGTGCTTCACGGCGTCGAGCGCACTCGGTGCGCAGCAACCCGCTGATTCCACGATTACCGTGGCACCGGCGTTCGCCGTCGATCGCTACCTCGCGACGCAGGCGCCCATCGAACTGACGCTCAGTCGCGCGCCGGCCGCGTCGGAAGGACGCCTCGCCGTCTTCGTCGGCACGTCGGACCTGACGGCGCTGTTCGAGGCAAGGGGGTCGAAGCTGGTCTTTCGCCCGAACGGCGTCGGCCTCCCGTCGGGTGAATCGGAACTCAAGGTCTTCCTGGTGACCGGCGCGGCCTGGAACGAACTGGCGAGGATCCCGATCCGCGTGCTGACGCCGCGCGGATTCGAGCAGTCGCAGTTCGATCCGGCGCTGGAGTTGCGCAACACGGGGCAGCTTGCCGAAGGCCACTCCGGTTCACAAGTGGCCAGCGCCCGGCCGACCTACCAGTCGCTCGCCGGGACATTCGGGTTGCAGACGTCGCACAAGCGCGACGGGATGTCGCTGACGTCGGACACGCACCTCCTCGGCGCCAACGAGCGAAGCGCCGCACTGCGGTTTGCGGAGCAGGGCGACCAGGCGTCACGCCTCGACCTTGCCGACTACGTGCTGCGGCTCGAGGGCAAGAACGCGGTGCTCTCGGTCGGGCAGGTGAGCACGGGGATGAACCGTCACCTGATCAACGGCTTCGCCAGCCGCGGGGTCACGGCGGTGGTCGCCGGGTCGCGCGCGCAGTGGTCGGTAGGTGTCGAGAATGGCACGAGCATCGTCGGCACCGACAACATCAGCGGCCTCGCCAACGGTGACCATCGTATCGTCTCGACCGGTCTCGCCTGGGAGGTGCTGCCCTCGCGCGCCGGTGCGCTGCACGTCGATGCGACGCTGCTGCACGGCTCGCTGTCGTCGACACCGGGATTCACCTCGGGTGGCATCATCTCCGCCGACCAGAGCGACGGCCTGGGCGTGCAGGTTGCGGCCAGCACCCCGTCGCAACGGTTGCGCCTCGCCGCCGGGTTGTCGAGCAGCAGCTCACGGTACGCTGCCGATCCGCCGCTCCTCTCCGGCGGTTCGATCATCCGGAGCCCGGCGCATCGCAAGGCTGCGCGTTACGCGGAGGTCAACGTCGGGGTGCTGCAGGACCGCAAGGTCTTTCGCACGGTGCCCGTGACGCTCAACCTGTCGCTGAATCACGAGCGCGTGGACCCGCTGTACCGGAGCGTCGGCATCCACACGCAATCGGACATGGCGCGCAACGGACTTGGCGTCAGCGGCAACATCGACGTCGTCAGCGTGCAGGTGGCGCACGGACGCACGACCGACAACCTCGACGACGTGGCCTCGCTCCTGACGAGCCGCACCCGATCGTCATCGGCGATGCTCGGCACTCCGCTGGCCGCGCTGCTGCGCATCACGCACCGCGCGGAATTGCTGCCGACGCTGTCATATGGCGTGCAGCGGATGCACCAGTTCGGCGCCGGCATCCCGACAGGCGGTCTGTTCACCGCGTCGGACATCCCCGACCAGCTGAGCCTGGTGCACGATGCCAGCCTGCAGTGGCAGGTGAAGCAGTGGCAGGTGGCGTACCGCGTGAACGTCAGCGACCAGGACAACCGGCAGCCCGGGCGCACGCTGGCCGACTTTGCGACGCAGACCCAGGGCGTCACCATCGGCGTGACGGCGAGTTCCACCCTCACGCTCGGCCTCGATCTTGGCCTCGAGCGCCAGGAGAACAAGGAGCTGTCGCAGGTGAACCACGTGCGACGCGCCGGCCTCACGGGCAACTGGCGCCCGACGCCGCTCACGACGCTCGATGGATCGGTGACCGTTTCGAGCACCAGGGATCCCGGCGCCGGCACCGATGCACACGTGTCGTCGATGCAGGCGGGCATCTCCCGTGGCATCAAGCTCTGGCGCTCGGCCGATGGCGCCCCTCGCGGGCAGGCGTTCCTCCGTTTCTCGCGACAGTCCAACGAACTGATCAACCTCGGTAGATTCTTCGCACCACCGTCGCAGCAGGGCAGCCTGTGGAACGTGGCGTCCGGTCTTTCCCTTCGGCTCTTCTAGGAGCAGCACGATGACGAGTCGACATGTGGTGCGTGCGCTGCTGGTGCTCGTTCCGGGCATCGGAGCCGCGCAGATGGGCCGTACGGACATTCAGGTAGCGCCGGCGGTGGTCAGCGTGAATACGCAGGGAGCGACGACGGCTATCCTGACCTTCAGCGGGGTGGGCAGCTACGCTCCCGCCGAGGGGATTTTTTGCGCGAGCGTGATCACGGTGCCGGATCAGGGCGTGCGCTGCGACCCGGCGACGATCTACGGGCAGGCGCCGGCCGGCGGATCGCGCACCGTCTCGGCGAGCGGCGTGTTCATGGACGCCGTCTCCGTTCCGGCGTCGGTGGCGCAGCGAGCCTACGAAGCCGCCCTCGCCGGACGACCAGCGAAGTTCTTCTACGTCCGCCGCTTCGTGGCGTCGTCGGCGACCAAGCTGTCCGGACCGGACCGGTACGCAGTCGTCGGCTGCGTGCTTGGTGGCGGCGGGGCAAATGCTCCCTTCGCCCTGACGAACGTGCGGTTGCGCGTGGAACCCGAGGCGCCGGTGGTGTTCGTGAAGCGCGGCGACCGGCCGCCGCCGCTGGTGGCGGACCTCGCCTACACCGGCACGGGACGACTGCGCGGACGCTGGGAGATCGTGCTGCCCGGTGAGGAGCGGCCGAGCCGCAACGACCTGATGACCGAAGGATCGCTGCCCCCCGCCGAACGCGGGCTGCAGCGCCGCTACCGCGAGATCGAGCGATTCAACGTGCTGCTCCTGCCCACGGGACGGTTCAGCCTGCCAGGCCCGGATCCGGCGCGGCTGCCGACGTCGGTGGATGGATCGTATACGATCCTGCTGCGCATCGAGACGTCGGACGATGCACTCAGCGACACGAGGATCGTCGGCGCGGGCGGCACCACGGTGATCCACAACGGCGCGTCGGCCGGTTTCCCGATGCCGACGCTGCGCTACATCGTTGGCGCGAGCGGTGCGCGCGAGGCGCCGCTGCGCATTCCGCAGAACGTACGGTTGCGGCTGCCGGTTCGGGATGCGCTCGTCTCGCCCGACTCGGCGCTGGCCCTCAGCTGGACCGACGTGCCTGGTGCCGGGCGCTATCGCATCGAGATTGAGCAAGTGACGGACGGTGCGCGCGTGCTGTCGGCGATCGTCGCCGCGGGCACAGGCCGCTATGACGTGCCGCCGTTCGTGCTGGCACAGGTGGCGGGCGGCAGGGTGCGCTGGCGCGTGAGTGCGCTCAACGCCGCCGGCAGCGCCATCGGCCGCAGTGAATGGCGCAGGGTGCAGCGGCGATCAAGACCGTGACCGAGTCCACGGTGAAGGCGAAGCCGACGGGCAATCCTGTCATGCAGAACGCGCGCAACGAGACGTTCATCCTGGACCCGAGGACCGGCAACCAGGTCTTCATCAAGTGGCCCAAGTAGGCGCCATCGCCCCATGCAGCTGCTGGTTCGAACGCTCGGTGCCATTTCGGGCACGCATATCACCCATGTGAGGAACATCATGATTGAACACGCACGCGACGGCCGACGCGAGTCTCGCCCGTTCAGGATTCCCGCGGTCGCGACGATGGCCGTCGCGCTGTTCTTCGGCATGATGACCGCGGCGCCGGCGGGGGCGCAGGCCCCTGCTCACACCGGCTCGCTGTCCGTCAAGAAGGTTCTGATCAACAACACGGGTGGTCCGATCACGCCGCCGCCGACCTTCGCCACGACGACGCACTGCTCGCAGAATGCCGCGACGCTGCCCGTGCACACGCCGGTCGCGGTGCCGGGCAACACGACGGTGGCGCAGCCGGGACAGATCAACACGGGCCTCATCTGCTCCGTCACGGAAGTCGTGCCGCCGCCCATCAAGGACCTCGCGGCATGCAAGGGACGCGATGCCACCTGGACGGCGGCGTATTCGCCGCCAGTGACGATCGTCACTGGTCAGGGCGTCCTCCTCACGGTGACGAACACGCTGAACTGCAACCCGCCCACGGGCGGCACACTGCAGATCCACAAGACCGTCGTCAACACGCTTAACGTGCCGACGCCGCCGAGCTTCAACATGACGGCAAGCTGCTCGGGCATGAGCCCGGTGCCAGTGGTGGTGGCGGTCAACGGCACGGTGACGGTGCCGCCGGCCGGACAGATTGCTGGCGGGACGGTCTGCACCATTTCGGAGACGCTGCCGCCGCAAGTGCTGGGTGTGAAGGCCTGTCCGAGCGGGACGGCTTCATGGGTGGCGAGCAATCCCGGCCCGCTGACGGTGCAGATCGCGCAGACCACCGGCACCATCATCACGAACACGCTGACGTGTGACAAGCCGCCGGCCACCGGCTCGCTTGCCGTGCGCAAGGTCGTCGTCAACAACACGGGTGGCCCGGCGCCGATTCCGCCGACCTTCGCCACGACGACGCACTGTTCGGCCAATGCCGCCACGCTGGGCGTCAACACGCCGGTGGCGGTGCCGGGGAGCACGACGGTGACGCAGCCGGGGCAGCTCGCCGCGGGCATCGTCTGCTCCGTTACAGAAACGCTACCGCCGCCCATTCCCAGCCTTGAAGCTTGCAAGGGGCGGGGCGCGACGTGGACGGCGAGCTACTCGCCGCCGGTGACGATCGTCGCGGGCCAGACCGCCGTCCTCACGGTGACGAACACGCTGACCTGCAACCCGCCCACAGGCGGCACGCTGCAGATCCACAAGTCCGTCGTCAACACGCTGAACGTGCCGACACCGCCGAGCTTCAACATGGTGGCGACCTGCACGGGAATGAGTCCGGTTCCGGTAACGGTGGCGGTCAACGGTACGGTGACGGTGCCGCCGGCCGGACAGATTGCCGGCGGGACGGTCTGCACCATTTCGGAGACGCTGCCGCCACAGGTGCTGAACGTGAAGGCTTGCCCGAGCGGGACGGCGTCGTGGGTGGCGAGCAACCCTGGCCCGCTGACGGTGCAGATCGCGCAGACCACGGGCACCATCATCACGAACACGCTGACGTGCGACAAGCCGCCGGCCGGCGGTCACCTTACCGTCTACAAGGTGGTGGTCAACTCGACCGGCGGGGCCGCACCGATTCCGCCGACCTTCAACGTGACGGCGCACTGCACACTCGGTGGTGCACAGACACTGCACGTGACGCTGCCGGTTCCGGCAAACGGTGGTGTCTCGGCGGTTCCGGCGATTCCGTTTGGAAGCAACTGCAGCATCACGGAAGGGCCCCTGCCCTCCATCGCCAACCTGCCGGCCTGCAAGGGCGCCACGGCTTCGTGGACGACCAGCTATTCGGCCCCGGTGACGATTGCGGCAGGTCCGGCCGCGACCCTCACCGCCACGAACACGCTGCGCTGCGACCCGTCGTCCAACACGGGATCGCTGAAGGTGATCAAGTCGGTGGCCAATTCGACCGGTGGGCCCGTGCCGATGCCCTCGGCCTTCGCGATGACGGTCAACTGCACGCCGTCTGGTCCGTCGAACCAGGCCATCTCGGTTGCGCCAGGCCCCGCGGGCACGACGATCAACGGTATCGCCGCGCCGAGTCAGTGCGTGGTGACGGAGGCTCCACTCGCCACGATCGCGCACGCCGAGGGATGCAAAGGTGGAAGCGCGTCGTGGACGACGGTGATCTCGCCTGCCCAGCCGGCATCCATCTCGGCCAACGGCACGACGACGGTAACCGTTCGCAACATGCTGGTCTGCGACAAGCCGGTGAGCACGGCGTGCCTGAAATACATGCCCAACAACACCGCCTGCCGCATTGCCCTGATGATCAACCGAACGAAGGGGCCAATCACGTACACGGTAACGGTCAGCCCCGCAGCGATTACTCCGTCCCTGAACACGGCGCCCAGCTCCGCGTCGACGTGCGTCAATGCCGGCGGGACGACGGTGTATCAGACAACGTGCGCGTTCTTCTACAACTCGTACCCCACCGCCGTCACGCTGACCGCGACCTCATCCTCGGGAACCCTGCCACCGGGTTTCGGGTGGTCGGGCGCGTGCAGCGGTTCGAGCGCGACCTGCGTGCTGAGCGTTGTCCAGAGTCCCCTGAGCGTGGTGGCCAACTTCCCGTAGGGACGCCATGCGCCCGCTGGTGCGAGTCACACGCAATCATCCTGGCGGTGGCTACCTGGCAGGTGTCACGGAGTGCGTCGGCCCCTCAGGCTCATCTTGAGGCGCTAGAGCATTTTTGATTTAATCGTGCGTATAGCATATACTTCCTGTACTCGCATTTCAAGGGGAGTGTATGGCGGCGTATTCGCAAGATTTGCGCGATCGGGTGCTCCGGGCGTTGGCGCGCGGGGATGGGGTAACGGCCACGGCACGGCGCTTTGAAGTCAGCGTGCGCTGGGTGGATGAGGTGAACCGCCGGCAGCGGGTGCATGGCGAACGCGAGAGCCGACCGGTCGGCGGATATCGGCGGTCCCGGGTCGCGGGCTTGGAGCCGCAACTGCGGGCGTGGATCAAGGCGGAGGCGGATTTGACGCTGGCGCAACTCTGCGAGCGTCTGGCGGACCAAGGCGTGACGATTCAGCCGTCCGCGCTGTGGCACCAGCTCGATCACTGGAAACTCACCTATAAAAAAAACTCTACACGCCAGCGAGCAAGAGCGCGACGACGTGCAGGCGGCGCGGCGCGCCTGGATTGAGACGCAGCCCGCGCTGGACATCGCGACGCTGGTCTTCTTGGACGAGACCGGCACCAGCACGAACATGACGCGCGCCCGGGGGCGGGCCCCCCAAGGCGAACGCTGTATCGCCGCCGTCCCGCACGGACACTGGAAGACCACGACGTTCATCGCCGGCCTGCGCTACAACGACATCACCGCGCCGATGGTGCTGGATGGGCCGATGGATGGGCCAGCCTTCCTGGCCTACGTGCAGCAGTGCTTGGGGCCAACGCTCAAGCCGGGCGACATCGTCATCGCCGATAATCTGTCCTGTCACAAGGTGGCCGGGGTCCAGGAAGCCATCGAGGCCCGGGGCGCCACGCTGCGCTATCTGCCGCCCTACTCCCCGGATCTGAATCCCATCGAGAAGATGTTCTCCAAACTCAAAGCCCTGCTGCGCAAGGCGGCCAAACGCACGGTCGATGCGCTCTGGGAGGAAATCGGCCAGCTCCTCAGCGCCTTCTCGGCCGTCGAATGTCAGAACTACTTCGCCTCCTCAGGATACAACGCATGAGTAAACCAAAAGTGCTCTAGAGGTGCCGGCCAGCCGCCCGACGTCGACGATTGGCAACGCGTTCCTGGCTTGCGTGAATCGCTCGAAGTACACAATGGCCGAGTCCGCATGCCCGGCCATGTCGTGCGCCTGGGCAAGGGCGTTCATCGGGAAAGTGGGTATGAAGCGACGGCGCAGCCTGCACGGAAACGTGGTGCGGGCTGGCGCGTCGCCTACCTGGGGATTCGCAGCCCCAGTTCCGTGCCCAGTTCCCGTAGCGTCTTCTCGGATACGGCGCCCTTGTCGTTCGCCAGTCCGCTCTCGAACTCCTTCGCGGTCGGCTTCTTCCTGCTCCAGCGCGTCGTCAGTTCGTCGGAGATGATCGGCATCGTCTGGCCGCTGACGACGAGCGATGCCCTGCCACCCGTCCCGCGCACCACCTTGTCACCGGCCTCCGGTCGCACGATCGAGAGGACGGTGCACGTCCAGGTACTCGGTATGAGGATGTCACTGCAGCGCGCCCAGTGTCCAATGCTGCACTCACCTTTCGAGTTGCACACCTTGGTCTTGGCGTGTGCCACGCTTGGCAACGCGATGCTCAGGACGATGGCGAACATCACTTTCAGTGTGTGCTTCACGTCATTCTCTCGCATCACGGGTAACCCGACGGTGGCCTCGCAGCACGAGTGAAGGTACATTGCCTCGTCCGTCACCGCCAGTGTTCCTCGTGTGCCCTCCAGGGCTAACGCATTATAAGAATCGGTTGCGGGGTGCGGACTCGGTCGTCTTGGCCGCAGCGCGGAGCGCGCCGCCCCCGCTCTGTGGGGGCCTCGTCGCCGTCGCGCGGGGCGTCGTGGGTGCTGGGGCCGTGCGGAGATGCTGCGATTGCGCTGCTGGCGACGCTGTGCGGCGCCGACACCTATACGCAATTCGCCACGTTCG
>JBBTJT010000008.1:0-16497 GCA_038059315.1 Gemmatimonadota bacterium
CCCCGAGTGCGGCACCTGGAACCGTGGCGGCGCCGCCGCGTGCGTGCGCTGTACAGGAGCACTGCCCGAGGTGCGCGCGCGTCCCGACGCCCCTGACGCCCTCATCACGGCCCTGCGACAGGCCACGGGAAATCGCTATCGCGTCGTCCGCCGCCTCGGGTCGGGCGGCATGGCCGACGTCTACCTGGCGGAGCAGGAGACGCTGGGGCGTCCGCTCGTGCTCAAGGTGATGCACGCGCACCTGGCGCGCGACCCCGAGATGCGCGAGCGGTTCCGCCGCGAGGCCGAGGCCGCGTCGCGGCTCATCCACCCGCTCATCTGCGTCCCGTTCGACTTCGGCGAGGTGGGCGAGATGGTGTACCTCATCATGCCGTTCCTGGCGGGTGGCGGGCTGGCCGACCTGCTGGTGCAGTCGCGCACGATCGCGCCGGAGCGCGTGGCCGAGGTGGCGTCGCAGGTGGCGACGGCGCTCGACTACGCCCACCGGCACGGCGTGGTGCACCGCGACGTGAAGCCCGACAACGTGCTGTTCGACGAGGACGGCAACGCGTACATCACGGACTTCGGCATCGCCACCGCCCAGTTTCACGCGCGGCTCACGGCGAGCGGGCGCGCCATGGGGACTCCGCATTACATGGCGCCCGAGCAGGCGATGGGCAAGACGCTCGACGGCCGCGCCGACCTGTACGCGGTGGGCGTGATGATGTACGAGTGCCTGGTGGGCTTCCCGCCCTTCGATGCCGCCGACGCCTTCGCCATCGGCTACAAGCAGGTGCACGAGGCGCCGGTGCCGCTCGTCGAGGTGAACTCGGGCATTCCCGAGGCGCTCTCGGCCATCGTGATGCGCTGCCTCGAGAAGCGGCCGGAGGCCCGCTACCAGTGCGGCGCCGACCTGTCGGCGGCGCTGGAACTGTGGCTGCACCAGAGCGGCGCGCTGCGCGGCGGGCGGGTGCGCGCCGTCACGGCGCCCGACGGAACACCAGTGGTGCCGGCGAAGTCATGACCGCGCGGCTCGTCGATGTCGCACTGCCGCTGCCGCTTTTCCGCGCCTTCACCTACGTCGTACCCGACAGCACGCGGCATCCCGTGGAGCCGGGTGCGCGGGTCGTCGTGCCGTTCCGGAACCGCACGGCCATCGGGATAGTGGTGGGAGAGAGCAGCGGGGTGCTCGGCGATGGCGTGGTGCCCAAGGCGATTCTCGATGTGCCCGACCCGGTGCCCGCCCTGAAAGCAGACCTGCTCGCGGTTTGTCGATGGATGGCCGACTACTACGTGTCGCCCGTCGGGCTGCTGCTGCGCGCCGCGCTTCCCGCGGCCATGGGGCACGCCAAGCGCGTCGAGCCGTCCGTCAGGACGCAGCGCGTGCTGCGCCTCACGCAGGCACTCGACACCCTGCTGCAGCGCGACGCGCTGTTCAGGCGCGCGCCACAGCAGCGCGCGCTGTACGAACTGCTCGAGTCGCTGGGCGGGCAGTCGCCAGTGCAGCATCTCATCGAGCGGCTGGGCTGCACCGAGGGCGTGGTGAAGGCGCTGGTGAAGCGCGGCGTCGCCGAGGTGGCCAATGAACCGGTGGACCGCGACCCGTTCCTCTCGCGGCCGGCGAGCGCGCCCAGGGCGGTGACGCCCAGCGACGCGCAACGCGAGGCAATTGCCGCGCTCAAGGCCGGCGCGCCGGGTGACACGTTCCTGCTCCACGGCATCACGGGGAGCGGCAAGACGCTCGTGTACATCGAGTTCCTTCGGCACGTCCTGCACGAGCGCGGCCAGAGCGCCATCGTGCTGGTGCCGGAGATCGCGCTCACGCCGCAGACCGTCGACCGGTTCCGGGCCGTCTTCGGCGACCAGGTGGCGGTGCTGCACTCGGGGCTCGGCGAAGGCGAGCGCTACGACGCGTGGCGCGCACTGCAGCGTGGCGACAAGCGCATCGCCATCGGCGCACGCTCGGCCGTCTTTGCCCCGCTCGACAAGCTGGGCGCCATCGTGGTGGACGAAGAGCACGAGTCCACGTACAAGCAGGGTGAGGCGCCGCGGTATCACGCCCGCGAGGTGGCCATCGTGCGCGCCCGCGAAGCCGGCGCGGTGGTGGTGCTGGGCAGCGCGACGCCCAGCCTCGAGAGCTGGGTCAATGCGAAGTCGGGGAAGTACTCCCTGCTCACGCTGCCCGATCGCGTCGGCGGCGGTGCGCTGCCGAGGGTGAACATCGTCGACCTCCGCACGGAGGTCGGTGCGGGTGCGCCGCCGCAGGTGCGCGCCCTGCGCAGCATCCTCAGCGCCCGGCTCGAAGCGGCGCTGCACGAACGTCTGGCGCGCAACGAGCAGAGCCTGCTGCTGCTGAACCGGCGCGGATTCGCCAACTTCGTCACGTGCCCCGACGGCCACGTGGTGGCCTGCCCCAACTGCGCCATCTCGCTGACTTATCATCGTTCGCCCGAACGGATGATCTGCCACTACTGCCAGCACACCGAGGCGCTCTCGGCGACGTGCCGGGAGTGCGGTGCGGAGAACATGAAGCAGCGCGGCGTGGGCACCCAGCAGGTGGAGCGGCTGCTCAACGAGCGCTTTCCCTCGGCGCGCGTGTCGCGCATGGACGTCGACACCACCACCGGGAAGTGGGCGCACACCGAGATACTCGACCGGGTGGGGCGCGGCGAGGTGGACATCCTGCTGGGCACGCAGATGATCGCCAAGGGGCTCGACTTCCCCAACGTGACGCTGGTCGGGGTGATCGACGCCGACATCGGCATCAACCTCCCCGACTTCCGGTCGAGCGAACGTACGTTCCAATTGCTCAGCCAGGTGGCCGGGCGCGCGGGACGGGGACCGAAGGGGGGCGAGGTGTTCATCCAGACGCGCACGCCGACGCATCACGCGGTGCAGTGCGCGGTGGAGCACGACTATCTGCGGTTCGTCGCCGAGGAGTTGCCGGGGCGCGAGAGCCCACCGTATCCGCCGACCCTGCGGCTGGCGAACGTCGTGGTCAGCGGGCTCGACGAGCTGGCGGTGGCCGCGTGCGCGCAGCTGGCGGCCGACTGGCTGTCGGAGAGAATCGCGAAGATGAACGATGCCGTGACACTGGTGGGGCCGGCGCCGTGCCCCATCGAGCGCATCCAGAACCGGTGGCGCTGGCACCTGGTGCTCAAGGCGTCCAAGGCGGGGTCGCTGACCCGGCTCATGCGGTCGTTCCTGACTCGGTTCGAGTTGCCGGGGGCGCATGAGATGCGGGTGATGATCGATCGGGATCCGGTGGCGCTCCTCTAAGGTGCAGGGAGAAGAGGCACAGTGAAGTGCAGGGGGAAGAGGCACAGTGAAGTGCAGGGGGAAGAGGCACAGTGAGGTGCAGAGGGAAGAGGCGCAGTGAAGTGCAGGGGGACGGGGGGCATCGCCCGTGACTGAAAATGCAACCCCACGTGCATGTCCCATCTCAGTGGAGGCTCGGGTGTCCGAGGGGTAGATTCCCCTCCGTGCCCCTCTTCTCGCCTCCCGATTTCACCCTCGCGGCGCTGGCCCTCGCGCCCGACGCCACGTTCGTGCCCGCCGCGGCCGACGGCGTCCTCCCCGACGGGTTCTTCTCCACCACGAACCTGCCCACGTACGTGCGCGTCGGTGGCTCCTGGCGCCTGCCCCGCGAGCCGCGCATGGATGCCGGCCTCGTGCTCGACGCCGACGGCGTGCTGTGGGCCCGCGAAGGGCGGCGCGTGCGGAAGGGCGACCGGGTGGCCGTCGGCGCGCGCGAGGACGGCGCCGAAGGGATCTTCGTGCACGCCAACGCCTTCAAGGGCGATGCCGCCGAGGGCGAGTTCCAGTTCATGAGCAGCGAGGTGAGCCGCGAAAAACCCATCGACTACGCGCAGATGGCGCAGTTGCTGCTGGGTGAGCGCGACCGCGGTGGCTACGTGGTCTGGGTGTGCGGCCCGGCGCTCGTCCACTCACGATCCCGCGCCGACATGACGTGGTTCATCGAGAACGGCTTCGTGGGCGTGCTGCTGGCCGGCAATGCGGTGGCCGTGCACGACATCGAGGCGTCGATGTTCGGCACCACGCTGGGGATGTCGGGCGCCGGAGTGGCGACGTTGGGCGGCCACGGGCTGCACATGCGGGCCATCAACCTGGTGCGCGCCGCCGGTTCCATTGCCAACGCCGTCGAGCAGGGACTCGTCAGGAACGGCATCATGCACGCGTGCGTGCGGCACGCCGTGCCGTTCGTGCTGTGCGGCTCCATTCGCGATGACGGCCCGCTGCCCGATGTCCTCGTCGACACGCTCTCGGCCCAGGACGCCATGCGCGCGCACACCAGGCGCTCGACGATGACCATCATGGTGGCCACGGCGCTGCACGCCATCGCCGCCGGAAACATGACGCCCGCTTACATTGAAGAGGCAGGCGGCACGCTCCGCGAACTGCCGACCATCTGCGTGGACTCGTCGGAGTTCGTCGTCAGCAAACTGAAGGATCGCGGCACCCACCAGGCGTTTGGCGTGGTGACCAACGCGCAGGACTTCATGCACATTCTTCGCTTCTTCATCGAACGTGAACTCGACGCCCGGCGCGCCCTGGCGGCCGCGGCCGGCGCCGGAGCCTCCTGAATGGACGACACACGCGAACGATTCCTCCAGGCCATCGTTGGCCGGCTCGGCGTCGAACGCATCGTCGAGCTGCACCTGTTCAGCCCCATCCGGCAGGGAGTCATGGAAACGGGGGTGGCGGTGGTTGCGGCGCTTCCGGACCTTCCAGGTGCAGAGGCACAGCGAAGTGCAGAGGCAGAGGCACAGTGGAGTGCAGGGGAAGGGGTGCGTGCAGAGGTGAGTGAGGCGGCGGTGCTGTCCGTCAGCCCGCCCGATGCGGTCGCCGGGGCCGTCACCGAGGCCGTTGCCGGAGAAGAGGCCCTGCCCGCTCCCGTACCGCTGAACTCCACTCTGCCTCTTCCTGTGCACTCCACTGTGCTTCTTCCTCTGGACTTCGAGACGAGGACTCCGGGGGAGCCCGAAGACGTCGAAGTTGTCGAAACCCCCGCCGAGTCGCGCCACGTCGTCTTCACCGCCGGCTATCGGCTGACGCGAAAGGGTCCCGATCGCGGCAAGTGGTCCTTCGAGCTGGCCGCCACGGCCGACGCGCCGCTGGCCACCGTCGACATGGTCGTGCGCGGCGTCATGCACCGCTCCAGGGACCTCACCGAATCCGAGCGGCTGAGCGGCGATCAGCTGCGCGCCCTCCTGGCGCAGCCGGCGTGGCGGACGACGCCGTAGTCGAGCGCTTTCGCGCCTACCTCGGCGAAAGGCAGCTGCCGGTCACCGGCCAGCGGCTCGTGATCGCCGAGTTGCTGCTCAACGCGCCCGGTCACCTCTCAGCCGAGGACGTCGCCTCGCAGGTGAAGGAGCAGGGGCACAAGGTGGGGCTCGCCACGGTGTACCGCACCATCGGCCTGCTGGTCGATGCGGGGCTCGTGGTGGAGCGCGATTTCGGCGAGGGCTTTCGCCGGTTCGAGCCGGCGCGCGATATTCCGAGGCACGAACACCTGCTGTGCTCGGTGTGCGGCGCGGTGGAGGAGTTCCGCGACGAACGCATCGAGGAGATCACCCGAAACATCGCCAGCGTGCGCGGCTTTTCCCGCGAACGGCACCGGCTTGTCATCCACGGCGTCTGCCGCGCGTGCCAGCGCACGGCCCCCGCCATCGACCGGAGATTGTCGTGAACGAACCGGCCACGCTCGGCCTCGCCATCGCGTTCACCGCGGGGCTGCTCAGCTTCCTCTCGCCCTGCGTGCTGCCGCTGGTGCCGAGCTACGTGACGTTCATCACCGGGCTCAGCCTCGAGGACGTGCAGCGCGCGCGCCGCACCGCGATCATCCACTCGCTGCTGTTCATCCTCGGCTTCACGCTGATCTTCATGGCACTCGGCGCCAGCGCCACGCTCCTGGGGCGTGTGCTCCTGTCGCAGCGCGTCTGGCTGACGCGCTTCGGCGGCGCGCTGGTGATCGTCTTCGGGCTCTACCTGATGGGAGTGCTCAACCTCGGCCTGCTGGCGCGCGACACGCGCGTGCACCTCACCGACAAGCCGGTGGGGTACCTCGGCACGGTGCTGGTGGGCATCGCGTTCGGCGCCGGCTGGTCACCGTGCATCGGCCCCATCCTCGGCGCGATCCTGACGTACACGGCGAGCGAGGCCGACCTCGGGCGCGGGCTGGTGCTGCTCTTCGCCTACTCGATGGGGCTCGCCATTCCCTTCCTGCTGGCTGCCGTGGCGGTGGAGCGGTTCCTCGGGTTCTTCCAGAAGATCCGCAAGCAGATGGGGTGGATCAACCGGCTGGCCGGCGTGCTGCTGCTGGTGGTCGGATTGCTGCTGGTCACCGATCAGTTCACGCGGATCGCCGGATTCCTGCAGCAGTACACGCCGGAGTTCATCCGGTCGCGAATCTGAACGTTGCCTTCGGCGGTTGGTAGCGCCGTCCGTCGCCCGGCGGCGCCCGACACCGCGCTTCAGCCGTTCGGCTGCCGCGGCAGGTACACCTCGAACGTCGTGCCCACACCCGGTGCGCTGGCCACGGTGATGAAGCCGCCAGTCTGGGTGACGGCGCCGTACACCATGGCCAGGCCGAGGCCGGTGCCCTTGCCGACCTCCTTGGTCGTGTAGAACGGCTCGAAGATGCGGCCGACGGTCGCCGCGTCCATGCCGCTGCCCGTGTCGGTGACGGCGAGCCGCACGTATTCGCCGGCAACCGCGTCGGTGTGCGATGCGCAGAAGTCCGCGTCGATGACGCAGTTGCATGTGGCGATGGTCAGCGTGCCGACGTCCTCAATGGCGTGACGCGCGTTGACGCAGAGGTTCATCAGGATCTGGTCCAGCAGGGTCGGGTCCATCGTCACCTGCCAGAGCCGCTCCCCCGGCCGCCAGACCACGTGGATGTCTTCCCCGATCAGTCGCTGCAGCATGGTGAGCGTGCCCGACACGATCCCGTTCAGCTCGAGCTCCCTGGGCTCGACGGGTTGCCGGCGCGCAAAGGCCAGCAGCTGCTTGGTGAGCGCCGCGGAGCGCTGGGCGGCCTTCTGGACTTCCAGAAGGTCGTTGTGAAGCGGCTCTTCGGGAGGAACCTGCAGCAGGGCGAGCTCGGTGTTCCCGAGGATGACGGCCAGCAGGTTGTTGAACTCGTGCGACACTCCGCCGGCCAGCAGGCCCACGGACTCCAGTCGCTGGGAGTGCCGGAGCTGGGCTTCGAGCGAGGCCGCCGCGGTTTCGGCGCGCATGCGCGCGGTGATGTCGTGGAACGACCAGACGCGACCGACATTCCCTCCATCCCTGACAATCGGGGACGAGTAGCGCTCGAACACCCTCCCATCCTTGAAGTGCAGGGTGTCGCGATCTTCATCGGCGGACCCATACAATGAGCGCACCTTCGCCAGGAACACCTCAGGGTCGGTCAACTGGCCGAGCACATGACCAAGCAGCGCGTCATCATCGCCGGAGGCGAGCACCGACTGTGGAATCCGCCACATTTCGGCAAAGCGCCTGTTCGTCTTGATGACCTTGCCTCGGTCGTCCACGGCGAGGATGCCGTCGGCCGTGGACTCCAGGATCACGTTCAGTTCGGCCTCACTCTCGCGCAGGGCGGCGTCGGCCTGCTTACGCTCGATTACGACGGCGGCCTGGCTTCCCACGTCGGCGAGGAACGTGAGGTCACGTTCGCTGTACACGTCCTCCTTCTCGTAATGCTGAAGCACGAGGACGCCGATCGTCCCCGAGGGCGTGCGCAGCGGCACGCCCATCCACGAAGGCGAATTCGAGCCGACCAGCGCGACCTCGTCGCGCTCCTGGAGCTGCTTGAACACGGACTTCGTGATGAGCGCCGGTTCACCGCCGCGAAAGACGTACGCGGTGCAGCTCTTGGGGATTGCCGAGGGCGGGGGCGTGGAATCGAACTGGTCGACAAAGTACGGGAAGCTGAACAGTCCGGTCCGCCGGTCATGAAGGGCAACGAAGAAGTTCTCCGCATCGAGCACGCGCTTGAGCGAGTGATGTATCAGGTGCAGCAGGTCGTCGAGGTCGGCCGTCGTGGCGATGCTCTGGGCAATCTCGTGCATGACCTGGCGCTCGATCTCCGCCCTGCGGCGCGCGGTGATGTCATGAAAGGCGCCGAACAACCGGACGGCCCGGCCGTTCTCCATGGCGGCGAAGCCCTGGGTCCGCACCCAGACGGGTCGTCCCTTCGCCGTGATCATCGGCAGTTCCAGGTCCCACGGAGTGCCGCTGGCGATTGCCGCTTCCACCGCCGCCTGGATGACTGGCCGGGCCTCGGGGTCGTAGAAGTTGATCGCCACGTCAAGCGCCGGCGTGAACGACGGATCGACCTCGTGGATGCGGCAGGTTTCCCGCGACCAGAATACCCTCCGGGTACGCAGGTCGTGTTCCCAGCCACCCACCTGCGCGATCTCTCCGCTGCGTTCCAGCATCTCGGCCGAGGCCACGAGGGCCTGCTCCGAGCGCTTTCGCTCGGTGATATCGCTGAGCACGAGGTGGAGTTCCCGAACGCCGTCCCGGTCGGTGGTCGTGGTGGCCGCCACATGCGCCCAGAAATAGGCGCCGTCGTGCCTGAGCATCCGCACTTCGCACGACTGCGGCTCACCCGAACTCAACAATCGCTGGCAGAACGTCTCCCACTCGGCCGCCGCCGTCTCCCCGATGAACCGGGACAGCGGCTGCTCGGCGAGCGCGCCCCGGGTGACGCCCAGCAGCGTCGCGAGGGTGACGTTGGCATCGACGATCAGTCCAGTCCCGCTGACCGTGCAGTAGCCCACCGGCGCCAGGTCGTAGAGGTCGAAATAGCGCGCGTTGGCCGCGCCCAGCTCCGCCTGCACCCGGCGCAACTCCTCGCCCTGCAGTTCCAGTTCGACCTGGCGCACGCGGAGCTCGCGCCGAAGAAGCCGCGCCGCCTCGGGCGAGAGTGCCTCGAAGCTCTCCGGCGCCGGAGCCGCGTCATCCCGGAGGATGCGCTCGGCCCGCTCGCGCAGCGACGATCCGGCGACGTCCGTGGGTGAGCTGGTCGCATCGCTCACCAGATCGCCGACACGACGCCTCCACGGGCGCGTCATGCAGGCCTCGCCACCAACAGATCGTCTGTTGCGGTCACCATGCGTACCAATCCCCGGCGTCGACCAGTTCTAGTTCAGGTACAGGAACCAATACCCCACCGGCACCAGCGTTCCCGCGGCGGTGAGCCACCCACCGCGCCGCGTGATGCCCTGCTTCCCCTTGATGACGAAGAGCCCGGTAACCGCGAGAAGGATCAGCGCCAGCGCGTAGATGTCGGCGATGTGGTTGACGGCAATCCCCGAGATCGCATAGGCGAGGGTCATTGCCACCGCGAGGTACCCCACGTCGCCGTGGAGCACGATGCTCCAGCGCCGCCAGGGAATTCGCGCCAGGGTCGCCGGGCCGGGCATTACTTGATCCGGGCGCCTTCTCCGGTGATCTGCACGTCGTTCACTGGCCCGGTGTACTTCGACGGATCGAACTTGGCCATCGTGCCGCGCTCCCTGTGCATTTCCTTCGCCTGCTCGATGGCCTGCTCCTTGGTGAGCGTCGTGATCTTCACGACTCCTTCAGCCAGCGCCAGCTTGCCCTTCGCCTCGAGCGGGAAGGTGATGACGCCGTCCTCCACCTTGAAGCGGATCGACTGGAATTCCTTGTCGCTGGCAATGCGGATCCAGCATCCGCGCTCCTCGCAGACCTCGACGATCGTGCCCTCGACCTGCACCCGCTTTCCCTCGAAGGCCTTGGGATCCTTGAGGATGGACGAGATGGACGTCGTGACCTTGAGGGTGAGCGGCTTGCCATAGTCCTTGGTGGACTGGGCCATGCTGGCCGAAGCGGTCAGCGCGGCGAGGGCGAGCGCGACGGCGGATGTGCGGAGGTTGTTCATGGTCGGATATGTGGGATGGAATTGACCGCAAAGGACCTGGCGCTGGGTTGCACTGACGAAATATACGATGGCTGATGGGGCTTCGCTGCGGCGCCGATCTTGCTTTCCGCCCCGGCAAAGTCCAGCGTAGAACGTGCGAGTGAGGCCGAACACCAATCGTCATGGAAAGGTGGCGTGGCGTGAGTCCCTGAGGGGCGAGCGCTCGGAAGGCGGCGATGAACGGTGACGTGCGGTTGACCTCGGAGATGCTCTGGCGTGCGACCGTGATCGCGGCGTGCATCGACGCTCCCCTGGTGATCCTCATCGGCAGGCGGGTGTCGTCCGAGCTCTTCGGGAAGCTGAAGTGGCACCTGGCCGCGGCGGCCTTCCTCGTGTACGCCGCGCTGTGGGGCTCGTACGGCTCGGTGTACTTCTGGGACGCGGTGTACTCGCGCGTATTCCCGGCCTGGTCACGATGGATCCTGCCGGTCGGAATGGGCGCGCTGTTCGGCGCGCTGGCCCTCGGGTTCTGGCGGGTGAGCACTTTGGCCGCACGCTGGCAGCCGGTCTGGTTCTGCCTTCTCGGCGGGCTGGTGTCGCTGGTGGGCCACGGCATCGGGATCAGGCGAGGCCTGCTCACGGTGCCGCTGCTCGCCGAGGCGAGTGCGGTGTTGGCGCTGACGTTCGGCGTCTTCGAGTTCGTGTTCTACTGGTGCGTGATCGTGGGACTCGCGGTTGAGGCGCGGAAGCTCTGTATGGGCGGGCGTCGCCCAGCGGGCTGAAGCGACTCACGCCCCGCGCAGGCTTCGGACTATGCGCCGTGCGCCGCCTGGTGCACGCCGGCCACGGCGCGCCCCGACGGGTCGGCCATCCGCGCGAAGCTCGCGTCCCAGGCAATCGCCGCCGACGATGAGCAGGCGATCGATGGTCCGCCGGCGACGGTCGCCGCGCAATCGTCGGTCGGGAATGCGCGCTCGAAGAGCCGGCGATACAGCATGGCCTCCTTGCTCACCGGCGGATTCACCGGGTAGCGCGCGGCGCCCTGCGCGAAGTCGGCGTCTGTGATGATGTCCGCCGCGTGCGCCTTGAGCGAATCGATCCAGCCGTAACCGACGCCATCGCTGAACTGTTCCTTCTGCCGCCAGAGGATCTGCGGCGGCAGCACGCCCTCGAACGCCTCGCGCAGCACCTGTTTCTCCATGCCGCCGCCCCGCACGCGCTTGTGCTCGGCGTCGATGGACATCGCCAGCCCCAGGAACTCCAGGTCGAGAAACGGCACACGCGCTTCCACGCCCCAGGCGGCCATCGCCTTGTTGGCTCTCAGGCAGTCGTACAGGTGCAGGGCGTCGAGCTTGCGCACCGTCTCGGCGTGGAACTCCTCGGCCGACGGCGCCTTGTGGAAGTACAGGTAGCCGCCGAAGATCTCGTCGGCGCCCTCTCCGGACAGCACCATCTTCACGCCCATCGCCTTGATGCGCCGGGCGAGCAGGTACATGGGCGTCGACGCGCGGATCGTGGTCACGTCGTAGCTCTCGACATGCCGGATCACCTCGGGCAACGCGTCCAGCCCCTCGGCGATGGTGTAGGTGAACGGGTGATGAATGGTGCCGATGGCCTCGGCGGCCACCTGCGCGGCGGCGAGGTCGGGCGAGCCGTCCAGCCCGATGGCGAACGAGTGCAGGCGCGGCCACCAGGCGTCGGTGCGGTCGTCTTCTTCAATGCGCTTGGCGGCGAAGCGCGCCGCACAGGCCGCCACCAGCGAGGAATCGAGCCCACCCGACAGCAGCACACCGTACGGCACGTCGGTCATGAGCTGACTGTGGACGGCTTGCTGGAAGCCGGCACGCAGGACGTCCGGCGCCACTGCCACGCCGCGTGTGGTGGCATAGTCGCGCCACGCGGGGTGCCAATAGGCGCGGATCTCGCCGACGCGGCTGTCGAGGAAGTGCCCCGGCGGGAAGACCGCGATCTGTTCGCACGCGCCCACCAGCGCCTTCATTTCCGACGCGATCCAGAGGCGCCCTTGGGCATCGCGCCCCTGGTAGAGCGGACAGACGCCGATCGGGTCGCGGGCAACCAGGTAGCGCTGCTGCGCGGCGTCCCACAGGGCGAACGCGAAGATGCCGTTGAGCTTCGGCAGGAAGTCGGCGCCGTGCTCGCGGTAGAGCGCGTTGATGATCTCGCAATCCGAGCCCGTCTGGAAGGCGTAGGGCACGGCCAACCCCCGTTCGAGTGCCTTGTGGTTGTAGATCTCGCCGTTCACGGCCAGGGCCAGCGTACCATCTCCCGAGCGCAGCGGCTGCGCGCCGCCGGCGGGGTCGACGATGGCGAGCCGTTCGTGCACCAGCAGCGCGCCCAACGCCACGTACACGCCACTCCAGTCGGGGCCGCGATGCCGTTGCCGCGCCGAGTGCGACAGGGCCAGCGGGCGCAGCGCCGACAGGTCGTCGGAGGGTGAGGTGCCGAAGATTCCGAGAATCGAACACATGGCCGTGCTCCGTTGCAGAAAAGAAAGAAGCCCGCACTGGTGAGGTGCGGGCCGTCGGTGGGGACTGTCTCGTGTGAACGCTAGTCGCCGGCCCGCAATGAGGATTCGTTGTGGCGATTATTGCGATTGGCGCACGCGCTGCCGCCCGAAACGAGGTTCCGGGAGCGTACAGCGGCGGTGGCGAGGGCAAGCGTCATGAGCGAACCCTAACCGGGCGTGTGCCGGCGGGCAACGGCATCGGCGGCCACGCCGATGCCGACCAGCGCTTCGCCGGCTGGTTCGACCGGGGCGGTGGCGCACCCCGGACAGTCGCCGCACGGCAGCGCGTTCCGGCGCGCGCCCAGCTTGCGCCGCACCAGGTACCCCACCGCGCACAGCACGATGAGCGCCACGACGACGTCCTGCCAGCCGATGCCGCTCATGCTCCGTACCCCAGCAGCTTGCCGCCCTGAAAGACGGCGAACGAGGCCAGCCACGCCAGCGCGTTCATCATGACGAGCATGAAGATCGGCCACCGCCACGAGTTGGTCTCGCGCCGCACCACGGCCAGCGTCGACATGCACTGGCAGGCGAGCACGTAGAACACCATCAGGCTGACGCCGGCGAGCGGCGAGTAGGCACGCTCGCCCGTCCGTGAGTCCGTGGCCTCACGCAGGCTCTGCCGCAGGGGCTGCACGTTGTTGTCGACGTTGCCGAGGTTGAACACGGTGGCCATGGTCGACACCATGACTTCGCGCGCGGCCAGCGACGTGATGAGGCCGATGCCGATGCGCCAGTCGAACCCCAGCGGTGCAATGGCCGGCTCGATGAAACGTCCCGCCTGGCCGGCGAACGAGTGCTCCAGCGCGGCGCCGGCGATCTGCCGCTCGAGCGTGCGGGCCTGCACCGAATCGCCGGTGGCAACGGCCGCGGCTCGCTGCGACTCGAGCTCGCGCACGGCCGCGCCGCCCTTGGGATAGCTGGCCAGGAACCAGAGCACCACCGAGATGGCGAGGATCACCGTGCCGGCCTTCTGCAGGAAGAGCAGGCTGCGTTCGCGCACCGTGATGAGCACCGAGCGCCACGATGGCATGCGGTAGGGCGGGAGTTCCATCACATACAGCGGCCTGCCGCCCCGCAGCACGGTGCGCTTCAGGGCGAAGGCGACGACCACGGCCGCGACGATGCCCAGGAAGTACATCGCGAAGAGCGTGATGCCGGGGAGCGTGACGAAGCCGACCCACCGGTTGGGGACGAACGCGCCGATGAGCAGCGCGTAGACCGGCAGCCGCGCGCTGCACGACATGAACGGCGCGATCATGATGGTGGTGAACCGGTCGCGCCGGTTGTCGATGCTGCGCGTGGCCATGATGCCGGGAATGGCGCAGGCGAACGAGGACATCAGCGGAATGAACGACCGTCCGGAGAGGCCCACCCTGCCCATGATGCGGTCCATGATGAACGCCGCGCGCGCCATGTACCCGCTGTCCTCGAGCACGCACAGGAAGAAGAAGAGGATGGCGATCTGCGGCACGAACGTCAGCGTCGTGCCGACGCCGGCAATGACGCCGTCGACGAGCAGCGAACGCAGCGCGCCGTCGGGCATGGAGTGGCCGACGACGGTGCCGATGCGGGTGACCGCCAGGTCGATGAGGTTCATGGCGGGCAGCGACCAGGCGAAGACCGACTGAAAGACCGCGCCCATCAGCACCACGAAGATCAGCGGGCCGCTCACCCGGTGCGTGAGCACGCGGTCGATGGCGTCGCGCCGCCGGTCGCCGAGTTCGCCGGGGGCGACCACCGACTCGGCGAGCAGGGCGCTGATCTCCTCGTAGCGGCCGGCCACGTCGTCGGCCCGCCAGCCGGGCGACATCTCGTCGAGTCGCCGGGCGACGGTTCGCGCGTCATCGAGCGCTTCGCGGGGCACGTGGCTGGCCAGCGCATCGTCCTCGCCGTTGTCGAGCAGCATGGCCACGGCCAGGTCGTGACGGGCGCGGTCGGGGAGCGTGGCGTGACGCGGCAGCCGGTGCTCGAGCCGGTCGAGCACGCGCTGCAGGTACGGCGGCCACTGGCGGAAGTGGCGCGTGGACGGTTCGACGTCGCGGTCCATCAGGTCGCGCAGGAGGGCGATGCCCTCGCCCCTGGCCGCCGAGATGCCGACCACCGGCACGCCCAGCGCGCGCTCGAGCGCGCGCTCGTCCATGCGCTGGCCGCGCGCGCGGGCCAGGTCCATCATGTTGAGTGCAAGCAGCACCGGCCGTCCCAGCTCGATGACCTGGAGGGCCAGGTAGAGGTGGCGGTCGAGGTTGGTCGCGTCGACGACGAAGACGATGAGGTCGGGTGGCGGCGTGTCGGACTGCAGGCCGAGGAGGACGTCGCGCACGATCATTTCGTCGGGCGACGCCGGCTGCAGGCTGTAGCTTCCGGGGAGGTCAATCACCTCGGCGCGGCGTCCCGAGGGGAGGTCGCAGTAGCCGACCTTTTTTTCGACGGTCACGCCCGGGTAGTTGCCGACCTTCTGGCGCAGTCCGGTGAGGGCGTTGAACAGCGTCGACTTGCCGGCATTGGGATTGCCGAGGATCGCGATGCGTCGCGGCGCGGGCTCAGCGCGGGGCGACATGGATGCGGCGCGCCTCGGAGCGGCGAAGGGACAGGCGCACCCCGCGCACCGAGACTTCGAGAGGATCGCCGAGTGGCGCACGGCGGATGACGGCGATCTCGGTGCCCGGCACGAGCCCCAGTTCCATGAGCCGTCGCGCGACGGACGGTTCGCAACTGAGGGCGGCGATCACGCCGCGCTCGCCGGCAGCGAGGGTGTCGAGCGCGCGCTCGGCGGCTGCGTCGTTGCGGGGTGCCGAGGTCATCGGCGGACGGCGATCTGCGCGACGTCGCCCATCAGCGACTCGTGCAGGCAGGTGTCGGCGCACACGCCGCAGGCGTCGGCGGCGCCGGGGGCACCGAGCGTGCCGGGAGCATGCGCGGCGCATGCGTGGGGGCTGGCGCGATACGCGTCGCGGAACTGCTTCGCCGCCGGATGATGGGAGCGGAGAAAGGCCGTGAGCCGGAGCAGTTCGACGGAGACTTCCGTGCTGACCAGGTGCTCGATCATGCAGGCGTCCTCGCTGGCCACCGTTTCCGGAACGCCGAGGATCTCGGTGAGGAATACCGTCAGCACCCGCCGGCTCGATTCGGTGCGCATGGCGAGGCCTGCGCCGGTGCTGGTCAGCTCGACGCATCCGTACCGTTCGTGGGTCACCAGGCCGTGGCGTTCGAGGGAGCGGAGCATGGAGGTGACGCCGCTCTTGGAGACGCCGAGGTGGTCGGCGATGTCGCCGACGCGGGCGTGCCCTTTTTCGAGCTTGAGTGCGGCGACGGCCTGGAGGTAATGGGCCATCGAGTGCGATACTTCCTTCTCGCCGAAACGCTTCCACGTGTCCATCGGTAGTTCCTCTGCCTGATTACCCTGTACCGCTGGCGGCGGGCCTCGTCGAATGAGAGGTACAGGGTGGCCTCAAGAAAGTTAAGATAGCTTAACAAGCAGGACTGGCCGGCGCAAGCATAGACAGTTTGCAGTCGCGGCCGGTGGCGCGGTTCGTGACCTCGGCACGTCAGGCGGCATGGCCGCAGGTCTTTCGTACGCGCGGCAACGGAACGATGACGGCGTGACGGGGAGGCGGGTGTAGCGTGGGACCATATCGTCTCCGCGCCTGTTGGACGTCACGACCGAACGGCTCGCGTTGCGTCGTGCAAGCCCGCACACGGTGGTGGCCTACACGCAGTGGGTGCGCCGGTATGTGCGGTTTCACGGCGGGCGACATCCGCGAGCGCTGGGTGAGGCCGAGCTGACCGCGTTCTTGTCGCACCTGGCCATCGGACGGGGCGTGGCGGCCTCCACGCAGAACCAGGCGCTTGCCGCGCTGGATCACGTAGCCCGCCCCGCTGGCTTCGTAGCAGGTGCGCACCGTCCCGCGACTGGCCTGCCGCTCGCAGAAGCGCCGGAGTTTCGCTAAATCATTGGGGAGTTTCTCCACCCGGGTGGGCGCGACTCGCCGCTGGGCAGCACCGCGATGGTCACGGACTCCTTGTGCACATCGAGGCCAAGATAGATCGTCGCAGCAGATGACATGGGCTGGTCTCCGCG
>JBBTJT010000009.1:0-17048 GCA_038059315.1 Gemmatimonadota bacterium
CGCAGAGCGACAACAGCGGCACGCTGTCGTATGTGCGCGTGGAGTTCGCCGGCTTCGCGCCCTCGCTCAACAATGAACTCAACACGTTCTCGTTCGCCGCCGTGGGATCGGGGACGCGCATTTCGTACCTGCAGGCGATGGCCGGCCTCGACGACTCGTTCGAGTTCTGGGGCGGCGCGCTCGACGGCGATCACCTCGTCTCGTACGAAGCGGCCGACGACCACTTCGACATGTCCGAAGGTTTCTCCGGCCGCCTGCAGTACCTCATCAGCCTGCAGTCCACCGTCCTGACGCCACGCACCGGCGCCGGCTCGCCGTCCTCGGATCCGCAGGGCATCGAGAACGACGGTTGCGCCGGCTCGGGGTGCGACCTGGCCTTCAACTCGACGCCGCTCACCATCCCGGTGGTTGCCAACTTCACGCTCATCGGCACTGGTGACGTGGCCACGTCGGGCTCATCGGGCGGCGTGGGCATGATGCTGCGCCGCGGCACGGGCGGGTACTACGTGAACGGGGTGATCGCGCGCTTTCCGCGCGGCGCCGTCGGCATGCGCGACAACGACACGTTCGCCCGCGCCGGTTCGGCCGCCGCGCCCGACCTCGCCACGACGGACCTCGCCGTACGCAACGTGGTGAGCGCCGAGACCAACAGCATCGTCTTCGAGACGGGCACGGGGCGCAACGCCTTCGACCTCGCCGGCAACAGCATTGTGGCGAGCGCGGCCACGTCTTCCTCGCTCTTCACGGCGCTGCACGCCGCCGGCGCCACGCCGACGGTTGCCGGCCTCGACTGGACGCCGGCCGCCGGCTCGGCGATCGCCACGGGCGGCCTGGCCACCTTCACGGGCAAGCTGGCCACCAAGGCCGGGACGTTCGTGACCGGGACTTCGTACCAGGGCGCCGCCGCCCCGGGCGGCACGAAGTGGTGGAGCGGCTGGACAGTCTATACCCGGAACTAGCCTTCCGTCAGCGGGTCCGGCCGGCTCCCACTGAGGGGAGCCGGCCGGTCTCGTTTCGGCCTCGTATCTTTCCAACATGAATTGCCCGCTCTCCTTCCCCGTCCTCCTCGCCCTGCTGGTCGTCGCGTGCGCCGACGGTGGTCGTCCCGCTCCGGCCGCAGACTCCATGACCGCGCTTCGCGCCGACTCGGTGGCTCGCGCACGGCAGGACTCGGTCAACCGGGCCAGCCCCGGATACATCGTCGACTCCATCCTCCCGGTCGAGGAGGAGATTCGCCGTTTCCGCGCTGCCGTCGGCGGCGGCGCCGTGACGCAGCTCGTCGACGCCAGCACCTCGCGCGACGAGCTGGTCGCGCGGCTCGCCGACGCCATCGCCGCCAACGATGCGGTCACACTGCAGCGCACCGTCGTTACCGCCCGGGAGTTCATCGACCTTGTTTACCCCGAGTCGCCGAACACGAAGCCGCCGTATCGACAGGCCCCGGGGCTCGTCTGGACGCTGATCACCGAACCGAGCAACTCCGGCCGGCGACGGCTCCTCGCGAACCTCGGCGGCAAGCCGCTGGCGGTCACCAGTGTGTCGTGCCGCCAGGCCCCCGAGACGCAGGGGAGGAACCACCTGTGGAACGGGTGCACCGTGCGCTACACCTCCGGCGGCGACGCGCCACGCGACGGGCGCCTCTTTGGCGCGATCATCGAACGCGACGGGCGCTTCAAGTTCATGAGCCTGTCCAACCAGTACTGATCGTCGCGGGACGCCGTCGCCGACGTTAGCGTTGTGAAGCACTTCCCTTGAGGTCCCGCGTGCCATCTCCGCCAGCGCTGCACCTGCACACGAGCCCCGCGTCGCGCGCTCCGCGCGCCGAGGGCGACCAGCGCATCGCGGCCATCGACATCGGCTCCAACTCGATCCGCCAGATCGTGGCCGACGTCTCGCCGACCGGAGGCATCCGGGTGATCGACGAGATGAAGGCCGCACCGCGCCTGCAGGCCGGACTGGTCGAGTCGGGCGAACTCGGCGAGGAGCCGATGCGCCTGGCGCTCGAGGCGCTGGGCCGAATGGCGTCGCTGGCCAAGCAGATCGGCTGCAAGCGCGTTGAAGCCGTGGCCACCTCCGCCGTGCGCGGCGCCACCAACGGCGCCGTCTTCCTGCGCCGCATTCGCGAGCAGACGGGACTGCGGGTGCGCGTGCTCGACGGAGAGGAGGAGGCCCGGCTGGCCTTCCGCAGCGCGCTGGCCCATTTCGACCTGGGACGCGGTCGCGCGATCGTCATGGACATCGGCGGCGGTTCGCTGGAGTTCGCGCTGGCCGCCGAGGGCATTGTCGAGCGCTACGTGTCGCTGCCGTTCGGCGCCGTGCGCCTCACCGAGGAGTTCCTGCGCGACCGGCCGCCGGCCAAGGGCGTGAAGAAGCTGCGCAAGGCGGTGCGCGAGGAGTTGCGGCAGGCGATTCCCGTGCGCGACTGGCGTGGCGCCGAGGTCATAGGATCCGGCGGCACGTTCACCAACCTCGCCGGGATGTTCCTCTACCGGCAGGGAATGCAGGTGGCGCACTCGGTGCACGGCACCCGCATGCCGTGGCACGAGATCGAGCACATCCTCGAAACGCTGCTGGAACTCACCCCGGAGGAACGCCTTGGCGTCCCCGGCCTGAATGCCGGCCGCGCCGACATCATCGTGGCCGGCCTCGCCGTGGCCGCCGAGATGTGCGCGCGCATCGAGCCCCGTGGCTTCGTGGCCTCGGCGTACGGCATCCGCGAGGGCCTCCTCCTCGACATCGCCCGTGTCACCCCGGTGGTCAGCGACCCCGGCGAGGCACGCGAGCGGTCGGTGCGCGAGTTCGCCGTGCGCTGCCACTACGAAGAACCGCACGCCCGGCAGGTGCAGCGGCTGGCGCTGCAGTTATTCGACGCCATCGGAGCGCGCCTGGGCTGCTCGGCCGCCGATCGCGTCGTCCTCTCGGATGCCGCGCTGCTGCACGACGTCGGCTACCACATCAATTACCAGCAGCACCACAAGCACTCATTCCATCTCATTCAGCACGCCGACTTCCTGGGAATGACGCCCGACGAGCAGACCATCGTCGCGCACGTGGCGCGCTACCACCGCGGATCGGCGCCCGACCGCAGCAAGCACGAGACCTTCGGGCGCCTCGACCGCGCGACCCGCGAGCGCATCCAGCGGCTGTCGGCCATCCTGCGCGTGACCGACGGGTTCGACCGCGGTCACTCGGCGGCCGTCGCCCAGCTCAAGGTGCGCTGGATGGAGCGGGCGCTGCGCATCACCGCGCACCCCGACCCGCGCGCCAAGACGATGCGCCTCGAACTGTGGGGGGCGAACCGCAAGAAGGGACTGCTCGAGGAAATGGCGGGCACACCGGTGGAAATCGTCGCGCCCGACGGACGCGTGGTCGACGAGGCCACCGGAGAGTAGTCAGCGCGCCACGGCGCCCTCGTGCTCCCGCGGCCGCGCGACGACGGACGCGTACTCGGCGAACAGTCCGTCCCAGATGTGGTCCCAGCCACGCTTGGCCGCGCTGTCGAGCGAACGCGCGCGAAGGCGCCGGCGCAGCGGCGCGTCGCCGGCGAGCCGTTGCATCGCGCCGGCGAGCGCCGACGGATCGCCCATGGGCACCACGAGCGCGTTGGTGATGTTGGCGACGTCAAGCGTCGGCCCCTCATCGGGGGCGATCACCGGCAGTCCCGACGCCATCGCCTCGAGCAGCACGTTGCCGAAGGTGTCGGTCGTCGAAGCGAACACGAATCCGTCCGCCGATGCAAAGAACTCGCTGAGCGCCCTGCCCTCGAGCCGTCCGGCAAACACGACCCCCGGCGGAGCTGCGGCACGATAGCGTGCCTCGGCGGGTCCATCCCCGGCGAACGCGAGCCGAATGCTGACGCCGCCTACGGGCGCGAGCCGGCGTGCCGCGTCGAGGATCACGTCGATCCCCTTTTCCGGCGCGAGGCGTCCTACCGACACCAACAGGATATCACGGTCGGCGACGCCCATCGCCGCCCGCAGCGCGCGCGAGCGGAAGTTCGGGGAAAAGCGGCACCGGTCGACGCCACGCCCCCACACCCGGACGTCCCGAAAGCCGCGGCCGCGCAGGTCGTCGGCGCCGCGCATCGTCGGCACGAACGTGCGCAGCCCGCCATTGTGGAACCACCGCAGGTAGGGCCACGCGATGCCCGACAGCGCCCGCAACCGGTAGTGGCGCAGGTACGACGCGAAGTCGGTGTGGAACGACGAGACCAGCGGAATTCCTTCGGCGCGCGCGGCCGCGCGCGCGGCCAGGCCGACGCCGAACGGCGTCGCGACATGCACGAGATCGGGCTTGAACTGGCGCAGCAGCCGCCGCGCCTCACCGACCAGCGGCGCCGCGATGCGCAGTTCGGGGTAGGCCCAGAACGGGACCGCCGGCCAGCGGATCGTCGTTCCGGCGTCAACGGGAGCGTCGCGTTCACCCGAATGCACGGTGACGACCGTCGTCTCTCCCCCGCGATCCGTCAGTGAGGTCACCAGGCGACCCAGCGTGCGGGCAACGCCGTTCACCTGCGGAGCGAAGGTATCGGTGAAGACGGCGAGGCGCAGGGCGCCTCGGGCACGCGTCATCCCAGCGTCCAGAACCCGAGGACAGTGATGATCGCGATGCCCTGCCCGGCAATCACGTCGCCGGGATAGTGGACGCCGAGCCGCACCCGCGACATGCCGACGACGACCGCGAGCAGCGTGAAGGGGACGGCGTAGGCCGGCATCGACATGCCGTAGGCAAACGCGACGGACATCGCGGCGCAGGCGTGACCCGACGGGAACGAGAACTGGTCGGGGACCCCGACCAGCGACCGTCCCAGGCGCGCCGGCTCGGGGCGCTCGCGCACCGCGCGCCGCTTGACGAGCTGCACCACCAGGTGTGACACGAGCAGCGACCAGGCGCCCAGTGACGCCGCACGATGCACCGTGCCCTGGCCAAGCAGCAATGGCACGAGCACGGCGGCGATCGCACTGGTGGCGCCACCCAGGTGCGTGACGGCGATCCAAAGACGCGTGCTCGACAGCGGCGCCGCGGCATCGAGCGCCAGACGGCTGAAGAGCGCCCGGTCGCGGGCATCGATGCGAAAGAGAAACGAGTGATTCATGACAAGTAACTCTCGCGCCGCCGCATCTCGCCGAGATCAGGACCAGGCAACGACTGCGTCACGACGCTCACGCGGCCACCTCGGTACGCTGGAACGCATGGACGAGCGGCCGGCCGGCGTAGCTCTCGGGAATCTGGAGCCCGAGGCTCCACAGCAGCGTCGCCGGCACATCCGCAAAGGTCACGTCGGCACCGAGGTCCCCCGGGAGCACCGCGCCACCGGCGAGAATCACGGGAATCGTTGTGTCGGCGTGGTGTTCGCTGTCGTGCGACCTGAGGCGCGCGCCACCACCGCCATGGTCGGCGCACACCATCAGCAGCTCGCGCGAATCGTCGAGGTCGATGCACCGCACGAGCCGCCCGAGCGCGTTGTCCATGCGACCGGCGGCCAGCGCATACTCGGGGCTCATCCAGCCGTGCTCGTGCCCGGCGCGGTCACCGTCGGGCCAGTGCATGACCACGACACCCTCGCGCTGGCGCTCGAGCACCGTCGTCGCCGCCGCGGCAATCTCGGTGCACGTGTTGCCGGGGAAGTGCGTCTCACCGATACCGAGCATCGCAGCGAAGCGCCGGGCGACCGGCGCAAAGAACACTGGGATGCGCGCCATCATCATGGTCGTCGGCAGCGACTCGGCCGCCAGCTGCTTCGCCCACGGGTGCAGCGCGCCGCGAATCCGGGGCATGTGGAACCGGTCGGACTGCAACCCATGCCGATCGGGCGCCGCACCAGTGAACAGCGTGGCCATCGCTGCGGCGGTCACGCTCGGCGTGACCGTGCGCGCCCGCAGGGTCGAGGCGCCGCGCTGGGCGAGGCGCGCGACCGTGAAGAGCGAGAACTTGTCGATGGCGTCAGGCCTGAGGCCGTCGAGCACGACCACAGTCACACGACGCACGCTCGGCGAGGTCCGGTGCATGGCATCTTCTCCCGGTAGTCTGGCAGTGTGCCATGATGATCGCGCGCGTCCATGATGACACGGCATCGGGCGCGTCTCCGTTCGGTCACGTCAACGACCCCCCGCCCGGGTTCCGCCGTCGCCGGAGCGTGACGGCGCCGTCACCTTGGCGATACGGCGCACGGCGAGCGTTGATACCGAGATGCGCGTCCTGCACTGCACCGACACCTACCCGCCGCAGGTCAACGGCGTGAGCGTCGTCACGGCGCTCGCCGTCGACGGCCTGCTCGCGCGCGGTGTCGAGGTGGGGCTCGTGGCGCCGAGGTATCCGCGCAACGCCCCGATGGTGTTCGGCGCCACGCGCGCGCCGACCGCGCAACTCGCCCTGCCCGCCTGCGACTTCCCGCCGTACCCGGGCATACGGCTTACCTGGCCGCGACCTGGGGCTGTCGAGAGTTTCGCCCGCGCGTTTCGCCCCGACGTGATTCACGCCGACACCGAATTCGTCGTCGGCCGGCTCGGCGCGCGTGCGGCACGCCGGCTCGGCGTGCCACTCGTCACCTCATTTCACACGAACTTCGCCCAATACACCGAGTCGTATGGGGTCCCGTGGCTGCGCGGTCCCGTCACGCGCTCCCTGCAGCGGTTCCACCAAGGGGCGGCACGCATCTTCACGCCGTCCTCGGTGACCGCCGGCTGGTTGCACGCACACGCGCTGTCGCAGGTCGAGGTGTGGGGGCGCGCCGTGGACGTGAACGTCTTCAGCCCGGCGCGGCGGACATCCGCCTGGCGGCAGCGGCTGCAGTACCGTGACGAGGTGGTCTTCCTGCACGTGGGCCGGCTGGCCGCCGAGAAGAACGTCGACCTGCTGCTGCACGGCTTCGCCGCGGCCCGTGACCGCATTGGTGATCGCGCGCGGCTCGGCGTGGCCGGCGACGGCCCCGCGGCGCGCGCCTTGCGTGCGGCAGCGCCACCGGGCGCCGTGTTCGTGGGCTTCATCGACCGGGAACGCGACTTGCCGGCGCTGTACGCCAGCGCCGACGCCTTTCTCTGCGCATCCACCACCGAGACCCTGGGCCTGGTGATCCTCGAAGCGATGGCTTCCGGGCTTCCCGTCGGCGCGGTGGCTGCCGGGGGAGTGGGCGATCACCTGCGGGACGGCGTGAATGGGCTGGCGTTCGCCGCAGACCCGGCGGCCATTGCCGACTCCATCGTGCGCCTGACCGAGGACGCCGAGTTGCGGGGCCGGCTGGGTGCTGGCGGACGGACATGGGCGGTGGCCATCGGCTGGGACCGCGAACTCGACCGCCTTGTCGAGAGTTACCGCGAGGTCGTGGAGCAGTCGCACCGCTGAGTGCGGGCCGGCTGGCCGCACGGCGAGGGTGCGCTAGCCGGCGAGGACCGGCTCGGCCACCGCGCGCGACGAGCGCACGAGCCCCCACGAATCGCGCAGCAGGCGCTTGTGCGTCGCCCGTTCCTCGTCGGCGCCGGCATGCCGCTGCACCCAGTCGCCTTCCGGGCCAAGGTCCCATGCCTGACGATTGTCGGTCAGGCAAACCTCGAGCAGCGACTCGAGGCGCGGATGCAGCGACCTGTCCAGGATGGGCACCACGGCCTCGATGCGCCGGTCGAGGTTGCGGGGCATCCAGTCGGCGGAGCCGATGTAATACTCCGTCTCGCCCCCATTCTCGAAGCGCCAGATGCGCGAGTGCTCGAGGAAGCGCCCGATGATGCTCGTGACGCGGATGCGCTCCGACTCGCCGGGCACTCCCGGTCGGAGGCAGCAGATGCCGCGCACGAGGAGGTCGATCTCCACGCCGGCGCGCGAGGCGTCGCACAGCACGGCAATCACCTTGGAGTCCACCAGGCTGTTCATCTTGGCAGTGATGCGCGCCAGCTTGCCGGCACGCGCGTTCTCCGCCTCACGAGCGATGAGCGCGATCACCCGCTCGCGCAGGTTCACCGGCGCCACCAGCAGCTGGCGGTACAGCCGCTGCCGCGAAAACCCCGTGAGTGTGTTGAACAACTCCGACACGTCGGCGCCGAGCGCCTCGTTGCAGCTGAGCAGGCCGAGGTCGGTGTAGGTGCGCGCCGTCTTGGAGTTGTAGTTGCCCGTGCCGATGTGCACGTAGCGGCGGATGCCGTCCGGTTCGCGCCGCACCACCAGGGCCACCTTGGCGTGGGTCTTCAGCCCCGGCAGGCCGTAGACCACGTGCACGCCGAATGACTCGAGCGTGCGCGCCCAGGTGATGTTGTTGGCCTCGTCGAACCGGGCCTGCAGCTCCACCAGCACCGCGACCTGCTTGCCCGCCTGGGCAGCCCCGGTGAGGGCGCGCACCACCGCCGTGTCACCCGACGTGCGGTAGAGCGTCACCTTGATCGCCAGCACGTGCTCGTCGCGGGCCGCCTCGTCGAGGAAGCGCTCCACGGTGGCCGGGAACGAGTCGAACGGGTGATGCACCAGCAGGTCGCGCTCACGGATGGCCTCGAACACCGAGCGGCCGTCGCGCAGCTCGGGTGGCGTCACCGGGACGAATGGCGGGTCGCGCAGCTCGGGAATGTCGAGCGCGGCCAGCGCATGCAGGTCGCCCAAGTCGAGCAGGCGCCCCGGTTCGTGGACCTCGCGTTCGGTGAGCAGCGCCATCTCGGGGTCTTCGGTCTCGCGCAGCTCCTCGAGCAGCAGGGTGCGCAGCTGGGCGGGCATGCCGCTCTGCACCTCCAGGCGCACCACCTCGCCGAAGCGCCGCTGGAACACCTGCTCCTCGATCATCGCCAGCAGGTCCTCGGGCTCCTCGGTGGGGGCAATATCGAGGTCCGAAAAGCGCGTGATGCGAAACGCGTGGTGCCCCATGATCTCCATGCCGGGGAACAGCTGCCCGAGGTGCGCGCCGACGAGATCCTCGAGCGGCAGGTACTGCAATGGGCGCACCGGCACCCAGCGCGGCAGCGACTTGGGCACCTTGACGCGCGCAAAATGCACGGTGCCGTCCTCGGGCTCGCGCAGGTCCACGGCCAGCGACAGCGACAGGCCGGAGATGTACGGGAACGGATGCCCGGGATCGACCGCCAGCGGCGTCAGGACCGGAAAGACCTGCGCGTCGAAGAACGCGTCGACTGCCGATCGCTCGCTGGCGTCGAGTTCGTCCATGCGCAGCAGGCGCACGCCGTGCGCCGCGAGCGCGGGAAGGACCTCGTCCTGCAGGATGCGCTCCTGCATGACCAGCAACTCGCGCACTTGCGCATCAATACGATCGAGTAGATCGGCGGGGCCGATGCCGTCCGGCCCGGTGCGGGTGACGCCGGCCGCCAGCTGCCGGCGGATGCCGGCCACGCGCACCATGTAGAACTCGTCGATGTTCGAGCCGAAGATCGCCAGGAACTTCAGCCGCTCGAGCAGCGGCGTGCGCGCGTCGGCAGCCTCGTGCAGCACCCGGGTGTTGAAGGCGAGCCACGAGAGCTCGCGGTTGAGGAGGCGCGGTATCGGCAGCGACGACGTCGACATGGAGTGGCGCGCTTCGCGCTCAGCCGCGCGCGAAGAAATGGATCGTGAGGTAGCTCACCGCCGCCACGAACGAGGCGGCGGGGATGGTGAGCACCCAAGCCCACACCATCTGGCCGGCCACCCCCCAGCGCACCGCCGAGAGACGGGTGGTAGCGCCGACGCCGACGATGGCACCGCTGATGGCGTGCGTGGTGCTGACCGGGATACCGAGCCCAGTGGCGAGGAGAATCGACGCGGCCCCCCCCGACTCGGCGCAGAAGCCGCTCACCGGGCGGAGCTTCGTGACGCGCGAACCCATGGTGTGGATGATGCGCCAGCCGCCCATCAGCGTACCGAGGGCGATGGCCAGGTGGGCTCCGGCCTTCACCCAGAAGGGGATGTGCGTCGAATCGGTGACATGCAGAAAGGAAAACACCCCGCCCAGCTGAGCGACCGACGCCTGGCTCACCATGAGGAGGCTCATGATGATCCCCATCGTCTTCTGGGCATCGTTGGCGCCGTGAGAGAGCGAGAACAGCGCCGAACTGGCCAGCTGGAGCACGCGGAAGAGCCGGTCCACGCGGGCCGGACGAGCCCGCTGGAAGATCCAGTACGTCGCGGTCATCAGCCCGAACCCGAGGATCATCCCGATCAGCGGCGAGAGCACGATGAAGACGAGCGTCTTCATCCAGCCAGAGAGAATGACGGCATGGAACCCGGCTCGGGCCACGGCCGCGCCGGCATATCCACCGAGCAGGGCGTGCGACGAGCTCGATGGCAATCCGTACCACCAGGTGATCAGGTTCCAGGTGATCGCCCCGAGCAGGCCGGAGAGGATGACGTCGGGGTTCACGATGCTGGTGTCGATCATCCCCGACCCGATCGTGTGGGCGACCTTGGTGCCGAAGATGAAGAGGGCGACAAAATTGAAGAACGCCGCCCATACGACGGCGGCGATCGGGGAGAGGACGCGCGTGCCGACGACGGTAGCGATGGAGTTCGCCGCGTCGTGGAACCCGTTGATGAAATCGAAGATGAAAGCGACCAGGATGATCGCAAGGAGGTAGTACAGCACGGTCAGCTGTTCTTGAGCGCGATGCTCTCGAGCGCGTTCATCACGTCCTCGCACTCATCGAGCGCATGTTCCAGGTTGTCGTAGATCTCCTTCCACTTGAGGACCTCAAGCGGATCGGCGTTGGGCTGGCGAAAGAGCGCCCCCACGGCGTCGGAGTAGATGCCGTCCCCCTCCTCCTCGATCACCTTCATGGCGCGCGCCGCCTCCACGACCTCCCGCGGCTTCTTGATGTGGCGGACGCCGTCGGCAATCACGTCGGCCGCCTGCACCAGCAGCCCGGCGAGCGCCTTCGAAGGTTCCCTCCGGTCCGTCACGTTGAACATCAGGACGCGGCGCGCCGTGCCGTCCATCAGGTCGACGACGGTGTCGAGGGAACTGGCGAGCAGGTGAATGTCCTCGCGATCGAGCGGGGTCACGAAGGTCCGGTCGAGCCGGTTCATCACCTCGTGGACGATGTCGTCGGCCTCGCGTTCGATGAGCTTGATCTGCGTGGAGAAGAAGTCGAGCCGGTTGGGATCGGTGAAGAGCTGATCGAGCACCTTCGCCGACGTGGTCAATTTGGAGGACAGCTGGTCGAACAGTTCGAAGAAGCCTTCATCCTTGGGGATCAGCCGCACGGGCGTTCTCCAACAGGGGGTAGGAATCATGGGCCGGACGCGCTCGACAGTCGCCGAGGGCGCTTGAGTTGCCAAGCTCGCTTGGCTCCGACCTCAGCCCATAAAGCTACGACACCACGAGGAGGTGCGCCAAAACTCCAGGTCACCCTTTCGATGTTGTGGCGGAACCGTTACGTCCCGGCGAGGGCTTCCTGGCGCCTCACGCCAACGCGTCGAAATCGCCGCGGGACAACAAGATGGCGTGCCGGCGCTGTACGAGCACGGGGTCTTCGAACAGCTTGACCAGCAACACTCCGGCGACAAAGCCGCCCACGTGGGCCCACACCGCCACGCCCCCCGCAATCTCCGGGCTCGGCGACAACAACTGCGGCAGGCCGCTCAGCAACTGCAGCCCGAACCAGTACAGCAGCACCAGCCAGGCCGGCACCGGGATGACCTTCAGGAAGATGATGAAGAAGAACAGCATCCGGACGCGCACCTTCGGGAAGAGCACGAGGTATGCGCCCATCACCCCGGAAATGGCGCCCGAGGCCCCCACCGTGGGAATGGGCGAACCCGGATCCACCAGGATGTGCACGGCGGCCGCGGTGAGCCCGCAGAGCGCGTAGAACAGGAGGAAGCGCCCCCGCCCCACCACGTCCTCGATGTTGTTCCCGAAGACCCACAGGAACAGCACGTTTCCAAGGATGTGCCCCCACCCTCCGTGCAGGAACATCGAGATCAGCGGCGTCAGCAGGTTGATGGACTGGTTGTCGATGACGCAGGCCAGCCCCGGACCGATGGGAACGCCGCTCCCGAGCGGCGCGAGATGGGTCAACTCGCCCGGAACGAGGCCCAGGTTGCACACGCTCGCCGCCAGCAGATTGTCATCCAGTCCGGCGCCCTGCACGAGTACCCAGACCGCGAAGATCGCAACGATCACGAAGACCGTCGCGAGGGGAACTCGGACCGTGGGGTTGTCGTCGCCGATTGGGATCATTGGACCAGACGATAGTCGATGGTGGATGGACGATAGTCAAGGCGTCGGCAGGCTGCCTTTCCTGCACCCGAACACATCGCAAGTCGTTGTCCTGCCAATAGTAACGCGACTGATCAGCAAATTCCGGCCATTTCGGCAGGCATACTGTGGCCCCGCCCTTGCTCTATCGATGGGGAAGTCCGGCGAAACCGGCGCCCCTGACGATTCGTTGGGGACCCCGCGGCGCGGTGGCCGTGCGGCCTTTCACATGAAAGAGGACCAGATGGCAAACAAGGTCATTGGCATCGATTTGGGCACCACCAACTCCGTGGTGGCCGTGATGGAGGGAGGCGACCCAGTCGTCATTCCGAACGCCGAAGGCGGGCGCACCACTCCGTCGGTGGTGGGCTTCACCAAGGACGGCGAGCGTCTCGTGGGCCAAATCGCCAAGCGGCAGGCAGTCACCAACTCCGCGAACACCGTCTTCTCGATCAAGCGCTTCATGGGGCGCAAGCTCTCCGAAGCCACCGAGGAGCTGAAGCGCGTGCCCTACAAGATGGCCCGCGGGTCCAACGACCAGGTGGCGGTCGAAGTGCAGGGCAAGACGTACAGCCCGCCCGAGATCTCGGCGATGATCCTGCAGAAGATGAAGCAGACGGCCGAGGACTACCTGGGTCATGGCGTCACGAAGGCCGTCATCACCGTGCCCGCCTACTTCAACGACTCGCAGCGCCAGGCCACCAAGGACGCCGGCGAGATCGCCGGCCTCGAAGTGCTGCGCATCATCAACGAACCGACGGCGGCCGCGCTCGCCTACGGCCTCGACAAGAAGGGGAAGAAGGACGAGAAGATCGCGGTCTTCGACCTCGGCGGCGGCACGTACGACATCTCGGTGCTCGAACTCTACGAGGTGGACGGCTCCAAGCAGTTCGAGGTCAAGTCGACCAACGGCGACACCCACCTGGGCGGTGACGACTTCGACCAGCGCATCATCGACTGGCTGGTGACCGAATTCAAGAAGGACCAGGCGATCGACCTCTCCAAGGATCCCATGGCGATTCAGCGCCTTCGGGAAGGCGCCGAGAAGGCCAAGATCGAGTTGTCGGGAACGCAGAGCACCGACATCAACCTGCCGTTCATCACGGCGGACCAGTCGGGGCCGAAGCACCTCAACTACCAGATGACGCGCGCCAAGTTCGAGCAGCTGGTGGACGACCTCATCGCGCGCACGATCGAGCCGATGAAGCAGGCCCTGAAGGATGCCGGCATGCAGCCGAGCGAGATCGACGAGGTGCTCCTCGTCGGCGGCTCGACGCGCATCCCGAAGATCCAGCAGATCGTGAAGGACTTCTTCGGCAAGGAACCGAACAAGGGCGTCAATCCTGACGAGGTGGTCGCCGTCGGCGCCGCCATCCAGGGCGCCGTGCTCACCGGCGAGCAGAAGGACGTCCTGCTGCTCGACGTCACCCCGCTGTCGCTGGGCATCGAGACGCTGGGCGGCGTGACCACGGTGCTGATCCCGCGCAACACGACGATCCCGACCAAGAAGTCGGAGATCTTCTCGACCGCCGACGACAACCAGACGACGGTGGAGATCCACGTGCTGCAGGGCGAGCGCGAACTGGCGCTGCACAACAAGACCATCGGCAAATTCCAGCTGACCGGCGTGCCACCGGCACCCCGCGGCATGCCGCAGGTGGAGGTGACGTTCGACATCGACGCCAACAGCATCCTGCACGTGACGGCGCGCGACAAGGCGACCGGCAAAGAGCAGAAGATCCGCATCGAGGCGTCGAGCGGCCTGACCGACGCCGAGAAGGACCGGATGATCCGCGACGCCGAGGTCAACGCCGAAGCGGACAAGAAGAAGCGCGAGGAAATCGACACCCGGAACCGGCTGGATTCCATGGCGTACGAAGTCGAGAAGAACGCCAAGGACTGGGGCGACAAGCTGGCCAGCGACATGAAGACGCGGCTCGACGCGGCCGTGGAGCGCGCCCGCAAGGCGCATCGCGGCGAGGACTTCGGCGAGGTGCGCGCCGCGCTCGAGGAGCTGAACACCGCATTCCAGGCGGCGGGCCGCTCGTTCTACGAGCAGCAGCAGGCGTCAAGCGAACCGCCGCCGCCCGCGGCCGACGCACCGCCGGCGGAGAAGAAGGATGACGGGGTGGCAGATGCGGATTACGAGATTGTCGACGAGAAGAAGCAGTAGATGCTCGACGGTGGACGGTCGACGGTGGACGGTGGACGGTGGACGGTGGACGGTGGACGGTTGACGGTCGACGGTGGACGGCGCTGCTCGTGTGACGTTGGTCGTCACGACCAGCGCCGTTCATCGTCTCGCACCGTCCCTCGCCGGCGTCCCGTGCTCGCCCCGCGACTCGCGGCCTCGAGAGCGGCACGACCGCAAAGCGCGGCGCCTCCTACGGCTGGTGCGTGGCCGGGAGCAGCTGCGCAACCCACGAGAGCAGGAGCTCGCGGCTGAAGGGCTTCTCGACGAAGATGGTATTCGATTCGCCGTCGCGCATGACGACCTTGTCCGTGAAACCGGACATGAACAGCACGGGCACCTCTGGCCAGCGCGCGCGCAGGCCATCCACGAGGTCGCGGCCTCCCATCCGTGGCATGACCACGTCGGTGACGACGAGGTCCGGCGCCACGCGCATCTGTGCGGCCAGGGCGAGCGCCACCTCACCATCCTCGGCAGCGGTCACGTGGTATCCAGCCGACTCCAGCAATCGCTGAGCCGTGTCCCGCACGGCGGCCTGATCCTCGACGAGGAGAATACGCTCGCCTCCTCCCTCCCTGGCAGCAGTTACCGCGAGATGCGCGTCGGCCACCGACTCCTCCGAGGCGGGAAGCAGCACGCGAAAGACCGCACCCCGATCGGCGTTGTTCGCCGCCTCGATCGTCCCGCCAATTCGCGAGACGATCGCGTAGCTCGTCGCGAGGCCGAGGCCTGTGCCCTTGCCTTCGCCCTTCGTGCTGAAGAACGGCTCGAACAGGTACGGCAGCACGTCGGCCGGAATGCCCGTTCCCGTGTCGCTCACGCACAGCTCGACGAACAGGCCACCCTCGATCCGCGATGGCAGGTCGGAGGCGGCCACCGACACCGAGCGCGTGGCGATCTCCAGATGCCCGCCCGTGGGCATCGCGTCGGCCGCGTTCACGACGAGGTTGAAGAGGAGCTGTTCGAGTTGCGAGGGTACGCCGCGTACGACCGCCGCGCTCGCCTCGAGCCGCAGCCGGACCTGCACCGCCTCACCCGCCAGCCGTCGGAGCATGGTGGCCGCCTGCTCGACCAGTTCATTCAGGTCGACGGGAACGAATTCCAACGGCCGGTGACTCGCGAAGGAGAGCAACTGCCTCGACAACCGCGCAGCGCGCTCGGCGGCATCGCGTGCAACACGCAGCTCGGTTTCGATCGGCCCCCCAGTCTGTACGGCCAAGGCAGCCATCTCGAGCGAGATGAAGATCACGGCGAGCACGTTGTTGAAGTCGTGGGCCAGACCGCCCGCGATGCGGGCAATGCTCTCCATCTTCTGCGACTGCACCAGCTGCCGCTCCAGGCGGGTGCGGGTCTCCACCTCGGCGGCCAACCGCACGTTGGCTGCTTCCAGTTCGATCGTATGCGCCGTCAGACGCGCGCTCAGCTCGGCGAGGCGGCGACGCTCGAACGACTCGGACAGGAGCGTGCCCTGCAAGTTCGCGTGCCGGCGAATTGCACCCCAGACCGCGAGACCGCCCGCGAACGCGGAGAACGCAATCGTCACGGAGTGCGACTCCCAGAGCGTCATGTCGCTCCAGATGGCGGTCTTGACGATCTCGAAGATCAGCATGACGCCCGCCACCGCCAGTATGCCGATGATCGCGGCGCGCACTTCGGCGTCCCACAGTACCCGCCGAGTTCGGCGTTCGTCGGATTGCGCGCGCTCGGCGACCGGATTCATCACGACTTTAGCATAGCGGCCTCAGTAGCCTCGGAGGCGTTCGGGCCCGCACTCGTTACCAAACCGCAACCGATCGCCGCCCCGCCAAACGCCGGATCGTGGAGTCCCGCCTCGATCCCCGTGCCGCCGTGGCCGGCGGACACCCGCGATCGCGACCTGACCCCCTGACAGGCCTTGCCCATCGAAGCGGAGAGGGTGTATAAGTACCTTGAATGGCGATGTCGGAGGGGCCTGATTCTCGGTCGGGAACCTTCCTCCGTCGTCCATTGTCTAATGCAGAAGCACCAACCACCGGAATTGCACGAGTCATGTCCTTCCATTTCTCCCGTTCCAAGCTCGCGGCTATCGCCGCCTCCGCCTTCATCGGCGGAGTCTTCTTTGCCTCGTCCCTCGACTGGACGCAGGGGCTCTTTGCGCAGGCCGGCGGCAAGGTGCGCACCGAGACGCTGGCGCCGCTGCCCGTCGGCGCACCCAATGAGGGGTTTGCCGCGATTGCCGAGCGCGTGACGCCGGCCGTCGTGTCGATCCAGGCCGAGCGCGATGCCCGGCGTTTGCGCACGCCCGCACAGCAGCGCCGCAACGTGCCGCCCGATTTCGAGGAGTTCTTCAACCAGCTCGACCCGCGCCAGCAGCAGGCGCCGGCCGAAGCCTCCGGTTCGGGCTTCATCGTCAGCAAGGACGGCTACATCCTCACCAACAATCACGTGGTCGACGGCGCCGACCGGGTGAAGGTGCTGATGAGCGACCGCCGCGAGTTCAAGGCCCGGATCGTCGGCCGCGACCCGCAGACGGACGTCGCCGTGCTGAAGATCGACGGATCGGGATTGCCGACCGTAGGCCTGGGCGACGACACCAAGTTGCGCATCGGCGAGTGGGTGGTGGCCATCGGCAATCCGCTGGGCCTGAACTTCACGGTGACCGCCGGCATCATCAGCGCCAAGGGACGCGGCAACGAGCTGTCGGGGCTGAACCGCGACCAG
>JBBTJT010000009.1:17058-17627 GCA_038059315.1 Gemmatimonadota bacterium
CCAGACCGACGCGGCGATCAACCCGGGGAACTCGGGCGGACCGCTGATGAACACGCGCGGCGAGGTGATCGGCATCAACTCGGCCATCGCCAGCCAGACCGGCTTCTACTCGGGGTACGGCTTCGCCATCCCGATCACGCTCGCCAGGACGGTGATGGACGACATCGTGGCCCACGGCCGTGTGCGCCGGGCCATCCTTGGCATCAGCATCAACGACGTGAATGCCGAGGACGCCGCGGTGGCCGGCCTCAAGCAGATCGCCGGTGCCAAGGTGGGTGGATTCCCCACCGAGGACAGCCCGGCGCGGCGCGCCGGCATGGAGCCGGGCGACATCATCGTGAAGGTGAACGGCAAGGACGTGGACCGCGTGTCCACCCTGCAGCGCGAAGTCCGCATGCACCAGCCTGGTGAGACGATCGAGGTGGAGGTGGTGCGCTACGGCGATCGCAAGACCTTCAAGATCAGGCTGCAGGAAGCGCCGGCCGAGGCTGCGCAGGTGGCCAGCGCCGACGACGCGCCTGCCGAGACCGAAAGCGTAGCCAACTCCAGGCTCGGCATCAGCATCGAGG
>JBBTJT010000010.1:0-29390 GCA_038059315.1 Gemmatimonadota bacterium
TCCTGCTCCTGGGTCGTCTTGTAGCGTTCGGCTCGCCCGTCGCCTGCCACGCTGCGAGCCTTGTGCCGCTGGGCGTCCATTTCGCCGGGATGGAACGCCTTGAAATCGGTGACGACCTTCAGGTTCTTCCGCAATATCGCGGTGGAATCCATGCCGGTGATCACCGAACTCACCGGGAGCGACAGGCAGTAACGCAGCGACTCCTCGGCCTTCATTCCCTTGACCCCCATCAGCGCGCCACTGGCCATCGGCTTGATGCTGATGACCGCCGTCCCGCGACGGATGGTCTCGGGGAGCACCTGCTTCTCGAACGACCGGAATGATGCATCCAGCGGGTTCAGCGGCATCAGGACGGCGTCCCAAGGAAAGCCGCGCTGCAGGAGCTTCAGGTGGATGTGGGGCGACTTGTGTCCGCCAAACCCGATGAAGCGCACCTTGCCCTGCTCGCGCGCTTCCTGCATCGCGTCCAGTCCGCCGTGATCGTAGATCCAGTCCGGATCGTTGTCATAGATGACCTCGTGAAACGTCCACAGGTCGATGCGATCCGTCTTCAAGCGTGACAGTGTCTCGCCCAGCTGCAGCATGGCCGTCTTGTAGTCGCGCAGGTGTGCGCAACACTGGGCGACGAGGTTCACGCGCTGCCTGTATCCATCTGACAGCGCCAGTCCCAGCCATTTTTCCGTGCGTCCTTCGCCGTATTCGTGTGTCGTCTCGATGACGTTCACGCCCTTGTCGATGGCTTCGCGCACGACGCGCACGAACTCCTTCTGGCTCCCTTCGCCGAGGCGGCGAATGCCGAGTCCGAGAATGGAGGTCGGGTGGCCACTGCGCCCCAGGGGGCGCTGTTCGAGGAACACGGGCATCTTGGTCATGCGTCCATTGGCGTGGGGATCCGAGTCTTCACTCGGCGTCGTCCAGTTCGTCCAGGGCGGCTGTCGCCGCGTCGCGCAGTTGTGCGTCGCGGTTGGGGTCAGGAGGAATGGACCTTCCGAGTGCGGAGAATTGACGGCGCATTTCGTCCTGCACGAACGATTCGTCTACCGGGCCACCCAAGGCCTGCAGCGAGCGGATGGCAAGCGTACGAAGTGCCATTCGCGTCCCGTCAGAAAGTCCGGCAAATGCCTCGCCGTCCATCACGACCGCTTCCGTGCGATCGCCATGCCGGCGCGGTGCCTCAAATAACGCCGTGATCGGCGCCGGCGTAACCACGAACGAGCCCGGAGTGTGTTCCTGCCACCCTTCCACCACCCCGCGCCGGCGCAGCTTGGCCAGGAGTCCGGCCACGGCTGGACGAACCACCGCCACGCCACCCTCGCTCTGGTTGCCACGCCCCGTTACCAGCAGCACTTCGCGGGCTTGTGCCACCTGCCGTTCGCGCAGGAATGCTTCGGCCCGGCGCGTGGCTTCGAGGGCAGTGGGAAGACTCGACCGCAGGTCGAGCGTGTTGTCCCGCCCGAAGCGCAGTTCATCGAATGCCGCGGCCACGGACGGACTCCGCCCCCCGGCACTGCGCGAAGCGCCGCTATCTCGCCCCACGAACCGCCTTCTTCAGCACGACGCCGTCCAGTTTCTCCGTCGGCCTGATGCCGAGGATCGCCGCAAGCGTTGGCGCCATGTCCACGGTTCGCACCTCGTCACGGTACGCGCCACTCCTGACCCCCGCTCCCCAAAAGAGCACCGGCACGTTCGCGTCTGAATCGTGCGGCATGCCATGCGTGGCGTAGTTGGTGGACGCCCAATAACTGTACGGTGTCAGCGTCACCGCCATTTTCGCCGCCCCTCCAGGCGCAAACATGTGCAGCCACCGGCGCGCAATCTTGTCCTTGGCCGGTTTCGCCTTGGCAAATGACGAAAACATGTCGGCGCGCAGGACGCCCGGCACCTTTCGCAGCACTGCGGCGAAGGCGCGCGCCACCGAGTCGGCATTGACCCTGGTACTCTCGAAGTCCGCCGCGGCGCGAACGAAGAACACCCCGTCGTCAAACGCCCAGGCCCTGTCCGGCACACCCGCGGCGATCAACGCCGCATTGAGCGTCGCTACCGGCTCCGCGAGGTCCACGCGCTTGGCCTGCTGGTTGGGATACCGTCCCGAATGCACCTCGGGAAGCGGCGACACGCCGTGGTCGCCCGTCAACGCGATCACGATGCGTTTCTGGTCGCGCAGCGCGAACAACGAGTCCAAGAACGCCCCGAGATAGCGGTCGAGTCGGAGAATCTGGTCGTGGATTTCCCTTGAATCGGGGCCGTACTTGTGGCCAACGGCATCGGTGGTCGACAGCGAGACGGCCAGCACGTCGGTACGCCCGGCGGTGGCGCCGAGTTGCTTCTCCTGCAGTCCTTGCAGGGCGAAGGCCAGCGTCAGCGAGTCCATCGCCGGGTAGTTCGCGAATATCCGCGCGACCTCCGCCGGCTCAGTCGGGAACGGATGGGGGAAAAGGAAATCGGTGCCACCCGACTCCTCCCAGACCGTGTCCGGTTCCTCGTAGTTGGCGGCCGGCAGCAAGAGATCCCACGTCTTTCCGGCGTAGGCGGCATATCCCTTTTGCGCGTTGAACCGCTGTACCCACTGGGGCAGCGTGTCCGCGTAATAGATGCTCGTCGTGAAGATCCCGGCGCTGCCGCCCCACCAGTACACATCCCCCCTTGCCGTTCCAATCGGGAGGATCGCGCCCCGGTCCTTTCGCGAGACCGAGAGGAAGCGTGTGGCCGGGTCAGCCGCACGCATCCAGTCGACGAGTGTCGTTCCCTGGAACCGGAACGGCGAGGCCCCCGATTCCGTGGCGCCGCCGATGAGCGGTGCGGACGAAGTGTTCACGCCCCGCGCGTTGGCGGTGATTCCCGTGTGCACCGGAAAGCGCCCCGACATCACCGTCGCGTGCCCGGGGGCCGTTTCGGTGTTGGCGTGATCCTGGAAGCCGTTCCTGAAGTAGGCGCCGCCTTCGAACAGGCGCTTGAACCCCGATGTCAGCTGTGATCTGAAACGCGGGTAATAGTCGGCCCGCATCTGGTCGATCGTCAAAAAAACGACCAGTGTCGGCCGGTCGGAAACCCCCGGTTTCTGGGCGGCAGCGCCCTGCGGAGCTACGGCAGCCAGGCAAGCGGCGGCCAGGAAGCGTCTGAACACGTAGATAAGTCCCCAAAAGAGTCGAAGCACGGGTGCGCCAACGATGGACAGCGGCACGCTCCGTCGCCAGAGGGTGCCTCCTGTTGCTACCCCAAGGGTGGTGTCACAAGTTCTGCAGGCAGTCGTTAAGTCATTTGCCCTTTCCCGGATTTCCGCGATGAGTTCCAACAGGCAGGTCCCCGTCTGGGACAACATTCTTCTGCGAACGACGCTGTACTACCTGGCCCTGGCTGTCGCCCTGTACGGGCTGAACAGCGCCGCGGTGGGCGGCCTGGGCCTCATCCTGTCCGACACCGGCTTCGAGGCCCTTGCGGGCGGGGCATCAAGGACCGAGGTGCTGACGTCCTCCACGAACAACGGTCCGGCGGCGCTACCGACGCTGGTCGCCATGACGAGCGCGTTCCTCTTTGCCCTTCCGGTGGCGTGGATATACATCCTGACCCGGCAGAAGAAGGGATTTTCGCAGTCCGTCGTGCAGTCGCTCCTGGTGCTCCCGATCGTCATCGCGGGCATCGTCGTCCTCGTCAAGCACTCCATACCGCTCGCCTTTTCGTTGGCCGGCATCGTGGCTGCCGTGCGTTTCCGCACCAACCTCGACGACACCAAGGACGCGGCAGCGATCTTTTGCGTGACCGGCATCGGCCTGGCTTCTGCGGTCCAGCCCGGCGTGGCTGCTGTGCTCTCGGTGTGCTTCAACGCGCTTGCCGTGGGCCTCTGGGCGACCGAGTTCGGCCGCTCACCGGCCTCCCTCGAGGGAAAGCGCGCCCAGCGGCAACTGGAACGCGCGCTGACTGTCGCCAGTCGCACCGGTACCTTCGTCGCCAAGATGGACGACGAAGTGCTGAAGTCGCTCGCCCCCGAGCAGCTCGAGGCGCTGGCCGACCGGGCATGGAAGCGCAAGAAGCAGATGGCCAGTGAATCGCCCGATGCCATTCGCCACGAATACCAGCACCTCCTGCGGGTGCTTTGCGGCGACGTGGACAGCGCCCGCCCGTTGATCGAGGCCGAGTTCGACGGCTTGTTCTCGCAGTGGAAGTTCATGGGCGCGGCGCGCATGGAAGACGGCACACGATTCGCGGAATATGGCGTGGACCTCGCCAGTACCGTGACGCACGGCGTCGTCTACGACGCCCTGCGCGCCATCCCCGGCGCTGGTGTGGAGCGCGTGGAGATTCGATGAAGCGGTGCGTCCGCCTCCTTGTGACCTTCGCGCTGGCCGCCCCTGCCCCGGCCTGGGCGCAGGGGCTCTTCAGGAAGTCCGACCCGTTGGAAGTCACCATCACCACTCGACTCGGCACGCTCATTCGCGATCGCGATTCCACCGACCGCGTGATGCACGGGGCTGAGTTGTCGTACAACGATTCGTCGGGTGCGGCGGTGAAAGTGGCAGTTTCGCTGCGCACGCGCGGTCATTTTCGCCGGCAGGCGCGCAACTGCGACTTTCCGCCACTGAAGGTGGAAATGACGAGGGAGGCAGCAAAGAACACGCTCTTCGAGGGGAACCGCACCCTCAAGCTCGCCTCGAACTGCCGTCCGTCGCGCAGCGAGTACGAACAGTACATCCTGCAGGAATTCGCGCTCTACCGCATGTATCAGGCGCTCACGCCCTGGAGCTTCCGCACGCGCCTGGCGCACGTCACCTACCAGGATTCCACGGGCAAGACCAAGCCAGTGCAGAGCTGGGCCTTCTTCGTGGAGGACGACGGCGACCTTGCGCAGCGGCGGAATGCCAGGAAGTTCGAAATAGAGGGCGTCTCATTCGACGATCTCGAGGCCGCGAAGTTCGGCTACCTGCAGCTCTTTCAGTACATGGCTGGCAACACGGATTGGTCGGTCAGCGGGTTGCACAACATCACGCTGCTCCAGGATTCCATCGGAACCGTCCATCCGGTGCCCTTCGACTTCGATTGGTCGGGCGCGGTCGATGCGCGTTACGCCTTTCCCGACAGGTCGCTCCCCATCCGCCTCGTCCGCGAGCGCCTCTGGCGGGGTGATTGCCGCACCGCCGAGGCCATGGCCCCGGCCATCGAGCGGTTCCTCTCCCGGCGTGCCGAGATGGACTCGGCGTACATGACGCTCACGCCAATGGCGCCGCCGGTGCGCGAGAAGATGCGGAAATATCTGGCCGAATTCTGGTCGCTGCTGGACAATCCGAAGAAGCTCGTCTCGGAGTTCAAGCGAACGTGTGCAATCGGCAACTGACCTCGGGGTTCGGGTTATTCAGCGAGTAGCCGGGAATAGGGGTCTCTCACGGAGACGGGGACAGGGGTCTCTCACGAAGACCGGAGGAATACGAAGGACACCGAGAACGGCAACCACTTTGAAGGGGGTTTGGCGGACGGTGCTGTCCGACGAGTCCCTTCAAGTGTCTTGCAGCCTTCGTGTCCTTCGTCCGCTCCGGTCTTCGTGAGAGACCCCTGTCCCCGTCTCCGTGAGAGACCCTACGAACCCAACCGCCTACCCGATCGCCTGCTCCAGCAACTGCACGCCGCGTGCAAGGTCGGAGCGCGTCGCCACGAGCGGTGGCAGCAGGCGCAGGGTATGCTCCCCGGCCGAACAGATGAGGAGCCCCAGGTCGAGCGCACGCGCTACCACATCCTTGGCGGCTTCAGTGACGTCGAGCCCCCACATGTAACCGACGCCGCGCACCGCACGGACCTTCATGGTCCTCGCCGCCAGCGCATGCAGCGATGCGCCCAGCCACGCGCCATTCTCCGAGACGTGGGCCAGCATCTTCGGGTCGTTCAGGCGATCGAAGACGTGCAGTCCCACGCTCGCCACAAACGGGCCGCCGCCGAACGTCGTCCCGTGGTCTCCAAGCTGCATTGCGTCGGCCACTGCCCGGGTCATCAAGATGGCACCCATCGGCAGCCCGCCGGCCATCGGCTTCGCGGTGGTCAGGATGTCCGGCGTGATCCCCGACGGCTCGTGCGCCCAGAACGTCCCCGTGCGTCCGTAGCCACACTGGATTTCGTCGAGGATCAGCAGGACGTTGCGCTCCTGGGTCAGCGCGCGCAGTCCGCGCAGGAACTCGGGGTCGATGACGCGCACGCCCCCCTCGCCCTGCACCGGTTCCACGATCACCGCGGCCACGGTCTCGGGGTTCAGCTTGCCGTCCAGCTCGCCCAGGTCGCGCTCGGTAATCGAGATGCCGCCGGCCAGCGGGCGGAATGGCATGCGATACTGCCAGCGGTCCGTGGCGGCCAGGGTGCCGAACAACCGCCCGTGAAACGCACCGCGCAACGCGATGATCTCGTGTTTCGATGGTTCGTAGTGCGAGCGCGCCCACCTGCGCGCCATCTTGAACGCCCCTTCGTTGGCCTCTGCCCCCGAATTGCAGAAGAACACCCGGTCGGCGAACGAACTCTCGACGAGTCGCTCTGCGAGGCGCTCTCCCGGCGAGGTGCGATACAGGTTTGACACATGCACCAGGTCGCCCTCGATGGCCTCGTGCATCGCCCGCCTCAGCCCTGCATCGCCGTACCCGAGTGCGTTCACCGCGATGCCAGCCACGAAATCGAGGTACGCCTTCCCCTCCGCGTCGAACAACTCGACGCCCGCCCCTCGCACCAGTTCCATGGGCGCGCGGCGATAGATGCCCAGCAAGGCGTCGGTGGCAACGGCGAGTGCAATGCTCATCTGGGGGGCCTCAAACGGGAACGGGTGACAACACGAGACGCGTGCCAGCAGCCGCGTCGGTGATCGCGTGCAGGTCGCCAACGCGCACATGCGGTACGCCGCCACGCACCGCCAGCGCGCCGGCTTCCAGCTTGGCGGCCATGCCGCCCCCGGCCACGCCGCTCATGATGAGCGCGTGCGCGGCCACACCATCGAGTTGCGGGATCGTCGTCCGGGCGTCGTCGAGCACGCCGGGCACGTCGGCAATCAGCAGCAGCTCGTCGGCACCGAGTGCGATGGCAATCGCCGTCGCCGCGTCGTCCCCATTCACGTTGAGCCCGCCGCCGTTCGGGTCGTCGGCGTCGCGACCGAGTGGCGAGATCACCGGCACGAAACCGCCACGCCACAGGTGCAGGATGAGGCGCGGGTCGACCGTGATCTCCCCGCCTACCCGGCCGAGATCGGCATGTGTGACGTGCGCCTGGATCAACCCGCCGTCCTCGCCCGAGATGCCGACCGCCTGCACCCCGCCGCTGATCAGCCGGGCGACGAGTCGCTTGTTGGTCACCCCGGACAGGACCATCCGCACAACCTCGAGATCCTCGACGCTCGTCACCCGGCGCCCGCCGAGGAACTGCGGCTCCATGCCAAGGCGCCGCTGCAGCGCCGAGACTTCGTCGCCACCGCCGTGCACGATCGCAATCGTATCGCCCGCGCGGAGCGACTCGGCTATCTGGACAACGAGTCGCGGGTCACCCTGCGCCCGGCCGCCAATCTTGATCACCCGTTTCACGCGGGCAGACCCATGGCTTCGTCCAGCCCCAGCATGAGGTTGGCGTTCTGCAGGGCCTGTCCGGCCGCCCCTTTCATGAGATTGTCGATCGCCGACAGCACCAGCAGCGTCGGATGACGCACGTGGTCCAGTGCGTGCGCGGTGATGCGCACCACGTTGCGGTTGACCACATGACGCGTCTCGGGCGGCGTGTTCACGATCTCGACGAAGCGCTCGTTGTGAAATCGTTCGTGCCAGAGCGCCAGCGGATCGGCGATCGCCGTGGTGAGCGGCACGGTCATCGTCGCCAGGATCCCTCGTGCCGTCGGCAGCAGGTGCGGGGTGAAGACCAGATCGGCATTTACCGCTTCTTCCGCCACGAACGCACGCATCTCGTTGAGGTGCCGGTGCGTATTCCCGATGCCGTAAGCGCGGAAGTTCTCGGTAACCTCACCGAACAGCAGGTCAGCCCGTGGGGTCAGCCCCGCACCGGTGGCGCCGCTCGCCGCGCTCACGTTGATTGTCGCGCCGTGGGCCACGAGCCCTCGCTCGAGCAGCGGCAGCAGCCCCATGAGGATGCTCGTCGGGTAGCAGCCCGGGTTCGCCACCAGTTCGGCACCGCGGATTTCTTCGCGACGCGCCTCGGTCAGGCCATAGACGACATCGGCCTCGGTATTCCCGATGCGAAGGTCGGCCGAGAGATCGACGACGCGCGCTCCCGCATCGCGCCCCCGCTGCACCCACTCGGCGCTCGTGCCGTGCGGCAGCGCGCTGAACACCAGCGCCGCGCTCGACAGCGGCACATCGTCGGGCGCCTGAAAGGTCACGGCCGCACCGCCGGAGAGTTCGACCGTTTCACCGCGCCGGCCATTGGCCGTCGCGAACGCCAACTCGAGCCGCGGATGGCGCAGCACGAGTGCGCATAGGTCGCGCCCTGCATAACCGCTGGCGCCAAGTATGCCCACTGGAATCTTATGCACAAATGAATGCATAATATTGCGGTTCACGCTTGTCAACACGGCTTACCGCGTCCGGTGGCCCGTGCTATCCTCTCGCAGCCACCTGAGGAACCCCGTGACCGCTTCGAAACGCGAACGCCAGGACGCCATTCTCGAACTCGTCTCCACGCGCGCCATCGGAAGCCAGGAGGAACTCCGCCAGCTCCTGATCGAACGCGGCTGGGACGTCACCCAGTCCACGTTGTCCCGCGACATGCGCGATCTGCGCATCGCGCGCGTGCCCACCCCGAGCGGCGTACGGTACACCGCCGGCGAGCACACGGCCGGGGAGGAAGGGCGCGCCGTGCTCAGCGGGCTGCTTCCCCAGCTCTTCCAGAAGCTCGAATTCACGCGCGAGCTGATCCTGGTGAAGACCTTCACCGCCGGCGCCCAGCCGATCGCCGAAGCGATTGACGCCGAGGAAAACCCGGACATCCTGGGCACCATTGCCGGTGAGAATACGGTGCTGATCATCTGCCGCACCGAGGCCGCGCGCGAACGCGTCGCCAAGCGCCTGCTCTCCCTCGCCAGCCGGTAGACAAGCACCGGCGTGGCCACCGGTCGTCCGGGCTCGCTTCCCTGCCCTCCTTCCGTGGCGTCCACAGTTGACCTCGACCGCATAAATATGTAAGATTAGGAGTTTCTGCTATCTGCTATCGTCTATCCACCATCGTCTCTTCCATGCATACGATTGCCCTTGCCTATTCCGGCGGACTTGACACCTCGATCATCGTTCCGTGGCTGAAGGAACATTACGATTGCAAGGTCATTTGCGTGGCCGCCGATATTGGCCAGGGTGACGAACTCGAGGGCGTGAAGGAAAAGGCCATCGCGTCGGGTGCGGACGAGTGTTACATCGCCGACCTGCGCGAAGAGTTCATTCGCGACTATGTATGGCCCACGCTGCGCGCCGGCGCCATCTACAATCGCAAGTACCTGCTCGGCACGTCGATGGCCCGCCCGATCATCGCCAAGGCGCAGGTGGAGGTCGCCCGGAAGGTCGGCGCCACCGCCCTCGCCCACGGGTGCACGGGCAAGGGCAACGACCAAGTGCGCTTCGAACTCACCTACATGGCCTTCGCCCCCGACCTTCCGGTGATCGCGCCGTGGCGCCTGTGGGATATCAAGTCGCGCGAGGACGCGCTCGCCTATGCCGCTGCGCACAACGTGCCGGTGGCCGCGACAACCACCAAGATCTACTCGCGCGACCGCAACATCTGGCACATCTCGCACGAAGGGGGCGTCCTCGAGCAGCCGGACTCCGAGCCACCCAAGGACCTGTTCATGCTCACGACGGATCCGGAAGATGCGCCCGATCAGTCGGAGTACGTGACCATCGGCTTCGACGCGGGAACGCCGGTCTCGGTCAACGGGACGGCCATGGGTGCCGTGCAGCTGCTCGAGACGCTCAACACCCTCGGCGGCCGGCACGGCATCGGCCGTGCCGACATCGTGGAGGATCGCCTCGTCGGCATGAAGTCGCGCGGCGTGTATGAAACTCCGGGCGGTACCCTGCTCTACACCGCGCACAGCGAGCTCGAGATGCTCGTGCTCGATCGTCGCACCTTGGCCGCCAAGGACCTCATCGCTCCGCGCTACGCCGACCTCGTGTACGAGGGCCGCTGGTGGACCACCGAGCGCGAGGCGTACGATGCATTCGTCAACATCACGCAGGAACGCGTCACCGGCTCCATCAAGCTGCGCCTGTACAAGGGCAACGTGACCATCGCCAGCCGTGACAGCGTGTACGCGCTCTACGACGAACGCTTCGTGACGTTCGGCGAGGACGATGTGTATGAGCAGAGCGACGCGGCCGGCTTCATTCGCCTCTATGGCCTCCCGCAGCGGGTACGCGCGCTGAAGGACCTCGAGATGCAAGGCTCGGTGTATGCCAAGGCCGCGGCCAGCAAGCAGGGCGCCAAGCGGTCAAGCTCGCCGGCCTATGATTGATCCGCAGCCGACGGAGGGCAAGTCGCACAAGCTCTGGGGAGGACGCTTTGCCGGTGGCCCTGCACCGGAACTCGATGCCGTCAATCGCTCCCTTGACGTCGATTTCCGGCTCTGGCCGTTCGACGTGCAGCTCTCCAAGGCCTGGGCCGTCGCCCTGTGGAACGCCGGCGTCCTGACGCTCGAGGAATCGGGGGAGCTCGAACGAGGACTTGACGAAGTCGCGCACCGCCTCGCCGGCGGAATCACGCCAGAGGCCGGCGATGAAGACGTGCACACACTCATTGATCGACTGCTCCACAACGCGGTGGGCGGCGTCGCGTCGCGCCTGCATACCGGGCGATCGCGAAACGACCAGGTGGCGACAGCCACCAGGCTCTGGACCATGAATGCCTGTGCGCGGCTCGACGCGATGATCCGCGAACTGCAGCAGGTAATGATCACGCAGGCCGAATCACTGGAACGCGACGTCATGCCGGCGTACACTCACCTCCAGCGTGCGCAACCGGTGAGTGGCGCTCATTGGATGCTGTCGCATTTCTGGCCGCTGGAGCGCGACCGCACCCGCTTGGCTGCCGCAAGCAAGGCCGCCGCCGTCCTTCCGCTCGGTTCGGGGGCGATTGCCGGCTCGGCGTTTCCCGTCAGTCGCGTCTTCCTCAAGGAGGCGCTGGGCTTCCGTGCGGTGTCGCCCAACAGCATCGATGCCGTCGGCGACCGTGATTTCATCGCCGAAACGCTGTTCGCGCTCTCCATGCTCGGCGCGCATCTGTCGCGCCTGGCCGAGGACCTTATCCTGTTTGGTTCCAGTGAGTTCGGGTTCGTCCGATACAGCGATGCGTTCAGCACCGGCTCGTCGATGATGCCCCAGAAACGCAATCCCGATGCCTTGGAGCTGGCTCGCGGCAGCGGCGCCCGGATGCTTGGCGATCTGGTAGCGCTCCTGGGCACCATCAAGGGGTTGCCAAGCGGTTACAACAAGGACCTGCAGGAGGACAAGAGGTCATTGTTCGATGCCGTCGACGGGATGACACTGTTGTTGCCGGCCGTGGCAGGCTCACTCGGCACGCTCTCCTTCAACCGTGAGCGAATGAAGGCAGCGGTTACCAGCTCGATGATGGCCACCGACCTGGCGGACTATCTGGTCCGGAAGCGAGTGACCTTTCGCGAGGCGCATGGGGCCGTGGGGCAGCTCGTGCAGGAGGCGGAAGGCAAGGGAATCGAGATGACCAAACTTCCGTTCGCCTCTTTCAAGGCAGCCTGTCCGGCGTTCGAGGAGGACGCAATGCAGGAGCTCTTGCCGTACACGTCGCTGTCCCATCGCGACGTTGAGGGGGGCACTGGTCCGACGTCGGTGCGTCGCCAGATCGAAGCTGCCAAGACGCTGCTGACACCCGAGGCGGAAATCACAAGGGGCAACGAGATCTCTCGTCGGTCCTGATTTTCGACGTCTGGAAGGTACCGAGTTCTCACGCAGCGAATTCTGAGTCCATTTCTGGGGCGCTTATCTGGCGCCCCTTCGACTATCCTGACGTCTCGAACACACTTCTTGATGCTATCGGCTGCGGTTGTTGTTGTCTTGAATCTGCGAGAATCCGGATGATTACTAATAACTACTAACAGGTTGTAGTATTTACGTTAACAGATTTGCAATATATATTCTTCTAACAAGAGTAACGTTTTTTCTCGATCGCGAGTAACAATAATGCGGACCGTAACAACCGGAACTGCAGCATTTGTGCTCGGGGTCCTCAAGAAGGATCTCGACAATATCCTCTCAAGGTATCAGGTACGCGGCTTCGAGCGGGGAACGCGAGGTCTCGCTCGTCGAATTTCCCTGGCCAGCATCGAACAGGTGGCCGTGGCCATTGACTTGGCCCGCGATTTCTCAATCCCGATTCCGACGGCGCTTGAGCTCGCCGATCGAACCCTGAATTCGCGGGAAGGAGTCATCTCCTCACCTGACGGACATCTGGCGATCCACGCCGACCTGGATCGGATTCGGCGGGAGCTGCACCAACGGTTATCCGATGCCATCGAGCACGTGATTCCTCCCCGTCGCGGCCGTCCGCCAGCGTAAGGTCCGGCGTCTATCGTCTACCGTCTACCGACTGAAACACGAAGAGGGCCCCGGTCTCCCGGGGCCCTCTTGCGGACGAACGGCTTAGCGAGGCTTAGCCGCCGACCTTGGTCACGTTCTCCGCGGCCGGGCCTTTCGCGCCCTGCACGATCTCGAACTCGACCGCATCGCCCTCGGCGAGCGACTTGAAGCCCGAGCCACCAATCGCACTGTAGTGCACGAAGCAGTCCTTGGTTCCGTTATCGGGCGTAATGAAACCAAAGCCCTTTGCATCGTTAAACCACTTCACCTTGCCGGTCGTACGCATTACCCTACTCCTGATTTTTTTGATCGCTGGCTCGAGCTGGTCCCGAGTCGAAGCCGATCGTGAAGATCACGGGACCACTGAAGCCCCCCGTACTGGGCTGGATACGAAAAAAGACCTGGACGAACCAGGTCTCCAGATCGTAGCCGCTTCTAACCTACGGATTCCTGAAAAATTAGCAAGGCGTCCGGAAGGGGGCCAATTTCCCCTGGGTTGCCCCCCGGATGCCCGCCGCGGAAGTTTGGCGAACCTCCCTTACCGGCTTCCCGTGTACTGGTTCCCGTTCCTCGCCATGCTGCTCGCCGCGGCCCCACCCGCACCCCTCCCCGACTCGTCGCTCGTCGGGCGCGGCGTCTCCCGCAAACTGGCCGTCGAGCGTGCCCGTTCGCTCTCAGACGTCCGGTACGCCCTGACGCTCGACGTCACCGCGCGTGACAGCGCGGTCGGGCGCGTCACCGTGACCTTCACCCGCCGTGGCAACCGCGACGTCATCCTCGACTTTCGCGGCCGTCGGCTTGGTGCGGTCGAGGTGAACGGGCAACCGATTGACCGGCCGGCCTTCAACGGCGCCCACCTGCGACTTCCGGCCCGGACGCTGAACGCCGGGCGCAACACGGTTTCCGTCGACTTCGTCGCCGACGTGGCTGCCGCCGGCGCCTCGATCATTCGATCGACCGACCGCACGGACGGTCACGAGTACCTGTACACGCTGCTTGTTCCCGCCGACGCCAACCAGCTCTTCCCCTGCTTTGACCAGCCCGACCTCAAGGCGCGCGTCACCCTCACCCTGCGCGCGCGTCCCGGGTGGACGGTCGTCGCCAACGGTCCGCTCGCCCGCACCGACACCGCCGCGGACGCGCTCACGCACCGTTTCGCCGAAACGCACCCGCTGAGCACCTACCTCGTCGCGTTTGCCGCCGGCCCGTGGCATCGTGCGTCGTCAACCGTTCAGGGCCGGACCGTCAATGTGTTCGTGCGCGCCTCCCGCGCCAAGGAAGCCGACCTCGACACGCTGCTCGCGCTCAATCACCGCGCCCTGGGGTGGATGGAGCGCTATTTCGCGAGGCCGTATCCCTTTGAGAAGTTCGATTTTGTGCTCGCCCCGGCGTTTCCGTTCGGCGGCATGGAGCACCCCGGTGCAATCTTCTACAACGAAGACCAGTTCATCTTCCGCGAACGACCCACGCTGCCGCGCCAGCTCGGTCGCTTCTCGACGATCCTGCACGAGGTTGCCCACCAGTGGTTTGGCGACCTGGTGACCATGCGGTGGTTTGACGACCTCTGGCTGAAGGAAGGCTTTGCCACCTACCTCGCCGCCAAGGCGCTGGCCGATCTCGATTCCACCAGCGGCGCGTGGAAGACCTTCTACCTGCGCAACAAGCCGGCGGCTTATGGCGTCGACCAGACCACCGGCACGACGCCGCTCTGGCAGTCGCTTGCCAACCTCGACCAGGCCAAGAGCAACTACGGCGCCATCGTCTACAACAAGGCGCCGTCGGTGCTGAAGCAGCTCAACTACCTGGTGGGCGATTCGGCGTTTCGCGCCGGGGTGCAGCTGTTCCTCTCGAGGCATGCCTACGCCAACGCCACGTGGCAGGATCTCCTCGCCGCGGTCGGCCAGGCCTCGCGTCGCAACCTCACCGCTTGGGGCAGGCAATGGATGCTGCGCCCAGGCATGCCCGAGATCGAAACGCGCCTCACGATGCGGAACGGCCGCGTCGAGAAGCTTCAGCTCGTGCAGCGTCCGGTGCAGTTGTCCGTGTCGGGGCAGGGAAGTTGGCCGCTGAAGACGCGGGTCTACCTCGGCTATTTCGACCGGACCCTGCCATCGGCCTCCGGGTCGACCGAGCCATCTCGCTCGTATATCACGCTCGATTCTGTCGACGTGACGTTCCGCGCTTCGACCGCCGCGCCGGACAGCGTGCCATTGAAGTACTTCATGAAACCGGCGTTCGTCTACGCGAATGGCGCGGATTACGGTTATGGACTCGTGTCGCTTGACTCGATGAGCCGTCGCAATTTGCTCGGTGGTGCACTTGCCCAAGTCGAAGACGCCTTCCTCCGCTCCATGCTCTGGGGTACGCTGTGGGACGAAATCCGCGCCGCGCGCCTGAATCCCGCGCGCTTCGTGAACCTCGTGGTGCGCGACCTTCCCGGGGAAAGCGACGAGCAGAGCGTCCCGAGCCAGCTCGGGCGGCTCAGCCGTACGATGAACGCGTACCTCCTGGACGCCGCGCGCGACTTGATGCTCCCGGAGGTCGAGGAGTTCCTGTGGCGCGGAGCAGGGGACACCACCCGCTCGTACGGCATTCGCCGTGCCTACCTCGACGCCTTCATCAGCGTATCGCGCTCCCCGGCCGCGCTCGATCGCCTGCGCAGTGTCCTTGCCGCCGATTCCGCCGCCGGCGATGCGGTCAGGGACCCTCTGCGCTGGGAAATCGTCACGCACCTGGCGGTGTTGGGAGCGAGCGATGCCAGCGCCAAACTCGCGGCGCAGGTGGCGCGCGACAGTACGCCCGATGGGCGCCGGCGCGCATTCACGGTTGGCGCGGCGCGCAGTTCCACGGCAGCCAAGGCCGAGTACTTCCGCCGCTATTTCGCCGACACCACCCTCAACGAGGACTGGGCCAGCGCCTCGCTGGGCGCATTCAACGCACCGGAGCACCAAGCGATGACGCGCGCCTATCTTCGCCCCGCCCTCGATTCGCTTCCATTCATCCAGGCCAACCGGCGCATCTTCTTTCTCGGCTCGTGGCTCGGTGCATTCCTCAACGGGCAGGTGGACGCCGAGGCGCTGGACATCGTGCAACGGTTCCTCCGAGAACATCCGGCACTTCCGCTCGACCTGCGACAGAAGGTATTGCAGAATGCCGACGAACTGTCACGCACGGTGCGCATCCGCTCAGAGTTCGGGACGACGCCGGAGCGGCTGGACGGAGTGAACGACCCGTACTAGGGACGCCGCGCCGGCACCACGGTGAACAATCGCGGATCGACCCATCCGCGATCGACGCCAGTGCGCACGGAACGCCATCCGGCCGTTGACGGGCCGAGGCGCACACGCTGCCCCGAATCGATCGTCCGCACCACCGCGCTCCCGAGGCTGGGTGCGGAGCGCATGTGCACCCAGGTGGTGGCGATGGCGTCTTCCCAGCGACCCGTGTCGGCCACGACGACAGCCGGCGCGGGCGGCGGCGGCTTTGTTGAAGAAGAATCGACCGTCGTCGAGGCGATCACACGCGGAGGCGCTGGTGAAAGCGGCTTCGTGCGCTCAGAGAGATCGAGACCACCGGCTGATGCAGCCGCACCGGCCGAGTCGAGTACCCGCGTCGAGTCTGCTGCGCTTCCTTCGGTTACCGTGGGTGGCAGGGCGGTCGGGGTGTCTCCCCGTGGTCGTGACACCGCGTACCCCACCGCCAGAATCGCCGCAATCGCCACACCAGGCAGCAAAAGGCCGCGGGTAAGGCGAACACGCGACGACCCCTTGGTGGAAGTGAGGCAGTTTGGACAGGCACCGATGGCCGCTGGACGTTGCACACCGCAGACCGGACAGTTCACCGTCGGCACGCGTTCGCCCTTCACGTCGTACGATACAAACGGCGTCTGGCAGCGCGGGCAGCGCGTGGCGCCCACCAGCGCCTTGGCCCCGCACGCGCCGCAGTTCGTGTAGGCCATGGGGGGTTATTTCGTCCCGCGCACACCGTCCACGTAATACTGCGTCTCGCCAAAGCAGCTCGTGGGCACGCCACGATGTTCCTTGTAGAAGAGCGTGACTTGATGACCTTCGATCTTCTCGATTTCGTGTGCCACCGAATCACTGCGCACCGAGAAACTGAAAATCTGGGGTGCCGTTCCCGGCTGCGTGGACATGGCCAGTTCGCCTTCCCATGTCTTGCAAAGCCATCCCTTGCGCGAGAGCTTCTGCACGAAGCCGGTGCGGGTGCCCTCGGAATACGTGTAGCCGAGCGTGATCCCCACCCAGAGTGACATGCCGAGGAGCGGCACCAGCACCAGGGTGAGCAGGGTCAGCTTGCCCCAGTGCCGGCGGCCGAAGCCGGGACGGATGGCAGGCGTCGATTCGGCAGGCGGGGCGGGGGGTGGGGTCGGCGCGTCGGACATGATCCGCTCTTCCTCGGCAGGGAGTCTGGGGGGAAAGATCGCGTCGTGAACCGCTGGCGTCCACCAGACGTTAGTTTACGAGTCGTCTCCAGCCCCGATTGCCGTGGTCTTCTCTTCTCGTCGCCAGGCGGTCACCGCCCACGTTGGAAATGTCGCCGTGGGATCGGCGCATCCCGTCGTGGTGCAGTCGATGACCAACACCGACACTGCCGACGCCCAGTCGACCGCCGACCAGGTGCTCGCACTGGCGCGCGCCGGATCACAACTCGTGCGGGTGACGGTCAACAACGAAGCCGCGGCGGCGGCCGTGCCGGAGGTGGTGCGCCGCGTGGCCGACGCCGGCATCGATGTGCCGATCATCGGTGATTTTCATTACAACGGGCACCTGCTGCTCGCGCGATATCCCGAGGCCGCGCGCACGCTGGCCAAGTACCGCATCAACCCCGGCAATGTCGGGGGCAAGCGTCGCGACGAGAACTTCCGCACGATTGTCCAGATCGCCGTCGACCACGACAAGCCGGTGCGCATCGGCGTGAACTGGGGCTCGCTGGATCAGGACCTGCTGACCGCGATGATGGACGCCAACGCAAGCGCGGCGCCGCCGCGCGACGCCAAGGACGTCTACATCGAGGCGATGCTGGAGAGCGCCCTGCGCAGCGCGGCGCTCGCCGAGGAAGTGGGGCTGCGGCACGACCAGATCATCATCTCGTGCAAGATCTCGCAGGTGCAGGACCTGGTGGACGCCTATCGCCGGCTTGCCGCGCGTTGCGACTATCCGCTGCACCTTGGACTTACCGAGGCCGGGCTTGGCATGAAGGGGATCGTCGCCTCGTCGGCAGCGCTGTCGCTGCTGCTGGCCGAGGGCATCGGCGACACCGTTCGCGTGTCGCTCACGCCGCGCCCCGGCGGTGACCGCACCGAGGAAGTGCTGGTGGCGCAGCAGATCCTGCAGTCGCTCGGCCTGCGGTCCTTCACGCCGCAGGTGACCGCCTGCCCCGGCTGCGGGCGCACCACGAGCACCTACTTCCAGAAGCTCGCCGAGGACATCCAGACGTACCTGCGCGAGCAGATGCCCGTCTGGCGCGAATCGTACCCGGGCGTGGAAGAGATGAAGGTCGCGGTGATGGGATGCGTGGTGAACGGTCCGGGGGAGAGCAAACATGCCAACATCGGCATCTCGCTGCCGGGAACGTTCGAGGAGCCCAAGGCGCCAGTGTACGTGGACGGGGTGCTGCTCAGGACGCTCAAGGGCGACAGGATCGTCGAGGAGTTTCTCGTGATCCTCAACGACTACGTGCAGCGTACGTACCCGGCGAGCTGAACTGCCCACCACGAAGGCACGAAGAACGCGAAGGGCCACGAAGAAACGATGGGGGGAACTGCGATGCGGCGCAGTTCCCCCTGAGAATTCTTTCGTGCCCCCTTCGCGTTCTTCGTGCCTTCGTGGTGCGCCTTTGATGGACTACCCGCCCGACTGCCCCGCACCGATGTCGGAGTACTGCTCGAGCGCCTCGGCGACGCTGCGCAGTTCGGCGAGGATCGGGGCATCGAAGCCCAGTTCCTTCAGGCGCTCGTGCACCGCGCGGTACCAGCGAATCGTGCCTTCCTTGCCGACGGAGAAGCGCCCCCACACCGACTCCGGATCCACCGTGCGGCGCAGGTCGGCCAGCACGGAGCTGGCGTTGTGGATCTTGTCGGCGGCGCAAACCCAGCGTGCCGAATCGCTGGCTTGCGCGAGGCGCAGCAGGTAGTCGGCCTTCTTTTCCTGCTTGTCGAGCTCGTTGCCGTCGTCGTCCACCTTGCGATGCGTCACCATCAGCACCGTTTCCAGCACGGCCGTGCCGAACTTCTCGCCAATCCGCTCCTCGAGCATCTCGCGCGTCCAGTTCTCGCGCACGCAGTCCTCGATGACGTCGTGCAGGATGCCGGCCACGACCGTGTCATCCGCCTGGCCGTAGCGCGCCAGGATGAACGCCACATTGGCCGGATGCGTGATGTAGGGCAGACGCGTACCCTTTCGCACCTGTTGGTCGTGGTGCTTGGCCGCGAAGGCAAACGCGTGGTTGATGCGGTCGGAGTAGCCGGTCATGGCGCCTGGAAGGGTCCCCGCACAGGGGCTGCGTGACGAAACATAGTGTTCGTGGCGTGCGGCTGCATCCGCGTCCCCGCAGTGCGCATCATCCTCCGGCGTGCTCGACGATGCCGGAACTGGCAAGTCGTCGAGGCGACACCGGTGTACATCACGGCATGATCGCTACTTGCTCTCATTATTACCACAGTATAACGACACCAGTGCCATAGTGTATCGACTGAAGAGCGCATTCACTCCAGGGTGTCCACCAGCAGGATTCCGTGCAGGTCCAGGCCGTTGCTCAGCAGGCTCCCTACTTCCGTGATCATCGTGTCCAGTGGAGTCTGCGCGATGCGCGCCGCATAAATGGTCGCCGGTCGCTTCCACAGTTTCAGTGCCGTCGCCAGGGACTCGCGGGTCGGTGCCGCAACAACCACGAAGTCGTACTCTTCCGCGAAGAGGTGGAACTCGCGGCGATTTGACTCCATCACCACCGACTCCGCGGTATCCTCGCGCCGAGCGCCGGCCGGAACGACATCAAGCCCCAGTCCCTCGCTCGCCCCCACGGGGCGGGTGACCTCGCGCCAGAGCCGAACAGCGGCGATCGCCTCGGAGAAACCGGGCTCGTGCCGCTCACCAAAGTAGCGGGTTGCCGACGGCGTGCCGGACGCGACATCTACCACCAGTGTCGCGCGCTCGTCGGTGGCGGCGCTCACGGCGAGGCGCCCAACGACCGCCGCAACCACTTCAGGGTCGGCTCCCGAAACGCACACCGTACGTTCGCGCGTACCGCTTGCCGTCAGCGCCAGGTACACCATGCGGAACGGATCAATGCCGGCGCTGAGTTGCAGTCGTGCGCGTCCTTCGCGCGGCAGGTGCCATGGATGCGCCGTGCCCAATACCGGGACGCCCGTCATGCGTTCCGCTTCACGCGCGTGTGCAATGGTCGGCCGGCGGGCTTCTGCGGCGACGGCAAGCGTGAAGATCAGGACCCCCGCCACCAGCAATGCCGCAGTCGCTGCCATCATCGGCGAGGCGCCCAGGACGCTCGCCGACCGCGCGCTTGCCGTGGAATCGACGCGTGCACGCTCCATCACGTGCCACTGTCTCGCCTCGCGCAACAAGGCCTCCGCACCGATCACGCGAGTCCGCGCGCTGTCGCGTGCCAGTCGGACGCCGATCGAGTCGTCGGCGACTGCTCCGCTTCGCGCGATCGTTCCCGTGCCCTTCTCGAGCGTCAGTATCTGGCGTGCCAGAGTGGCACGCCGCGCCTGAGCGAGCTCCTGCAACGTGCCGCCGATGGCATTGGCCCGCTGGGTGAGTTGCGCAAACTCACGCTGTGGCGCCTCCACCGGACCGAGCATCCGCCGCGCACGCTCAACCATGTCCAGCGTGTCGAGGAGATCCCGTACGCCGCCCTCTGTGCGCATGGCTCCGCTGCTGGCAAGCACCCGGTATGATGCCGCGAGTGGCGCCTTGGTCGCCCGGTCGAGCGCTCCGTCCAGCTGCACGAGGAGTGTCCGGAGAGAGTCACGGAGTCGTTGTGATTCCGGCGGCAGTGTTCGGGCGGCTGCGCCCGCCTCCACCCGGAAGACGAGCGCCTGGAGGGATGAGTCTCGTGACGCGAGCCGGGAGCGGGCGGCCTTCACTTCGGTCACGAGGGGCAAGGTGTCATGCTGCGTGATTTGCGCGCGTCCAGCTTCCCGTTGTGCCATTGCCGCGCGATCGGCCAGCAGGCTCCGTGCGGCGAGGGCCGCTGCGAACACGAGCGCGACGACCAGCACTCCGACGGGCACCAACGGACGCAGCCGGCGCGAGGCAAGCAGTGCACGCGCCGCGAACCAGTCGGCACGCAATGGGTTGGGGTTGGTGCGCGGCATCAAGGGGATATTACGACGAGACGGGCGGGTCCGGAGTCCGGACCCGCCCGTCAGTCAACTGGCGTCGTGAGACGCAAGCGCCGCCTGTCCTACTGGACCGTGATGACGCCCTTCATGTTCATCGCGAGGTGCGGCGTGCAGAAGTAGGGATAGGCGCCCGCCTTGATGTTGCCCAGCGAGAGCGTGACCGACTCGCCCGGCGTCATGAGCAGCTTGCTCGAAAGCTCCGCCATCTTGTCGGCGCCGAAATTCGCATCGAGCTGGCCCTTCACGTCGGCCGGGATCACGGCCGGATCGAACGCCACGTTGTGGGGACCCATGGAGACGAAGACGAACTTGATGCCGTCGCCGGACTTGACCGTGATGTTCGCCGGCTCGTACCGGTAGCCCTTTTCGTCGCCGATCATCTTCACTTCGTGCGTCGTCCCCGTGATCGGAGCCGCCGAGCCCGTCGTCGCAACTGGAGCCGCCGCGGCTGCAGGAGCCGCCGCGCTGTCCGTCGCCGGTACCTTCTCGCCACCACCACACGCGCCAAGAACAAAGGCGCTCGCCACGAGCGCCGAACCAATGAACCGCATGACGTTCCTCCAGGAACCGATCTTGATGATTGGATTTCGCACCCTCGGGGGGCTCCCCTCGAGACTTTTAATTTACTCGCCATTCCTGGTAATTGAAGGGGATTCCCGGCCGTTTCCTGGCAGACGGCGACCGTCGGGATCGGCTTAGGCGTGTTCTCGGATCGGAGCGAAAACCCGCTGTTCCGGGAGCGCCATTGCGGTCGTTCTCGGTCTCGGTCGTCCGTGGTCTTTCGCCCACCGTCCGCTGTCTCAATTTGACGACAGCGGGGGCATCGACTAGGATTCACTGATCATGAACAGTCGCCGTCACCATCACGTGCAGCACCACGGCCCGACGGGTCGGGGGGAGCACGTGCGCGTGCGGCTGATCAACAGGATGGCGTAACAGCGCCTTTCCAAGCCAAGTCCCTCGAGCCCGTCGGAACCTCCGACGGGCTTTTTCGTTTCCTCCCGTTTCATCACCCTGCACTTCACTGTGCCTCTTCCTCTGCACCTGTCATGCTCCGTATCGCCATACCGAACAAGGGCCGTCTCAATCAGGACGCCCGTACCCTGCTCGCCGACGCGGGCCTCGAGGTACGCTCGTCGTCCGAACGGGCGCTCGTTGCCTCACTCGGCGGTGAGTTCGAGGCCATCTTCGTGCGCGCCCAGGACATCCCCGAGTTCGTAGCCGACGGCGCCGCGGATGCCGGAATTACGGGATGGGACCTCGTAAGGGAGTCGGAGCGTGACCTCGAATCGCGCTTGGATCTCGCCTTTGGCCGCTGCCGGTTGGTTCTCGCCGTCCGCGAGGACTCCCCGGTACGCGCCATCGAGGATATCGCGGATACATCGCGAATCGCCACCATCTTTCCACGCCTGACACGCGACTACCTGATGCGTGCCGGTAAGCGCGCCGAACTCGTGCCCGTATCGGGCGCGGTAGAGATTGCGCCGCATCTGGGCATTGCCGACATCATCGTCGACTTGACCTCAACCGGATCGACCCTCCGCGTGAACGGCCTGCGCGAAGTAGCCACCGTGCTGGAGTCGTCCGCGCACCTCGTCGTTTCACGCCGGCCGCGCGACGAGGCGTGCGCACAATCGCTCGACGAACTCACGGCGTCCCTGACATCGGTGCTCGCCGCGCGTGACCGGCGTTATGTGATGGCCAACGTACCGCGCGCGCGCCTCGATGAAGTGAAGCGCATCCTGCCAGGCATCAGCGGGCCCACTGTCATTGACGTCCTGAATGGTGGCTCGATGGTGGCGGTACATGCAGTCTCGCCGGCAGCCACGATCTACCGCACGATCAACCAGCTCAAGGCGGTCGGCGGTGAAGGCATTTTGGTCACCCGTATCGAGAGACTGATGGCATGAACTCCCTCACGCTGGCAGTCCGCGGTTCCATCGATGCACTCGACGCCCACGCGTGTCGGGTGCTCTTCGACCGTACCACGTCCAGCGACGACGCGGTGCGCGAGCGCACCAGCCGGATCATTGCCCGCGTGCGCCGCGAAGGCGATACCGCCCTGGTTGCTCTTGCCCGCGAGTACGACGGCGTTGAGCTCGTGTCTCTCGAAGTGCCGCGGGCGGTCTGGCGTGCTGCGCTCGCTGCGCTCGACCCCGCGTTGCGCCGCGCCATTGAACGATCGGCTGTCAACATTCGTCAGGTGCACGAGGCGTTCCGCCCCGTCTCGAGTGAAGTCACGACAGCTGACGGGATCATCATAGGCCGTCGTCCGGATCCACTGGGGCGTGTCGGCGTATACGCGCCGGGCGGACGTGCTACCTATCCGAGTTCGCTGTTGATGGGCGTGGTTCCCGCGCGCGTTGCCGGAGTCGGTGAGGTCATCGTGTGCTCCCCGCCAGGCCCGGACGGCCTTCCCAGTAAGGTGTTGCTGGCTGCCGCCGAGCTTGCCAGCGCCGATCGCGTCTTCGCGGTTGGCGGCGCTGGCGCGGTGGCGGCCATGGCATTCGGCACCGCCACCATTCCTGCGGCCGATCGCATCGTCGGACCGGGCAACGCGTACGTGGCCGAGGCCAAGGTACAGCTGTCAAGCGTGACCGCCATCGACTCGCCGGCGGGCCCGAGCGAGCTGCTCATCATCGCTGATGATTCGGCGTCGGCCGACGTCATGGCACGCGAACTCCTGGCGCAGGCAGAGCACGACCCCGTGGCGGCGGTGGTTCTTGTCTCCACGTCGGCGGCGCTGCTCGACGCCGTCGAGCGCCGATTGGCCGAATGGGTGCCGCTGGAACCTCGTGCGCCAATCATCGCCGCCGCATTCGCCGCGCGCGGTGCTTTGCTGCTCGCCACATCACTTGTTGAGGCGGTGGCCTTCTCCAACCGATGGGCACCCGAGCACCTGTTGGTGGCCACACGCGAGCCCGACGCACTGGTGCCGTCGCTGCGCAATGCCGGAACCATTTTCGTGGGTGAGTGTGCGAGTGTGGCCTTCGGTGACTACATGAGCGGCGCCAATCACGTGCTGCCCACCGGCGGTCTGGCACGGGCGTATTCGGGGCTTTCCACCATCGACTTCTGCCGGTGGACGACCTGGCAACGCGTCGGGCGCGCGTCGGCCGCAAGGCTCGCGGGTGACACGGGCATGTTTGCCGACGCCGAACAACTGCCGGCGCACGCGGCGGCGGCGCGGCAATGGACCGGGGAGACGCCATGACGTCGCTCGACATTGCGCGTGCCTCGCTGCGGGATGTCCCCACCTACGCCCCCGATCTTCCGTCGTGTCCGATTGACCTGCGCGACAACACCAGCTTGTTCGGCGCTCCACCGGCGGCGCTCGCCGCGGTGCGTGCCATGGAATCCGGCGCGCTGACAGAGTATCCGGATGTCGCCGGCGGCAGGCTCACGCGCGCGCTTGCCGGGAAGTTCGGCATTCGCCCCGAGGAAATCGTTACGGGATGCGGATCTGACGATGTGCTTGATGCCGCGTTCCGCGCCGTGGCTGAACCCGGTGCCGTGTTGGCGCATCCATCGCCGTCCTTTTCCATGGTTCCGGTGTTCGCCAGGCTCAACAGCCTGGTGCCGGTGGCCGTGCCGCTGACGCGCACCGGGGCAGCCGATGCCGATGCGATGCTGGCCACCGGCGCGCGCATCATCTACCTGTGTTCGCCCAACAACCCCACCGGCACGGTGACCCCCGCGGACGTCGTGCGGCGCATCGTGCGCGAGAGCGGCGCGATTGTGATCCTCGACGGCGCGTACGCCGAGTTCTCGCCGGAGCTCGACGACCTGCGCGTCGAGGCGCCGGCGCTCGAGCGACTGCTGGTCGTGCGCACCTTTTCCAAGGCGTGGGGACTGGCCGGTCTTCGCGTGGGCTACGGCGTGGGGAGTGCCGCGTTGGTGCGGGAGGTCCAGAAGGCACGTGGGCCGTACAAGCTCAATGCCGCTGCGGAGCGTGCCGCGGTGACGGCGCTTGCCCAAGACGACGAATGGATGCGGCGGCACGCCGCCGAGGCCGTGGACTGCCGCGAGCGCGCGGTGGTTGCGCTGCGTGACCTGGGCCTCTTCCCGCTCGATTCGCGTGGCAATTTTGTCTGCGTGCCGGTGCCCGATGCCCTCGCGGTGGCCAGGCAACTGGCCTTCCGCGGCGTTGCCGTACGGGCCTTCTCCGCGCTGCCCGTCTTCGGCGATGTGTTGCGCGTCGGCATGGCGCCATGGCCGGTGGTTGAGCGGTTCGTGCGTGCGCTGCGCGAGGTGCTGGCGTGAACATCGCCATCTTCGACTATGGAGCCGGCAACCTGCACTCGCTGGTGAAGGCACTCGAGGCGCCAGGACGCGTGGTGCGGCTCGACACAGACCTGCGTACCGCACTCGATACCGACCTGCTGGTGCTGCCGGGTGTCGGGGCGTTTTCCGCTGCGGCCGGGCGCATGGCCGGGGCGCGCGAGGAAGCACGTGATGCGCTGCGCCGTGGCCTGCCGTGCCTCGGCATTTGCCTGGGCATGCAACTGCTGTTCAGCGAAAGCGACGAAGGGCCGGGCCGCGGTCTCCAGTTCATCGACGGGCGCGTCACCCGGCTGAATGCCGTGCAGGTGCCGCAAATCGGGTGGAACACGCTCGAGGAACCCGGCGACCCTGCCTTCGCGCTCGCCTCGTTGCGCACCGCGTACTACGCCAACTCGTACGTCTGTCGGCCTGCCGATTCGTCTTGCGTCGTGGCGTGGAGCACACACGAGCGCGATCGTTTTGCCGCGGCCGTGCGCGTGGGCAACACCCTGGGTGTGCAGTTTCACCCGGAAAAGAGCTCGGCGCCCGGCGTGGCCTTCCTTCAGCAGTTCCTCACCGACGTCAACCCGGGCTGACCTGCATGCTTGCCATTCCCGCCATCGACCTGAGAGAAGGCCACGTGGTGCAACTCGTCGGCGGCGAGTACGACCGCGAGCAGGTGCGCCTCGACGACCCGCGCCGCGTGGCCCAGCAGTGGGCAGCCGCCGGGTTCTCACGCCTTCACGTCATCGACCTCGATGCCGCCACCGGACGGGGTTCGAACCGGAAGTCGGTCATCCAGCTGCTGGGGGATCAGGCGGCACCGCTGCAGGTGGGCGGTGGCGTGCGCACCGACGAAGACGTCGTGGCGCTGCTCGAAGCTGGCGCCGCGGCGGTGATCCTCGGCACGCGGGCGCTCGAGGACCTCGACTGGCTGGCGACCATGGCCGAACTGCACCCGGAACGCTGCATTCTCGCCGCCGATGTGCGCGAACGAAAGGTGACGACGCGCGGCTGGGCCAGGACGCTCGAGCGCGACGTCTTGCAGGTCGTGGAGGAAGTAGCATCGCTGCCGCTGGCCGGATTGCTCGTCACCGCGGTGCACCGCGAGGGAAAGATGCAGGGAACCGATCTCCCGTTGATGGAGGATGTCGTGGACGTTTCCCCGTTTCCCGTCATCGCCTCGGGGGGCATTGCGTCGCTGGCCGACGTCCGGGCACTCGACGATCGGGGGGTGTTCGCTGCCGTCATTGGCATGGCGCTCTACACTGGCGCCATCGTGCCGCGCGTGCTTGCCGAGGAGTTTTCCCGATGATCGCCGTGGACCGCACGACTTCCGAGACAAACATCCACGTGGAGATGGCCATTGGCAGCGGCCATGCCGACGTCAGAACGGGCGTCCCGTTCCTCGATCACATGATGACGGCGCTCTCCCGCTACTCCGGACTCGACCTGACCGTCGTCGCCAGCGGCGACCTGCGGCACCACCTCATCGAGGATGTCGCGCTCACGGTGGGCGAGGCACTGCGTCGCGTGCTTCCATCCACCTGCGCGCGCTACGGCGAATGCACGGTACCCATGGACGAAGCGCTCGTCCAGGCGGTACTCGACGCCGGGGGACGCCCTTACTATCGCGGGCCCGTTCCAAGTTCGCTCTACGACCATTGGATGAGGTCGTTCTGTGACGCATCCAGGGTGACGCTTCACCTGCGAGTATTGCGCGGCACCGATCGGCACCACGTGGTCGAAGCCGCGTTCAAGGCACTCGGCGTTGCCTTGCGTCAGTCGCTCGTCGATACGGGAACCGTCTTCAGCACCAAGGGCGCCGTGACCCTGGAGGACGGCTGATGCTCTCACGCCGACTGATCGTCTGCCTGGACGTAAAGGGAGGACGCGTGGTGAAAGGCGTACGGTTCGAGGAGCTGCGTGATATTGGCGATCCCGTGGAATTGGCCGCGCGCTATGAAGCCGATGGGGCCGACGAAATCGTCTACCTCGACATTGCGGCGAGCGCCGAAGAGCGCGCGACCCTCCTCACCCTCGCACGCCGCACTGCCGAGCGCCTGTTCATCCCGCTCACCATCGGCGGCGGCATTCGCACGGTGGACGACGTCGCCGCCGCGTTGCGGGCTGGCGCCGACAAGGTGGGGCTTAACTCCGCGGCCGTGCGCCATCCCGAGGTGCTGAGCGATGGTGCCGCGCGTTTTGGCGCGCAGTGCATCGTGGCGAGCATCGACGCCAAGTGGGAAGACGGCCGGTTCCGGGTGTACACGCACGGCGGCAGGAGTCCCACCAACCTCGAGGCCGTCAGCTGGGCGTCCGAGTGCGCCCGGCTCGGTGCAGGGGAAATCCTCTTGACGAGCATCGACCGTGATGGCTCGCGCGACGGATATGACCTTGAGCTCACCACGGCGGTGGCGGACGCGGTGTCCGTACCGGTGATCGCCAGTGGCGGGGCGGGGAACGCGGCGCACGTGCGCGACGCCATCGTGCGCGGCGGAGCCGATGCCGCGCTCGTGGCCGGCATCCTGCACGACGACCAGGTGACGGTGATGGCATTGAAGGACGCCATGCGCGCCGCAGGATTGCCCGTGCGGGAGGCCGCGTGAACGTCGCTCCTTCCGTGCTGATGGTGGCCGCGCTCGAGGTGGCCCGGGCCGCCTCATTAGTAGCACTTCGCTACTATAAACGCGACCTCGCCGTCGAGACCAAGGGCGACGGCTCGCCCGTGACGCTGGCCGACCGCGCCGCCGAGCAGCTCGCCCGCGAATGGATCCACGCGCGCTTCCCGGCCGACGGCATTCTCGGCGAGGAGTTCGGCGAGACGCCCGGCGCCAGCGGGCGCCGCTGGATACTCGACCCGATTGACGGCACCAAGAGCTTCGTGCGCGGCGTCCCGTTGTGGGGCACCTGCGTGGCCGTCTGCGAGGGTGAGGAGGTGCTGGCCGGCGCAGCCGCCTACCCCGCCATCGAGGAGTACATCGCCGCGGCGCCCGGTGAAGGGTGCTGGCACAACGATGCGCGTTGCCGCGTCAGTGCTGTTTCCCGCATCGACGAAGCGACGGTGCTCGTGACGGACGATCGCAACTTCCCGTCGGCCGACCGGCGCGCCGGCTGGGACCTGCTGTCGCACCAGGCCTCGGTGAGCCGCGGCTGGGGTGATTGTTTCGGCTACCTGCTGGTGGCCACCGGCCGGGCCGATGTGATGGTCGATCCGATCCTCAACCCGTGGGATGCGCCACCGTTTCTGCCAATCGTTGAGGAAGCCGGCGGTGTCTTCTCCGGATGGAGTGGCCGTCGTGACGCGTTCGCCGGAGACGCCATTGCCACCAACGGTGCGTTGGCCAACTCGGCGCGCGCCCTGCTTTGGAGTGCCGATGCCGCTCGCTGACCGTCTGGATTACTCCAGGAACGGCGGGCTCGTGACCGTCGTCGCCCAGGACGCCGGCACCGGGGCCGTGCTGATGGTTGCCTACGCCGACCGCGAGGCCATCGAGCGCACGGAGGCCACTGGGGAAATGCACTACCGCTCGCGCACGCGCGGATTGTGGCACAAGGGGGCCACCAGCGGCAATGTGCAGCGCGTGGTGTCCCTCGAGCCCGACTGTGATTCCGACGCCGTGCTCGCGCGCGTCATCCCGGCGGGGCCCGCGTGCCACAACGGAACGATATCGTGCTTTGCCGACTCCGGCGCGGTGGCCGACGTGCTGTCGGCGGTCGACGCGACGATTCGGGAGCGCGCCGCCTCGGGTTCCACGGAAGCGAAGAAGCCGACGTACACGCAACGCCTGCTCGCCGACCGCAACCTGCGGCTCAAGAAGATTGGCGAAGAGGCGGCGGAATTCGTGACGGCCTGTGCCGATGGCGATGCCACGCGCGCCACCGAGGAGGCGGCCGACGTCGTCTACCATGCGCTCGTGGCATTGCGCGCCCTGGGTGTCGGCCTCGATGACGTGCGCGCCGTCCTCGCGGCGCGACGCTGACTAAATGAACGTCCGAGCCTTCGTTACTGTTCAGATCGCCGATTAGCAATGGCGACTGGATCGGATGCGCAAATTGGCTAGGTCAGCTCCGATCGGTATTGACCACTCCGAAGCTCGCGTGTGGTTCCAATGGACACTCGCCGGACAGTCATACCCCACATTCCTCACCCTTTGCGCACTCGCCTGACGGGAATTATCGGTGTGCAT
>JBBTJT010000011.1:0-10980 GCA_038059315.1 Gemmatimonadota bacterium
GGCACGCCGCGCTCGGGGCCGCCGCGCGCGCCGGGGGTGCCGGCGCGCTCATTCCCGATGATCTGCGCCTTCATGCCACGGCCAAGCGTGCCAACGTTGCCGACGACCACCTGGTCGCGTTCCTGCACGCCGTCCCTGATTTCCACGAGCCCACGAGCCTCGTCGACGGCACCCACCGTCACCGGGGCCTGCTCGAGTTCGCCGCCGACAATCCGGTAGACGAACTGCTTGCCGTCTTGGCCGGTGCGCACGGCCGGCTGCGGCACGACGAGCACATTGTTGAGCGTCTGGGCGATGATCTGCCCGCTGGAGAAGGTGTTTCCCTTCAACTCGCCCCGGGGGTTGGGGATCTGCACGTACGCCGTGATGGAGCGCGATGCGGGATCGATGGTCGGGCTGACGCGGGCCACCTTGCCCGTGAAGACCTTGCCGTCGGCGAGAAACCGCACCGGCTGGCCAGGCATCACATCGTTGGCGCGGCGAGCGGGAAGCGAGGCCGTGAGTTCCAGGACATCGAACCGCACCAGCGTAAAGAGCTCGGCGCCGCGCGAGACGTGTTCGCCACCCTGGACGCGACGGAACTGGATGGTGCCGGCCACCGGGGCGACGATGCGCGTATCACGCGCCGTCGATTGAGCCGAGCGCAGGCGCGATTCGGCGGCGGCCTGTTGCGCCTTGGCGGCCGCGGCCGCCTGTTCGGTGGCCCGCAGGTCGCGCTCGGCGATGGCGCCCACCTTGAAGAGGTCCCTGGACTGGTCGTAGTTCCACTGCGCCGTCTGCGCCGCGGTGCGCGCGGATGTCACGTCGGCCTCGGCTGAACGCAGGGCGCTCTCGAAGTCGATGGCCTCGAAGCGCGCGAGCAGCGCGCCCAGGGCGACACGATCACCCTCACGCACGTAGACCTGCTCGACGTTGCCTTCGAGGCGGGACTTCAGGCTGAGGGTTTCGATGGGGCGGAGATCGCCGGCGATCGGGATGCCGGCTTCGATGGTGCCACGCGTGACCAGGGCGACGTCGGCGATGCCGAGCACCACGGACGCCGTGCGCCGCGGACCGCCAGCGGTGCCGCCAGCCGGTGCGGCGCCAGGGCCGGTGCCCTTGGCGGTGTCCGGGGCCGCGTCGCCGGACGCGCGGCCGCAGCCAACGGCGAGGAGCGCGAAAAGCGCGAGCGCGCTAGCGAATCGCATTGAGACCTGAGGATGCATTGCGGGAATCGGTGCGCACGGGGATGGTGGTCCCGTTGGGAAGCGGGATGTCACGGCCGCGCACACGGGCGAGCTCGGCAGCGGCAAGGTAGAGATCGAAGGTCGCGCGAGCCTCGGTGGAGCGCGCGATGAGCAGCGCGTACTGCGCGTCGGAAACTTCCAGTTGCGTGCTGAGGCCGCGCTGGTACCTGAGGGCGGCCAGATCGTAGGCTTCGCCGGCCTCGGCGGAGTTCTGCTGCCGGGCACCGAAGGCGGCCGTGGCGCGCACCAGCTCGTTGCGGGCGCGCGAGGTCTCGAGGGCGGCCTGCTCGCGCACCTGATTGAGCGTGATGTCGCTGATCTTGGCCTGGGCCTGGGCCAGGTCGAGATTGCCCTTGGCTCGCAGGCCGTCGAAGGCGGCCCAGGAGAAGTTCACGCCGAAGTTGCGGTCGGGAAACCAGCCATTGTTGTGGCACACGCGGTCGGTGGCGGAGCCAACCGCGCAGAACGAATTGGCCACCTTGCCCATGACGGTGGGAAAGCCGTTGGTCGCCGGGAGGGCGAGATAGCCGAAGTTGAAGAACATGCTCAGTTGCGGCAGCAGGTCGGCACGGGCGACGCGAATGCCGGCGTGCCTGGCGCGCGCGGCAAGTTCCGCCGAACGCACCGAGGCCCGGAGCGCGTCAGGGGCGGCGTCGACGGCGGTGCGTTCGGCGAGCGAGCGCACCGTCTCGGGATCAAGCACCGTGGTGAGCAGCACCGGCTCGCTGACGGGAATGTCGAGGAGACGCCGCACTTCGAGCAGGGCCACGTCACGATCGGCGACGGCCTGCAGGGCGAGCGGCTCGAGGTTGGCGCGTTCCACGCGAGAGCGCAGCACGTCAAAGCGTGCTGCCCGCCCGGCGGTGAAGAGCTGCTCGGTTTGCGTGACGCGGCCATCGGCGAGCGCGAGGTTCTGCGCCTGCAATTCGGCGATGCGCGTCAGGTACGACGCGTTGAGGTAGGCACGCTGCACGTCCACGGCGAGGCGAGCGCGTGTTTCGGCGTTGTCGAGGCGCACGGCGCTGCGCGAGCTGCTGGCGACCTGCGCCGCCGCGAAGATGCGGCCGCCCTGAAAGAGCGCCTGCTGGGCGTTGAGCGTGGTGTTGTACGTGAACTTCTGGCCGAAGAGCTGGCTGACCATCTCGGCGCGCGCGTTCTTGATGACCTGCTGGTAGTTGCTGGTGAGCCGCAACTGGGGGAGGGCGGCGGCGCGCGCCGAGGTGACCTGGGCGTCGGCAACGTCAATGCCGAGCCATGCGGCGCGGGCCTCGTCGCTGGACCGGAGCATGCGCGTGACGGCGTCCTCGATGGAGAGACGCAGGGTGTCGGTGCGCTGGGCGGCAACCGGCACCGGAGAAGCCGCGACGAACGCGGCGGCAAAGAGCAGGAGGGGTGTTCGCATCTGTAAGGTAGAGAACGCGCCGCCCGGCGTTCGCGTTGGTCGATGGGCTCGTGTGGCGACCCGGGCTTTGGGGAAGGCGCAATGCCACGATGGGGTGTCGCGGGGACGGCGAGGACCCTGAGGAACGCACCCCGCGTCAGTCAGTCATCAACGAATTCGACGACCACCGGATGCGGGAGGATGCCTGCCCGGTGACCACGTTCGAGGAACAACCGAATCGCCTCCCGGCCGCGCTCGCCGTAGTCGAGCGTCCAGTCGTTGACGTACATGCCGACAAAGGTGTCGGCTTTGGACCGGTCGAGGCCGCGGGCGTATTTCATGGCGTGGTCAAGTGCTGCCGCTCGATGTTCTAATGCATACGCGATACTGGCCTTCAAGTGGCGCGAAATCTTGCGCATCAACTGGGAGCCGAAGTCCTTTCGGATGACATTGCCTCCCAGGGGCAACGGCAGGCCGGTCTCGGCGAACCACCACGCGCCCATGTCGGCGACCAGGTGCAGCCCATTGTCCTGATAGGTCAGTTGCCCCTCGTGGATGATGAGGCCCAGGTCGACCGTTCCGTCGAGCACCGCCTGTTCGATCTCGTCGAAGTGCGTGGGAACGGCGACGAAATCCGGTTCGTACAGCCGCAGGGCGAGGTAGGCGCTGGTCTTCAAGCCCGGAATGGCGATGCGCTTTCCCTTCACCTCGGCCCTGGTGACCGGCGTCTTCGCGACCAGGCGCGGACCGTACTGGTCGCCCATGGACGCACCGCTGGGCAGCAATGCGTACTTGTCGGTGAGAAAGGCGTAGGCGTGGATGGAGACGGCCGTGACCTCGAGTTCGCCCCTGAGGGCGCGCTGGTTCAGCGACTCGATGTCCTGCAGTTCGTGCACGTACGTCAGTCCTTCAGTGTCGACCTTGCCCTCGGCAAGGGCATAGAACATGAACGCGTCGTCGGAATCGGGACTGTGGGCGACGTGCACGGTGCGATCGGTCATTGGGAGTCCCTATGGCTTGCGGCTGCGGGCTTCCTTCAACGCCGCATCGATGTCGAAGCCGTGGTCCTGGTATTCCTGGCGGGCGGTCTTTCGCTCGGCCGGTTCGGCGGCGATAAGGCGCTTCTCGAAATCACCACGGGCCGCGCTGTTCCCGGATGCTTCGGCGACCCGAATGGCGAGGGTAAGGCCGAGCAGGTCGTTGGGGTTCTTCTTGAGGATCGAGTCGGCCTCGAGCTTGGCGCGAACGAGGTCGCCCGCGACGGAGGCAACGAGGCCGAGGTCGTAGCGCTGGTGCACGTTGAGGGGAGCCAGCATCTCGAGCGCCTGCATGGCCATCGGGGCGAAGATGGCGGCGCTGTCGCCTTTTCCCTCGGAGGCATAGCGCATGACGCGATTGAAGAGGCGGTCCGCCTGCTCCTGCGGCGACATCCTGGAAATGTCGCCGACCGGGGGCATGCCGCCGCCGGCGAACGGGGCGTTGCCGGCCAGCGGGACTCCTCCACTCATCGACCCGCCGTCGTCAGGGGCTGCAGCGGTGGACGCGCGCGAGGCCTGAAAGAGCACGAGGCCGATGACGGCCAGCAGCGCAACGCCGGTCACGATCCACGGAACGCGACTTGTTCCGCCGGCGCTGGCGGCGCCCGGCATGGCTGCTCCACAGTGGTGGCAGAACTGCGCACCCGGCGTGAGGGCACCGTCGCAGCTGGGGCATGAGGCGCCCTTGAGGGCGGCTCCGCAGTGAGAACAGAAGGTGCCGGAGGTGTTTTCGCCGCAGCGTGGGCAGGAAATGGACATTGGAAGTTAGACGATAGACGGTAGATGAACCGCATCCGGGAAAGCTAACGTGGCGCTCTCGAAATGGGCACGCGACGCATTGCGGCGGCGCGCGCTGGCGCCCAAACTCTACAGTTCCGGCAGGAACGCCACAAACCCCCTGGACCTCGACCCTCGCCTCCGCCTTTCGTGACTGCTTCGTCCCGCGCCCTGCTCAGCGACCTGCGAGGTGTGACTGCCAAGGATCTGCTCGAGCTCACCGATCGGCACCGCGTTCGCTTTGTCCGCCTGCAGTTCACCGACATCCTCGGTGTCAACAAGAATGTCGAGATCCCGGTTTCCCAGCTGAAGAAGGCGCTGGCCGGCGACATCCTGTTCGACGGGTCGTCGATCGAGGGTTTCGTGCGCGTGGAAGAGAGCGACATGCTGTTGCGTCCCGAACTCGACACCTTCCGCATCTTCCCATGGAGCGACCCGCAGGCCCGCGTGGCGCGCCTGATCTGCGACATCACCACGCCGGAGGGGGAGCCGTTCGCCGGCGACCCGCGCCTCGTGCTCAAGCGGCAGGTGGAGCGTGCGGCCAGGCTGGGGTACACGATGTTTGCCGGGATGGAGGCGGAGTTCTTCATGTTCCGCCTGGGTCCCGACGGCACGCCGAGCACGACGACACACGACGTGGGGAGCTATTTCGACCTGACACCGGTGGACCTGGGCGAGGAGGCGCGGCGCGCGATCGTCGATGCGCTGGAGCAGATGGGCTTCGAGATCGAGGCGTCGCACCATGAAGTGGCGCACGGCCAGCACGAGATCGACTTCCGGTACGCCGACGCGCTGACCACGGCCGACGCGCTGGCGACCTTCCGGTTCGTGGTGCGCAACGTGGCGCAGCAGTTCGGACTGCACGCGTCGTTCATGCCCAAGCCCATCTACGGCCAGAACGGCAGCGGGATGCACACCCACCAGTCGCTGTTCAAGGACGGGCAGAACGCCTTCTACGACGCGAAGGGGGAGTACGAGCTGTCGTCGGTGGCGCACCATTACATCGGCGGGTTGCTGCAGCATGCACGCGGCATGTGCGCGATCACCAACCCGCTGGTGAACTCGTACAAGCGGCTGGTGCCCGGCTTCGAGGCGCCGGTGAACGTGGCGTGGTCCATGCGCAATCGCTCGCCGCTCGTTCGGGTGCCGGCTCGCCGCGGTGCGGGGACGCGCGCGGAGCTGCGATCTCCCGACCCGAGTGCGAATCCCTACCTGGCGCTGGCGGTGATGCTGGCTGCCGGCCTGGACGGCATCGAGACGCAGGCGTCGAGCCGCGAGCCGGTGAACGAGAACATCTGGGAGATGAGCTTCCGGGAGAAGCGGCGCCTGCGCATCGACGACCTGCCGCATGACCTGAACGAAGCGTGCGACGAGTTGGAGAAGGACAAGGAAATCTGCGCGGCACTCGGCGAACACGTGACGCGGCACTTCCTGGACGCCAAGCGCCAGGAATGGCGAGAGTACGTGACGCAGGTGAGCGAGTGGGAACTGGCGCAGTATCTTGGGAAGTACTGAGAGTACGACAGAGTGGGACAGAGTGGGACAGAGTGGGACAGAGTACGACAGAGGACGACCTCCACCTGCCGACATTCACTGTTCAACGCCCTGATGCCTGAATTCCAGCTGTCCGCCGAACGACTCGATCCACTGCTGGTTGCCTCGTCGACGCCGTTCGACAAGGCAACGCTGGCGCTGCACCTGGAGCGTTACCGCCTGGCGTCCGAGTATGTGCGTGATGCCGACGTGGTGGATTGCGCATGCGGCACGGGTTACGGCAGCGAAATGCTGGCCCAGGCCGGAGCCCGGTCGGTGCAGGGGGTGGATCTCGACCGGAGCGCGCTTGCCTTTGCGCGCGCGCGGCACGTGCACCCGGCCATCATCTACTACGAAGCCGACGCCCTGCGTTACACGCCGTCGTCAAAGCCCGCGGTGTGGGTGAGTCTCGAGACCGTTGAGCACCTGCCGAACCCGCGCGCGTACGTTGCCCGCGTTGTCGCGGTGCTGCCGGTCGGCGGACGGTTCATCGCGTCGGTGCCGGTGACGGTGTCGACCGACGGCAACCCGCATCACCTGTGGGATTTCACCCGGCGCTCGTTCCGCGAACTGCTCTCGTCACACGGCTTCGTGGAGGAGCGCGCGCTCGAACAGAACCACCGTTTCACGCTGGGCGACGTCTTCGGCGAATCGCGCGGCGCGCGTGAGCGCGACCGTCGGCGCGGCCTGCTAAGATGGTACCTGCGGCATCCATCGGTGCTGGCACGGCGCGTGCAACTGACGGTCACCAAGGGACTCGTGAACGAGTATCTGACGGTCGTGGCGGTCAAGAAATAGAGAGAGAGAACGACAGAATGCGACAGAGTTTGACAGAATGTCGCGTCATCCAGTCTCGCGCTGAATCCTGGAGCCCCCCATGCGTGCAATCGTTTTCCTCGGCGTCCTCGGCGCTGGTGCCCTGTCCGCCCAGTCTCCCTCAGGCCTGCTGGTAGCCGGCAACAAGCGGGCGAACACGGCGTCCATCGTCGACCTGCACACGGGTGCGACGCTTGCGGTGGTGCCGACGGCACCCGGACCGCACGAGAGCGCGGCGTCGCACGATGGCAAATGGGCGGTTGTCACCGGCTACGGCGCAGGCTCACCGGGGAACTCACTGCTGCTGCTCGACCTCACCACGCGCACGGTGGCGCGCACCATCGACCTCGGTGAGTACCGCCGGCCGCACGGCATCGCGTTCCTGCCGGGCGATTCACTGATCGCCGTGACGGTGGAGGCGAACCAGGCGGTGCTCGTGGTGCACGCACCGAGCGGGGCGATCCGGCGCGTCCACCCGACGGAACAGCAGTCCACGCACCAGATGGCGGTACGTCCCGACGGAAGGGTGGGCTACACCGCCAACATCCGCAGCGGGACGATCACGGAGTTGAACTTCATCACCGGCGCCACGCGCGCGCTGGGTGTCGCTTCCGAGGTGGAGGGGATTGGCGTCACCCCGAACGGTCGCGAGGTGTGGGTGGGAAGCAACACGGCCGGGACGATCTCGATTGTCGACGTGGCGAGCTGGAAGGTGGTGGCGACGCTCGACCAGGGGGAACGCCCGTACCGCGTGACGATCTCTCCCGACGGCCGGACGGCAGCGGCCGCGCTGACGATCTCGGCGCGCATCCGGCTGATCGACGTGGCGACGCGCAAGGAAGTCGGGATGCTCGAAGCCCCGACAAACGCCCAGCCAGTGGGCATGACGTGGTCCCGCGACGGCAAGCGGCTGTACGTGGCGTGCCAGGGGATCAACGCCATCGCCGAGTTTGACGTGGAGGCGCGCAAACTGCTGCGCACCATCGCGGTGGGTGACGGGCCCGACGGGGTGGCAATCGCGGAGCGATAGAATAAGAGAGAATACGACAGAGTACGACAGAGTACGACAGAATATGACAGAGGCCCGCGCATCAATCGATGGCGGGCCTCGTCTGTCGGACTCTGTATCACTCTGTCGCACTCTGTCGCACTCTGTCGCACTCTCAGACCGGAAACACCATTTCCCGGTAGCGCGGCAGCGGCCAGTACTCGTCACCCATCGTCAGCTCGATCGCGTCCGAGACTTCGCGCGCGGCGGCCATGGCGTCGGCACCCGCGGACGTGAGGAATTGCGCGCACTTGGTCGGCGTGTCGTGCATGGTATCGCCCTTGTCGGCGGCAGCACGCAGCGCCACGGTGCGCTTCTGCAGATCGGTGACCTGCCTGGCGAATGCCGTGGCTGCCGCCGCCGCCGGATTGACCTTGATGCCCGCCGCCTTCGACTTCTGCGCCGCGTCGGCCAGCACGCCGAGGTACTTGAGCGCGGCCGGCAGCACCATGGTGTCGACGATCTCGCGCATGGTGTGCATCTCGATGAGCATGTCCTTCAGGTACCGCTCGACGCGAATGTGATAGCGGCTCTCGAGTTCGGCGGGCGTGAGGATGCCGAGCGTGGTGAACAGCGCCTTGGTGGCCTTGGCGTTGATCTGGTCGAGTGCCTCGGGCGTGCGGCGCAGGTTGAGGAGGCCGCGCCGCTTGGCCTCCCTCACCCACTCCGGCGCGTAGTTGTTGCCCTCGAAGCGGATGGCCGTGGTCTCCTTGAACGCCTCCTTCACGACCCTGAGCACCGCATCATCGACCGACTTGGTCTTCTTCATCTCGGTCTTCAGCGACGCGATCAGCTCGCCAATGGCCTCGGCGACGATGGCATTGAAGATCATCACCGGGAAGGCGATGGACTGTGACGAGCCGACGGCGCGGAACTCGAACTTGGCGCCGGTAAAGGCAAGCGGCGACGTGCGATTGCGGTCGGTGTTGTCCTTGGAAATCTCGGGGAGCTTGGCGACGCCCAGCTTGATCATGGCCTGCTCGGCGCTCAATCCCGTGCGCCCGGCGATGATGTCCTCGATCATGTTGGTGAGCATCGAGCCCAGGAACACCGAGATGATGGCCGGCGGCGCCTCGTTGGCGCCGAGGCGATGTTCGTTGCCCGAGGTGGCGACGCCAGCACGCAGCAGCCCCTGGTGCTTGAAGACGGCCTTGAGCACCGCGGCAAGGAACAGGAGGAAGCGCAGGTTCTGGTGCGGCGTCTTGCCCGGCTTGAGCAGGTTGACGCCGTCGAGCTCGTTGTCCGAGGCGATGGACATGGACCAGTTGCAGTGCTTGCCCGAGCCGTTGATGCCGGCGAAGGGCTTCTCGTGCAGCAGGGCGGTGAGACCGTGCCGCGCAGCGACCTTGCGCATGACGGCCATGACCAGCTGGTTGTGATCGACGGCGATGTCGGTCTCCTCGAACACCGGCGCCATCTCGAACTGGCACGGGGCCACCTCGTTGTGCCGCGTGACGATCGGCACGCCCAGGCGATAGAGCTCGTACTCGACCTCGGCGATGCACCCCTGCACCCGCTCCGGGATGCCGCCGAAGTAGTGGTCCTCGAGCTGCTGGCCACGTGGCGGCGGTGCGCCAATGAGCGTGCGTCCACCCATCACGAGGTCGGGGCGCAGCGCAAAGTGACCGCGATCAATGAGGAAGTACTCCTGCTCGGCGCCCATCGTCGTGTACACGCGCAGCGCGCCCGAGTCGCCGAGGAGCTCGAGGAGCTCCATCGACTTGTGGGAGAGGACGTCGGACGAACGGAGCAGCGGAGTGACTTCGTCGAGGGCCTCGCCATTGTAGCCGATGAAGACCGACGGAATGCAGAGCGTCTTGGTGCCGGCCGACTCCATGATGAAGACGGGCGACGCCGGGTTCCAGGCGGTGTATCCGCGCGCTTCCCAGGTGGCACGCAGGCCGCCGGATGGGAACGACGACGCGTCGGGCTCGCTCTGGATGAGCTGCTCGCCGGTGAATGACTCCATCGGGAGCTTGTTCTCGTCAAACGTGAAGAACGCATCGTGCTTCTCGGCGGTGAGCCCCGTCTGCGGCTGGAACCAGTGACAGAAGTGGGTGACGCCATGCGACATCGCCCATTCCTTGATGACCTTTGCCACCGTGGGGGCGATGTCGAGATCGAGCTTCCTGCCGAGGCGGACGGCGCTGTTGATCTTCGCGAACACTTCCTTGGGAAGCTTGTCGCGCATCTGACGCACGCCGAACGTGAGCGAACCGAAATAGTGCGAGATCGGCAGCCCGTTTTCGTGCGTGGCGGGAATGTCAGGGGGCGTGACCACGCGCGAGGCGATGGCCTTGAGGGCGGCGGCGCGAGCGTTCATCTGGAAGGGATCCGGGCGAGAGAGTATGATTGCGTGCAACGGCATTCTTGCTGATTAAGCAAATCTATCGCAACTATCTGGCGTTTTCAAGGCGATATTGCCACAGATGAACACAGAAAAACGCAGAAACAGCAAATTTCTCTTGACATCTCGCGTTCGGACAGTCTTATTTTCACGCAAGGTGCTGCGGGACACCGACTTACGTCATTGTGCTGCACGCTGAATCGTCGGATCCCTGCCCAGAATCACCACCATCCGAGGAGCTTCCACCAACCCAGCCCGATCGTGGCGAAGGTGAGGATCGACACGACCGAAACAATGAAGCCGTAGAGCCACCAGTCTCGTTGAGAAATGTAGCGCGCCCCGAAGTAGATCGGGGCCGGCGTGGTGCCATAGTGCGTGAGGCAGGCGCTGAGGTTCGAGAAGTACGCCAGCGTGAGCACGGCGAGCAACGGTGGCGCACCGGCGCCGAGGATCACGACCAGAAACGGAATGAACATCGCGCTGGAGTGCGCGGTGATGCTGGCAAACCCGTAGTGCGCGTAGAAATAGATGAGCGCAAGAACGGCAAGCGCGGCGCCCCACGTCCATCCGACGGTCATCGACGCGGCCGCCTCGGCGAACTTGACGGTGATGCCTGTTTCGCCAAGGGCCTCGGCCATGCGCACGAGGCCGCCGTACCAGATGAAGACGTCCCACGCCGGGCGTTCGCCGGTGATGTCGTCCCAGGTGAGCACGTTGCTGAGGAACAGGACGCTGATGCCGAGCAGGGCCACCACCGCGTAGTTGATGTGGTGCAGTGCGGTCGTCATCCAGAGACCGGCAACGAGGACGAAGAC
>JBBTJT010000012.1:0-39096 GCA_038059315.1 Gemmatimonadota bacterium
ATACGATCTTCGAGCTCAGCGAGAACATGACCGGCACCACTATCTGCGTGCTCAGTGATTCCTGCGGGGCGCCCGTGGTGAGCGGCATCAGGAAGTTCCGTGGTGAGTTCGAGGCCCTCATCAAGGGCAAGCGTTCGTCCACCGTGGCGGTAACGGCCTGATGACCGCGCCGAATCTCGTCAATCTCACCATCGAAGGGCGCGCGGTCAGCGTGCCCGCGGGGACGAGCATCCTCGAGGCGGCCAAGTCCGCCGGGGTGCTGATACCGCACTACTGCTACCACCCGGGGCTTCCCACGGCCGGCGTCTGCCGCATGTGCCTGGTCGAAGTCGAGAAGATGCCCAAGCTCGCCCCGTCGTGCGTGACGGCCGTCGGCGAGGGGCAGGTGGTGCACGTCTACACCGAGAAGGCGCTCGAGGCGCGCAAGGGCGTGCTCGAACTGCTGCTCATCAATCATCCGCTCGACTGCCCTATCTGCGACCAGGCCGGCGAGTGCGAGTTGCAGGACTACACGTTCCAGGAAGGCCGCGCCGATTCGCGCTACCACGAGCCGAAGCGCTTCAATCCCGTGGAGGACTTCGGCGGCGACGTGCTGTACGTCACCAACCGCTGCATCCTCTGCACCCGCTGCGTGCGCTTCATGGATGACGTGGCCGAGGACACGGCGCTGTGCGTCCAGGAACGCGGTGACCGCGCGACGATCGGCAAGGCGCCCGACAGGGACCTCACCCACGGCTGGGCGTCCAACGTCGTCGATCTCTGCCCGGTGGGCGCGCTCGTCAGCAAGGACTTCCTGAACAAGGCGCGGGCCTGGGAACTCGACCGCACGGCATCCGTATGCCCCAACTGCTCGCAGGGATGCAACATCACCCTCGAGACGCGCGACAACGCGGTGCTGCGGATGAAGCCCCGCTCCAACGTCGAAGTGAACCAGTATTTCGCCTGCGACGAGGGGCGCCTGAACTACCGCTGGATCAACCGCAACGACCGGCTGGAAGTGCCGGTGGTCGGCGGCAATGCGGTGGACTGGGACGCCGCGCTCAGGGCGGCCGCCGCGGCGCTCACCGGAAAGCGCGCGCACGTGGTGGCCAGCGCGTCGCTCTCCAACGAGGCTTTGTACCTGCTCAAGCAGCTGATCGGCGCCACCGGCGGGGCGGGGACTTTCCGCGTGACGCAGGGCGCCGAGTCGCCATTGCCGGGCGTCAAGGACCTTGCCCTGCGCGCCGATCGCGCCGCGAACGCCACGGGCGCCGAGCTGCTGGGGTTTGCCCGCAAAGACAATCCGCTGGCCGGCCTGGCCGGTGGTGACGTGCTCGTGCTGGTCGACGAGGAGTGCGTGGGGCTCGACGCCGCGGCGTTCGGCGCCGCCTCCGCGGTGATCGTCATCGGCACGGCGAGTCCGAAGGGCCTGCCCGCCAGCGCGATCAGGCTGCCCATCGCGAACTATGCCGAGGAAGAAGGGACGTTCACCAACCTGCGCGGCCGGGTGCAGCGATTCCTGCAGGCCAAGGCGGCGCCGGGGCTCGCCCGCCCGAGCTGGTTTGTCCTGGCCGACCTGGTGGCTGCGCTCGGAAGGAAGGGAGACTACCTCACGGCAGAAGCGGTCTTTGCCGCGCTCGCCGCATCGGAGGCGCCGTTCGCCGGCATGAGCTATGACTCGCTGGCGCTCCGCGGCCAGCTCTCGGCGCTCGCGGGGGTGGGCGCATGATGCACACGGCGTTCCCGCTTCTTCAGGTCGCCAGCGGCCAGCTGCCGCCGACGATGGGCTGGTTCGTGGTCTTCGCGCTCATCAAGGTCGTCGTCGTCTTCGGCATCTACATGGGGTGCGTGGCGTACACGACGTTCGCCGAGCGCCGGATTGCCGCCTGGATCCAGGACCGGCACGGCCCCAACCGCGTGGGACCGCAGGGCATCTTCCAGGTGCTGGCCGACGGCATCAAGAACTTCATGAAGGAAGAGACGCTGCCCGGGGGCGCCAACAAGGCGATGTTCATCCTCGCCCCGGCGATGGCGTTCATTCCGGCGATGGTGACCTGGGCGGTCATTCCGTTCGCTTCGCCGCTGCCGATTCCCGGCGTGGGACTCATCGACATGGTGGTGGCCGACCTGCCGGTGGGCTTCCTCTTCACGCTGGCCATCAGCTCGCTCGGCGTGTACGGCATCACCATTGCCGGCTGGTCGTCGAACAACAAGTACGCGCTGCTCGGCGGTCTTCGGGCGTCGGCCCAGATGATCTCGTACGAGATCGCCATGGGCATGAGCACGGTGTGCGTGCTGCTGCTCGCCGGCAACGTGAGCATGAACCAGATCATCGCCCAGCAGGCGTCGCAGGGGTGGAACGTGGTTCTGCTGACGATGGCCTTCTTCATCTTCGCGGTGGCGGCACTGGCCGAGACCAACCGGGTGCCCTTCGACCTTCCCGAGGCCGAGTCGGAACTCGTGGCCGGCTACCACGCCGAATACAGTTCCATGAAGTACTCGATGTTCCCGCTGTCGGAGTACGCCAACATCATCACGTCGAGTTCGCTGATGGTGACGCTGTTCTTCGGCGGATGGGACATCCCGTTCACGTCGTGGGACAACATGGCGCCGTGGTCCGCGCTGAAGACGGCGGCGACGATGGGCTTGTACGTGGCCAAGGTGATGTTCTTCGTGTTCACCTTCATCTGGCTGCGCTGGACGGTGCCGAGGTTCCGCTACGACCAGCTGATGGCGCTGGGGTGGAAGGTCCTGCTGCCGATGGTGCTCGTCTACATCACGGCCGTGGCCAGCGTGACGCTCGGCCTCGACGCCGCCGGCATTGCCCGGGCCAGCATGGGGTTCACTGGCGCGATGCTCGGCATGAACGTGGTGTTCGTGGGGCTGGTGTTCTGGGTGCTCGACCGCGGTCGCGTGGTGAGCCCGGCCTACTCGCGCATCGAGCGCGAGGAGATGGCGCACCTGCGCACGCTGGCGGCGCGCAGTGACCTTGCCGACCGGAAGGGGGTCTGATGGCGATCAACGTGAAGGTGGTCGAGCGGCCCATCGAGGACGTGAGTTACGTGCGCGCCACCGTGAAGGGACTGGCGCTGACGCTCAAGCACCTGGTGGACCCGCACAAGGTGACCGTCCAGTATCCCGAGGAAAAGTGGGACATCGGGCCGCGCTGGCGCGGGACGCACCGCATGCTGACCACCGAGGACGGCAAGGCCAAGTGCGTCGCCTGCGGCCTCTGCCCCACCGTCTGCCCGGCCAACTGCATCAAGCTGGTGCCCGGGGAGGACGAGGAAGGGAACCGCTACCCGCTGGTGTTCGAGATCGACGAGTTTCGCTGCATCTTCTGCGGCTACTGCCAGGAGGTCTGCCCGGAGGAGGCGATCCACGTCGGCCGGCACTACGAAAACGCCGAGTACGACCGCAAGGACTTCGTCTACGACCTGGAACGCCTCACCGCGCAGACCCACCCGGTCTGCGAGATGTGGGATCCCGCCGATCCCAAGGGTGAATGATGCACGCCAACGAATTCCATTCGCTCGTCTACTCGTTCACGTTCTACCTGTTCGGGCTCGTGGCGATTGCCAGTGCGCTGGCGTTCGTGACCCGCAAGAGCCCGGTGGCGGCGGCGATCTGGCTGGTGAACGTGATGTTCTCGCTGGCCGCCCTCTACGTGATGCTCGACGCGCAGTTCATCGGCGCGATGCAGGTGCTGGTGTACACCGGCGCCATCATGGTGGTGTTCCTATTCGTGATCATGCTGCTCAACCTCGGGCACCCGTCGGAGCTGGCCGACGCCCGCGGCAAGTGGGGTTACGGGCTGGCGCTGTTCGTCGGCCTGGTGCTGCTGGCCGAGGTGATGGCGCTGACCCGCGACAACACCGTCGACCGGATGATCCCGCCCGGCCTGGCCGGCACGTCGCCGACAACGATGACCGGCGGCGTCATCGGCCCGATTGCCGCGCCGCTGTTCACCGAATACCTGTACGCCTTCGAGCTGACGAGCGTGCTGCTGCTCGCCGCCATCGTCGGCGCCGTCGTGCTGGGCAAGCGGAGGACCGATGCTCGTTGAATCGCTGGCCCTGTCGGCGGTGCTGTTCACGATCGGGGTGATCGGCGTGCTGACGCGCCGCAACGCGATCATCATCTTCATGTGCGTTGAGCTGATGCTCAATGCCGTCAACCTGTCGTTCGTCGCGCTCAGCCGGCTGCACGGCGCGGCCGGGCAGGTGTTCGTGGTCTTCACGATGACCGTCGCCGCGGCCGAGGCCGCCGTGGGACTGGCGATCATCATCGCGATCTTCCGCCACACGCAGACGGTCAACCTCCAGAACATCAACATCCTCAAGGGATGATGATCCCCGCCATGACTCCCGAGGGGGCGCACCCGCTCGCGGCCACCGCCGCCCGCCTGGTGTGGCTGCTCCCGCTGCTGCCGCTCCTCGGGTTCCTGCTCAACGGGACCCTGGCGATGCTCGGCGTCGCCAGGACCGGCCCCGCCGATCCGTCGGCCGGCCACGCCGCACACGACGGGCACGGCTCCGGGCACGGAGACGACCACGGCCACGACGATCACGCGCCCGTGCGACACAAGTACGCCGCCCTGGTGAGCCTGATCGGCCCGGGCGTGCTGATCGCCGCCTTCGGCGTCGCCGTCGCCTGCTTCCTGGCGATGCGCGGCGTCGACATGGAGCACCCGTACATCGTGACGCTCTACCAGTGGATGCCGGTGGGCGACCTGACGATCGGCGCCACGCTCCACCTGGACCAGCTTTCCATGGTGATGGTGCTCGTCGTCACCGGCGTGGGCGCGCTCATCCACGTGTTCAGCGTCGGCTACATGCAGGACGACCCGGGATACCCGCGCTACTTCGCGTACCTCAACCTGTTCATCTTCTTCATGCTCGTCCTGGTGCTCGGCGGCAGCTATCCGGTGCTGTTCGTGGGCTGGGAGGGCGTGGGGCTCTGCTCGTACCTGCTGATCGGGTTCTGGTTCTCGGAAAAGGTGAACGCCGACGCCGGCAAGAAGGCGTTCATCGTGAATCGCATCGGCGACTTCGGCTTCCTGGTGGCGATGTTCCTGATGTTCGCCAACCTGGGCGCGCTCGATTTCGGCCCGGTGGCCGCAAAGGCGGCCGAACTGCCGATGGGCGGCATCGTCGCCACGGCGATCTGCCTCTTCCTGTTCCTCGGCTGCGCCGGCAAGAGTGCGCAGATCCCGCTCTACGTCTGGCTGCCCGACGCCATGGCCGGCCCGACGCCCGTGTCGGCGCTCATCCACGCGGCGACGATGGTCACCGCCGGCGTCTACCTGATTGCCCGCAGCGCCACGCTGTTCTCCATGGCGCCCACGGCGCAGCTCGTGGTCGCCGTCATCGGCGCGCTCACCGCGTTCGTGGCCGCGACCATCGGCCTCAAGCAGTGGGACATCAAGAAGGTGCTCGCCTACTCCACGGTGTCGCAGCTGGGCTACATGTTCGTGGCGGTCGGGGTCGGCTCCTACGTGGCCGGCATGTTCCACCTCGTCACGCACTCGTTCTTCAAGGCGCTGCTGTTCCTCGGCTCGGGCTCGGTGATCTACGCGATGCACGCGGCCTATCACGCGACGCACAAGCACGACGATGCCCAGGACATGCGCAACATGGGTGGGCTGAGGCGCCACCTCCCCATCACGTTCTACCTGATGTGGATTGCCACGCTGGCCATCTCGGGCATCCCGCTCTTCTCGGGGTTCTTCTCCAAGGACGAGATCCTCGGGTCGGTCTTTGCCCGGGCGCACGGGTCGACGATTTCCGAGGCGACGCTCTTCGGCGTGCACGGCAGCACGATCCTGATGGTCGTCTACGGGCTGGCCCTCGCGTCGGCGCTGATGACGGCCATCTACATGACGCGGATGATGCTGTACACCTTCCACGGCCCCAACCGCACGGGCGAGGCCGAGCGGCCGCACCTCGCGGAGGCCCCGTGGGTCATGACGGGCCCGCTGGTGGTGCTCGGCATGCTGTCGCTGGCGGGCGGCTGGCTCAACGTGCCGGCGCTGCTCAGCGGCATCGGGCCGGTGGGCATGCTGGACCACTGGCTGGAACCGGTGGTCGGCGAGGCTTCGCTGCGCACGACGCTGGGCGCGGCGCCCCACCTGCCGCACCAGACGGAGTTGGTGCTGGTCGGCGTGGCCATCGCCATCGCGGTGGCGGGCATCGGCTTCGCCGTGTGGCGCCTCAAGCCGGCGGCGCTGGTGCCCAAGAAGGATGCCGTGCCGAGCGAGGGCTTCGTGCGCGTGCTGGAGAACAAGTACTTCGTGGACGAGGGCTACGACAAGGCGTTCGTGCAGCCGACGCTCGGCGTCTCGCGCGCCGTGCTGTGGAAGGGCCTCGACAATGGCGTCATCGACGGCCTGTTCGTCAATGGCAGTGCGCTGCTGGCGCGGGCCATCGGCTGGACGGGGTCGCAGCTGCAGACGGGGCAGGTGGGCACATACGCCTGGGTCCTCTTGATCGGCGTCATCACGATCCTCGGCGCCTTCACCTTCAGGTAACCCATGACCGCGTTCCTGTCGTCGATCAATTACAACGCCTGGATCGTTCCGGTCCTGTTGCTCGTGCCGGCGTTCGGCGCGGTGGGGCTCTGGGCGCTCTCGCTCCTCACGCGCGGCGACCCGGACGACAAGCGCTGGCGCGAGGCGCGCATCATGGCCTTCGCCTTCTTCGTGGTCGAGGCCCTGGTCTCGCTCGGGCTCTGGTGGTCGGTGGATCCGGCGGCGGCCGGGTGGCAGGCGGCGGTGGACCTGCCGTGGATCCCCCAGTGGGGCGTCCGCTTCGCGGTGGGCGTCGACGGCATTGCGCTGACGCTGGTGCTCCTCACCACGCTGCTGATGCCGCTGGCCGTGCTGGGCAGCTGGACGAGCATCCGCACCAAGCCGCACAGCTACTACGCGCTGCTGATGCTGCTGACCGTGGGCATGCTTGGCGTCTTCGTGGCGCTCGACCTGGTGCTCTTCTACGTGATGTGGGAGGTCATGCTGGTGCCGATGTACCTGATCATCGGCGTCTGGGGCGGCGAGCGGCGGCTGTACGCGGCGATCAAGTTCTTCATCTACACGATGATCGGCTCGCTGCTGATGCTGGTCGCCATCCTCTACCTCGGCGCCGAGGCGTCGCGGGTGCTCGGCAGCCCGACGTTCAGCTACGACTTCATCCTCAACAACGTGCGGCTCGACCCGACCGCCACGCTGTGGCTGTTCGGCGCGTTCGCGCTGGCGTTCGCGGTGAAGGTGCCGATGTTCCCGTTCCACACGTGGCTCCCCGACGCGCACGTCGAGGCGCCGACGGCCGGTTCGGTGATCCTGGCCTCCATCATGCTGAAGATGGGCACCTTCGGCTTCATCCGGTTCGCCCTGCCGCTCTTTCCGTCGGCGGCCATGAACCCGGCGGTGCGGCAATTCATGGTGGTGCTGGCGGTCATCGGCATCGTGTACGGTGCGCTGGTCGCCCTCGTGCAGCCCGACTTCAAGAAGCTCGTGGCCTACTCGTCGGTGAGCCACCTTGGCTTCGTGATGCTCGGCATCTTCGCGCTGACGGTGGAGTCGATGCAGGGCGCGCTGATGGTGACCATCAACCACGGCATCTCCACCGGCGCGCTCTTCCTCATGATCGGCATGATCTACGAGCGCCGCCACACGCGGATGATCGACGACTACGGCGGCATCGCCAAGGTCGCGCCGATTTTCGCCACGCTGCTCACCGTGGTGTCGCTGAGCAGCATCGGCGTGCCGGGGACCAACGGGTTCATCGGCGAGTTCCTGGTGCTCGTCGGCTCGTACAAGACGCAGCCGGTGGCCACGGTGATCGCGGCGACCAGCGTCATCTTCTCCGCCGCGTACCTGCTGTGGGCGCTGCAGCGGATCATCTACAATCCGCTGACCAAGCCCGAGAACAAGGACATCAAGGACCTGAACTGGCGCGAGATCGGGCTGTTGATGCCGCTGGTCGCCGCCATCATCTGGCTCGGCGTCTATCCGAAGCCGCTGCTCGACAAGACCGAAGCGGCCGCCCGCCATCTCGTCGAGTATGTCGAGACGACCGCCGCGAGCGCGCCGGTTTCTGCCCCTAACACGGCGCGATAAATGATCTTCGATCTCGCGAACCCGTCGCAGCTCCTGCAGGCCCTCGGGCCCGACCTGCTGCTGATGGTCGGCGCCATGGTCCTGATGCTGTGGGCGGCATGGCGCCCCGACTCGAACGCGCACCAGCGCGCGGTGGGCCAGGCGGCGCTCGTCCTCATTGCCGCGACCATCGGGATGACGGTCTGGTACGCGACCCGCGGGCTGTCGTCGAATCTCGGGGTCATCGCCGTCGACAACTTCCGCTGGGCCGTCGACATCATCTGCCTGGCGGGCGCGGCGCTCGCCATCGCGCTGGGCATGGAGTACAACGTCCGCGAGCGGATCCTCCCCGCGGAATCGCATGTCCTCGTGCTCTTCGCCACCGCCGGCATGATGGTGCTGGCTTCCGCCCGCGACCTGATGATCGTCTTCCTCGGCATCGAGCTGATGTCGGTGGCGATCTATGTGCTGGCCGGCCTCAACCGCCGCAGCGCCAAGTCGGCGGAGGGCGCGCTGAAGTACTTCCTGCTGGGGGCCTTCGCCACCGGCTTCCTGCTGTACGGCGTCGCCCTCATCTATGGAGCCACCGGCTCGACGAACTTCGTCGAGATCGGCGAGCGCGTGGTGCAGGGGAACTTCGTCGCGCACCCCATGATGCTGGTCGGCACGGGCCTCCTGCTGGTGGGCTTCGGGTTCAAGGTGGCGGCCGTGCCGTTCCACATGTGGGCGCCCGACGTCTACGAGGGGGCGCCGACGCCGATCACGGCGTTCATGGCCACGGCGGTGAAGGCGGCGGCGTTCGCCACGTTCGTGCGCGTTTGGCTCGAGGCGATGCCGGGCATGGGCGACGCCTGGTTCGCGCCCGTCTGGTGGCTCGCGGCGCTGGCCATGTTCGTGGGCAACATGGTGGCCCTCGCCCAGCGCAACCTCAAGCGGCTGCTCGCCTACTCGTCCATCGCGCACTCCGGGTACATCCTGGTGGCGGTCGCCACCGGCACGCTGGACGGATCGGCGGCATTCCTGTTCTACCTGGTGGCGTACACGCTGGCGTCGTTCGGCGCCTTCGCCGTGGTGATCCTCGTGGGGCGCGAGGGAGACGCCAACAACGAGATCAAGGACTACGAGGGGCTGTGGCAGGTGCGCCCGGAACTGGCCGTGGCCATGGGCGTCTTCATGCTGTCGCTCATGGGCTTCCCGGTGTTCGGCGGCATGGGCTTCTTCGGCAAGTGGTACGTGCTGATGGCTGCCATCCAGGCGCCGCGCCCGCTCACCACGCTGGCGGTGGTGCTGGTGCTCACCTCGGTGGTGTCGGCAGGCTACTATCTCAACGTGGTGCGCGTGATGTTCATGAAGCCGCGTCCCGACGGCACGGCCGAGCCGGAGCGCGGGGGAACGCTCACGCGGGGGATCGTCCTTGCCACCGCGGTCGCCATCCTGGTGCTCGGGCTGGTGCCCGGCCTGGTTATTCGCTGGAGCCATGACAGGGTGCCACGGTCACCCCAAGGCCCGCCGGCGGCCGCCGGCGCGATTCGGTGAGACCCTGACAACGCCTCGCACCCGCGGGGCGTTCGTCTGTAGTACGCGGTCGCACGCGGTCGTACGCGGTCGTACGCGGTCGCACGCGGTCGCACGCGGTCGCACGCGGTCGCCCTCTGTCGTATTCTGTAGTACTCTGTCCTACTCTGTCCTACTCTGTCCTACTCTGTCCCACTCTCCCCATGATCAACGCCGGCATCTTTCGCCAATACGACATCCGCGGCGTCGTCGGTGACGACCTCACGCTCGAGGCCGCCGAGGGCATCGGCCGGGGATTTGCCGCCATCCTCGCCGAGCGCGGAGTGCGCGGTGCCGTGGCGGTGGGCCGCGACAACCGGCACAGCGGTCGCTCCCTGCGGGATGCCCTGGTGCAGGGACTCACGGAGTCCGGTGTTGACGTTGTCGACATCGGCGAGGTGCCCACGCCCGCGCTCTACTGGAGCCTGCATCACGTGGGCGTGGTGGGCGGCATCCAGATCACCGGCTCGCACAATCCCCCCGAGTTCAACGGCTTCAAGCTGTCCGTCGGCACGAGTTCGCTGCACGGCGATGGCATCCAGCGCCTGCACGCGCTCATCGCCGGCAGCGGGCCGGCGCCGGTGAAGGGGACGGTGCGAACGGTCGCGGTCCTCGATGATTACGTGAAGGACCTCGTGACCCGCACCGGCGCCATCCGGCGGCCCATCAAGGTGGTGGTGGACTGCGGCAATGGCGCGGGGGCGCTCGCCGCCCCGCAACTCTTTGCGGCGCTGGGCGTCGACGCCGAGCTCATTTTTGCGGAAAGCGACGGCACGTTCCCGAATCACCATCCCGACCCGACGGTCGTCGAGAACCTGCAGGATCTCATTGCCGCGGTGAAGCGCGGCGGCGCCGAACTCGGGATCGCCTTCGACGGGGACGCCGACCGCATTGGCATCGTCGACCGGAACGGAACCATCGTCTGGGGCGACTACCTCCTCATCCTCTACGCCCGCGATGTGCTCGCGCGCACGGGCACCGGGCAGTCGATCATCTTCGACGTGAAGTGCTCGCAGGCGCTGCCCGACGCCATTCGCGCCGCTGGCGGCGTGCCGCTCATGTGGAAGACGGGCCACTCCCTCATCAAGGACAAGATGAAGGAGCTGCACGCGCCGCTTGCCGGCGAGATGTCGGGGCACATGTTCTTCACCGAAGGTTTCTACGGGCACGACGACGCCCTGTACGGCGCGGCTCGCCTGTTGCGGATCCTCGGCGACACCGGCAAGCGGGTCGACGAACTGCTCGCCGACGTGCCGCGCTTCGTCAGCACGCCCGAACTGCGCGTCGATTGCCCCGATGACCGCAAGTTCGCCGTGGTGGCCGCCGCGCAGGCGTACTTCGCCTCGCGCCGCGAGGTCATCGACGTGGACGGGGCGCGCATCCTCTTTGGCGACGGGTGGGGGCTGATTCGCGCCTCCAACACCCAGCCGATTCTCGTGCTGCGCTTCGAGGCGCGGTCCGAGTCGCGCCTTGCCGAGATTCGTGGCGAGGTCGAGGGCTGGCTCAGGACACAGGGCGTCGGGGGATAGCGTGACGGCGCGGCGCCGCTTCGCGCTCGCCGGCCTGGCGCTGGCGGTGACGCTCGTGGCCGGTCGCCTGTTCGCCGGGGCGTACGCCGAGTGGGCGTGGTACGACGCCCTCGATGCGGGTTCGCTGTGGCGCGTGCGCCTGGAGGCGCTGACCACGCTTCGCCTCGGGCTCTTCGCCATCGCCTTCGCGTTCGCGTCTGCCAACCTGCTGGTCATGCGACGGTCGATCGTTTCACTGGTGCTGCCGCGGCAACTGGGCAACCTCGTGATCGGCGAGGCCGTGCCGGGAAGCACGCTGACCGGCGCGGCCGTGCTCCTGAGCCTGGTGATCGCCGCGGCGATGGCCCTCACGCAGGACGCGTGGCTGGTGCTGCTGCGCGCGCACTGGGCGACGCCGATCGGCGAGAGCGACCCGTACCTCGGGCGCGACATGGCGTTCTGGATGGGATGGTTGCCCCTCGAACGCAGCCTGCACGCGTGGAGCATCGTGCTCGCGGTGGTCGTCGGCGCGACGGTGCTCGTCCTGTACGCGCTCACGCCATCGTTGCGCGTGGATCACGGGCGCATGCTCCTGTCGACCCGGGCGCGCCGGCACTTTTCCGTCTACACGGCCCTCCTGCTGCTGCTCGTGGCCTGGGGCTATCGCATCGACGCCTTCGACCTGCTGATGCATGGCACCGGTATTCGCGAGACGTTCGTTGCCTTCGACCACCAGGTGCTGTATCCGTACCTGATCGCCGCCGGCTTCGGCACCGCGGCCGTGGCCTTGCTGGTGGCGTGGACCGGCTGGCGGGGCCAGCAGCGGGCGACGCTCGGTGCGCTGCTGCTCGTCCTGGTGGCCGGACCCATCGGGCGCGTGCTGCTGTCCGTGTTCGATCGCCGTTTTGCTGGTGATGCGGAGCGGGCGTCGCTGGACCGCTCGTACCACCGAGTGCGGGTGCTGTATACCCGCCGCGCGTACCGCGTGGACGATGTCCTGCGCGGGACTGCCGCCGATCGGGTGCGCGTCGGCGAATCCCGCCTCGCCACCTCGGTCTCCGGGTGGGACCCGGCCGCGCTCTCGCGCGCGCTCGCCGACGAGCCTGGTGCAATGGCGGTGCCGGCGACCACGCACTGGCACGCCAGTCGCGAGGGCCGTCTGCAGGCGCGCGTGCTGCTCGGCACCGCCTCGTCCGATGCCTCCCGGTTGGCACTCGCGCTGCGGGAGGCCGACCCCACGGAGGCCGACGATCGTGGCGCGCCGTGGCCCGTCGCCGCCGCGTCGGCTTCCTCCGTGCCACCGCTCTCCGTGGGACTGGGCCTTGTGCCGGTGCTCCCTGTCCTCGACACGCTGGGGCACGTGGCCGCGCCTCCATTTCCGCCCGGCTGGCGGCGCGTCGCCCTGGCGTGGAGCGTGCGCAACCTCCGGCTCGTCGCCATCGAATCGGACGACCGCCGCACCCGGCTCCTGCTGCGCCGCGACGTGCGCAAGCGCGTCCAGGCGCTGCTGCCGTTCTTCACGGCCGGCACGACGCCGCAGGCGATGCTGGTCGCCGACTCGCTCTGGTGGACCGTCGAGCTCTTCAATGCCGGCGCCGACTACCCGCTCACCGAACCGCTGCAGCTGGACGGCACGCTGGTGCGTCATGCGGCGCCTGCCGGCCTGGCGCTGGTCAATGCGCACAGCGGCCGGGTTCGCGTGCTGCTGCCCGAACGCGTCGACAAGGTGACGCGCTGGTGGCGCGATCGCCTGCCGGAGCTTTTCGTTTCGCCTCGCGCCCTCACTGTGGACGCGCTCGCCGCGCTGCCCGCGCCCGTCGACCGGGCCCTGGTGCAGGGCGCCGCGCTCTCGCGCACCGGATTCAGCGGCGACACGCTTGCTGCCCGGCCGCTATTCGACGTCGACAATGCCGACGCCGACGTGCTTCCCGGCGCGCCGGCACCATTCATCAGCGGCGCGGCTGGCGCGCCGTTGGCGTGGAGCGTTCCGGTGGTCGACGCCGCCGATCACGTGCGAGGCGCGTTCGTGGCGCTCGGTGGAGCCCGTCCGGCGACCGCACTCGTCGAGGCCGCTGATGCGCGGACCTGGTCGGCGATTCTCGACCAGGTGCAACGAACCGCCGACAGCGCGCGCATCGGCGCGTCGCGACCACACCCGCGTCACGGCCGGGTGCAGGTCATCCCGACCACCAACGGCCTGCACGTGATCCAGGGATTCTACGACTGGCCGCCGGATCGCGCGCCGTCGCTCGCCGGTGTCGTCGCGCTGCACGGCGACCGGGCGAGCGTCGGCCACTCGCTGGTCGTGGCCCTAGGTGGCCCGCCGCATCCCAGAACGTCCGACCAGGGCCTGCGACCGCGCCTCGCGCGGCTGTACGGCGAGATGCAGGACGCGATGCGGCGAGGCGACTGGGTGGCCTTCGGGCGAGCGATGGAGGCCCTGGGCCGGGTTGCGAGGGAGCGACCGTAACACACGTCGACCGCGCACCTCCCATCCGCCCTGACGAAGGGATAAATTCACGGACTGTTCTGTGCGCGGCGCCACCGTGCGCCGCGAATCACCCCCACGGAGTTGCCGTGAACATCCACGAGTATCAGGCGAAGGAGATTTTGCGCGGGTTCGGCGTGCCGATTCCGCTCGGAAAGGTTGCCACGACGCCGGCCGAGGCCGAAGCGATCGCGAAGGAATACGGCGTGCCGGTCATGGTGAAGGCGCAAGTGCACGCGGGCGGCCGCGGAAAGGCCGGCGGCGTGAAGTTCTGCAAGACGCCCTCCGACGCGAAGGAGAAGGCGGCGGCCATCCTCGGCATGCAGATCAAGGGACTCACGGTCGAGAAAGTGCTCGTGACCGTCGCCGCCGACATCGGCAGCGAGGCGTACGTCGGCATCATCGTCGACCGCCAGCGCAAGAAGCCGGTGTTCATGGTGTCCGCGGCCGGCGGAATCGACATTGAGCAGGTGGCCGCCGAGACCCCGGAGAAGATCCTCTACCTCCCGGTGGACACGCGCTACGGCCTGCGCGGATACGAGGCCATGCGCATGGGCTTTTTCCTGTATGCGGACGTGAAGCTCGCCAGGCAGGCCGCCAGGATCATGCAGGGGCTCTATGCCGCGTTCATGGCGAGCGGCTGTTCACTGGCCGAGATCAACCCCCTCGTCGGAACGCCGACCGGCGAACTGATTGCCGTCGACGGAAAGATGGTGGTCGACGACAATGAACTTGACCGCCATCCGGAAATCGAGGCGCTGCGCGACGTGTCGTCCGAGGCGCCGTCCGAAGTGGACGCCCGCAACGCCAACCTCACGTTCATCAAGCTCGACGGCGACGTGGGCTGCGTGGTGAACGGGGCCGGCCTGGCCATGGCGACCATGGACCTGGTGAAGTACTACGGCGGCGAGCCGGCGAACTTCCTCGACATCGGCGGCTCGTCGAACCCCGAGAAAGTGGTGAACGCGCTGCGCATCATCACCGCCGACACGAACGTGAAGTGCATCCTGTTCAACATTTTCGGCGGCATCACGCGCACCGATGACGTGGCCAACGGCATCGTGACGGCCACCAAGGCGAACCCGCTGACGGTGCCGATCGTCATTCGCCTCACGGGAACCAACGAGGAGATCGCCATGAAGATCCTCACCGACAATGGCTTCACCGCGTCCAAGGACATGGATGAAGCGGTCCAGAAGGCCGTGGCGATGGCCAAGGGAGGAAAGGCCGCGTGAGCATCTTCATCGACAAGCACACCAAGCTGGTGGTGCAGGGGATCACCGGCCGTGACGGTTCGTTCCACACGAAGCAAATGATCGAGTACGGCACCAACGTCGTGGCCGGCGTGACCCCCGGAAAGGGCGGACAGACGTTCGAGGGCAAGGTGCCGGTGTTCAACACCGTCTACGACGCCGTCGAGAAGACCGGCGCCAACACGGCCGTGATCTACGTGCCGCCCATGGGCGCGGCCGACGCGATCATGGAAGCCGTGGACGCCGGCTGCGCGTTCGTGGTCTGCATCACCGAAGGCGTGCCGGTGCTCGACATGACGAGGGTCTATCCCTTCGTGAAGGAACGCGGCGCCCGCCTGCTCGGGCCGAATTGTCCTGGTATCATCACGCCCGGCGTGGCCAAGGTGGGCATCATTCCCGGCGGCATCTGCACACCGGGCAACGTCGGCGTCGTCAGCCGGTCGGGGACGCTCACCTACGAGATCGTCTACCAGCTCACGCGCGCCGGACTCGGCCAGACCACCTGCGTCGGCATCGGTGGCGACCCGATCAACGGCACCAACTTCATCGACTGCCTCGACGCGTTCGAGAAGGACCCGCACACGAACGCCGTGGCGATGATGGGCGAGATCGGTGGCACCGACGAGCAGGAAGCCGCCGACTTCGTGAAGCACCACATGACCAAGCCGGTGGTGGGGTTCATCGCCGGACGGACGGCCCCGCCGGGACGCCGCATGGGGCACGCCGGCGCCATCATCTCGGGGTCGTCTGGTACGGCGGCCGAGAAGATCGAGGCGTTCAAGGCGGCGGGCATCGGTGTGGCCGACCGGCCGATGGATTTCGTGGAACTGATCAAGGCGCGACTCAAGTAACTGCCACTCCCACCACGAAGGACGAAGGACGCGAAGTACGGCGAAGGAACACTTGGGGTTAGACCCGACGACATTCTTCGCGCCCCTTCGCGCTCTTCGCACTTCGCGGTTGATTGTGAACCCAAGAGGACCCAACGACATGGCCGGCAACCGCACGCTCGCAATCATCAAGCCCGACGCCTTTGGCGCGGGCAAGACCGGCAAGATCATTGCCCATCTCGAGGCCCAGGGCTTCCGGATCATCTGCTCGCGCGTCCTGCACATGAGCAAGGCCGAGGCCGGCGCCTTCTATGAAGTGCACCGGGGACGCCCCTTTTACGACGAACTCGTAGAGTTCATGAGCTCAGGCCCGTGCATGCCGCTGGTGCTGGAGAAGGCCGATGCGGTCGTCGCGTACCGGACGGCCATCGGCGCCACCGACCCGGCCGATGCCGCCGAGGGCACGGTGCGCAAGCTGTTCGCCGAGTCGAAGGGCCGTAATGCCGTCCACGGGTCGGATTCGGACGACAACGCGCGACTGGAGGGGATGTTCTTCTTCGGGGCCGCGGCCCTGATCTAGAGCGCGCTCAGCCGCGAACTTCCACCACCTGGTGCGACGCTCGCGGTGGCTCGTTTTCGGGACTCGATTGCCGCCCTAAGTCCCGGCAAATGCACAACTTGACCCAGCCCCGCGAACCGGATATATTAATTGGTTATGCTGTCGTTTGACATCCGGTCCCTGGACCACGACGCGGTCACGGTGGACGCCGTGCTGCCCGCCGACGATTCCGTCTGGATGGACGATGACGTCCTTCGCCCGTTGCGCGAGGGGGTGCGAGTCACCGGACGGCTCGCCAGCGCCGGCGCAGGGCGGTACTACTTCAGCGGCCACCTGGCCGGTTCCGTGCAGCAGGACTGCGGACGCTGCCTGGTGCCGGTGGAGTCGGTTGTAGGTGCTGACGTTCACGTGCTCTTTGCGGAACCCGGCGAGTTGGATGATGATCCCGACGTCTTCCCCCTGGAAGGCCACGGTGACGTGCTCGACCTGCGCCAGGCGGTGCGGGAGCAGTGGTTGCTCGAGGTTCCGATGTTTTCGGTGTGCCGTCCTGACTGCAAGGGGCTGTGTCCGAAGTGCGGTACCGATCTCAACACCGGAGCGTGCGCGTGCGCCCCGGACACCGATGCCCGATGGGACGCGTTGCGGAATATCCCCGACGCCCCCGAATGAACTGACCCTGTCACGAAACGACGATGGCCGTCCCGAAAAGAAAAACCTCGAAGCGCAAGAAGCGGGCCCGCAACACGCACAAGAAGGCCCCCGCGATCTACATCCAGGCGTGCCCGAAATGCGGCGCTCCCAAGCGCTCGCATCACGTGTGCGCCGAGTGCGGCTTCTACGCGGGTGAGCAGCGGGTCGCAGCCAAGGAAAGCTGACCTTGGCGCGCATCGCATTGGACGTCATGGGTGGCGATCACGCCCCCACGGCGACGATTGCGGGCGCCCTGCTCGCCCTCCAGGAACTGGGTCCCGGGCATAGCATCCAGCTCGTCGGCCGCACCGACATCATTCGCGCCGCACTCGACGTCCAACTGGCCGGTGAGTTTCGCGCGTTGCGCGACGCGACCGACCGCCTGCCGGTCATCGAGGCGCCCGACGTCATCGAGATGACCGACAAGCCGACGGTCGCCATCCGGGGCAAGCCGCGCAGCTCGATGGTCGTCGGCCTGCGGCTGCAGGTCGAGGGCCGGTCCGACGCCTTTGTCAGCGCCGGCAACACCGGGGCGCAAATGGCCGCGTCCACCTTCATCCTGCGCCTGCACGAAGGGTTGACCCGCCCGGCGATCGGCACGCTCTTTCCGAGCGCCCGCCGGCCCGTCGTCGTACTCGACAGCGGCGCCAACGTCGATTGCTCGGCGGCCGAACTGGTGTCGTTCGCCCGGCTCGGCGCCGTCTATGCGGAGGACGTGCTCGGACGGGAGAATCCGTCGATCGCGCTGCTCTCCGTGGGCGAGGAACCGGAGAAGGGCAACGCCGCCGTCAAGGAGGCGCACCAGATGCTCGCGCAGGCGACCGGGATCAACTTCCACGGCAACGTGGAGGGCCGCGACCTTCCCATGGGCGCGTCGGACCGGGGCCCGGTGGACGTCGTGGTCTGCGACGGCTTCGTGGGCAACGTCCTGCTCAAGTTCTACGAGAGCATCGCGCCCATGCTGTTTGGCCTGCTGGCCCGGAGCGGGGTTGGCAAGGAGCACCTCGGCGTGGCGCTCGAGCACCTCGACTACGCCCAGCACGGCGGGGCTCCGCTGCTCGGCGTCAAGGGCGTGTCGATCATCTGTCACGGCAAGTCGTCACCACTGGCCATCAAGAACGGAATCATGGTGGCGCTCCGCGCCGTGGAGTCGCGCATGAGCGACCACATGGGGCAGCGCCTCGCCGTCAGCGGCGAAGGAGCATCCAGGTGAAGCGTCCCATCGCGATGATCAGCGGCACGGGTCACGCCGTCCCGAAGAAGCTGTTCACGAATCACGACTTCGCGGCCATCGGCATCGAGACGACCGACGAGTGGATCGTCGAGCGCACCGGCATTCGCTCGCGCTACATCGCCGGGGAGGGAGAGTCGCTGACGTCGCTGTCCGCCGAAGCGGCGCGCGCGGCGATGAAGGCGGCCGGCGTCACGGCGCCCGAACTCGACATCATCGTGCTCGGCACCGCGTCGCCCGACCGCCTGCTGCCAGCCACGGCCGTCGAGGTCCAGGCGGCGATCGGCGCGACGCGCGCCGCCGCCTTCGACATCTCGGCCGCGTGCAGCGGCTGGGTGTACGGCATGCAGGTGGCTGAGGGGCTGATGGCGCTGGGAAGCGCCGAGACAATCCTCGTCATCGGCGCCGAGACGCTGAGCCGGATCGTGAACTGGAAGGACCGCAACACCTGCGTGCTGTTCGGCGACGGTGCGGGCGCCACGGTGCTGAAGCGCTCCAGCAAGGGACGCGGAATCCTGAGCGCGTACATGCGCAGCGACGGCACGCTGGCCGACCTGCTGCAGCGCCCGCACGGCGGCGCGCTGGTCCCGTCGACGCCCGAGATCATCGAAGCCGGCACCAACTGCATCACCATGCAGGGGCGTGAGGTGTTCAAGAACGCGGTGCGGTCGATGTCCGACGCGTGCGACCGCGCACTGGACGGTGCCAAGCTGGCGTCGTCGGACATCGACCTGCTGATCCCGCACCAGGCGAACATCCGCATCATCGAGGCGACGGCGAAGCACGCCGGCATGCCGCTGGAGAAGGTGTACATCAACGTCGACCGGTACGGAAACACCTCGGCGGCCTCGGTCCCGATCGCGCTGGACGAAGCCCTCCGCGCCGGGCGCATCAAGGAAGGGATGACGGTGATGTTCGTCGCCTTCGGGGCGGGATTCACGTGGGGGAGCCTGATCGTGAGGTTCTAGATACCTGACGTACAGCAGCTGTACGCTCTACGCTGTACGCCGTCAGCTATACGCTCCTGGCTACCGTCTACCGTCTGCCGTCTACCGTCTTTCCGATCTCGCATGCCACTCCTGCTGCTCTTTCCCGGCCAAGGCTCGCAGAAGCCCGGCATGGCCAAGGACCTCGTCGAGGCCTTTCCTGCCGCGAGGCGCGTCTTCGACGAGGCCGACGCCGCCCTGGGCGCGTCGCTGTCGGCGCTCTGCTTCGAGGGGCCGACCGAGGAGTTGACGCAGACCCACAATGCGCAGCCGGCGTTGCTGGCCCACGGTGCCGCCGTGTGGGCGGTGGTGCAGGAACGCGCGCTTGCGCATGTCGTGGGAGCGGCAGGGCACTCGCTTGGTGAGTTCTCCGCGTACCACGCCGCCGGCGCGCTGTCGCTTGCCGACGCCGTTCGCCTGGTTCGTCGACGCGGCGAACTGATGTTCGAGACCGGGACAGTCCGCCCCGGGGCGATGGCCGCGATTCTCGGTGAGCTGCAACGACCCATCGAGGACATCTGCGCCGAGGCCGGCGCCGCCGGCACGGTGGTCCCCGCCAATTACAACGCCACCGAGCAGGTGGTCATCTCGGGCGAGGTGGCCGGAGTGGAGCGGGGCATGGAACTCGCCAGGCTCGCTGGAGCCAAGCGAGCGATTCGCCTGCAAGTGAGCGGCGCGTTTCACTCTCCGCTCATGCAGCCGGCGCAGCTGGGACTCGAGGCGGCGCTGGCCGCCGCTTCATGGGCGACGCCGCGCTGGCCGGTCTTCTCGAACGTCACGACGGCGCCGGTCACCGACGAGGCCGTTGCCCGCGACGTGCTGCTGAGGCAGCTCACCTCTCCCGTGCGTTGGGTGGAGGTCATTCGCGCCATGGCCGCCGCTTTTCCCGACGCGACGTTCGTCGAAATGGGACCCGGCAGCGTGCTGACGGGACTGCTCAAACGGCTCGCGCCGGGCCACGCGGCGCGTACGTGCGGGACCGTGGCTGAGGTGGAGGCGCTGCTGGCCAGCTTGTAACGACAAGAGAAGCTGCAAGCTCTACGCTGTACGTTCTACGCCGTCCGCTGCCTGCCGACCACCAACTGCCGACCGCCAACTGCCGACCACCAACCACCAACCACCAACCCTCCATGATCTCGCTTACCGGAAAAGTCGCGTTGGTGACCGGCTCCACTCGCGGCATCGGCCGCGCCATCGCCGAGACGCTCGTCGCCTGCGGCGCCCGCGTGGCCGTCGTCGGCCGTGACCTGGCCGTCGCCGAGCAGGTGGCCAGGGAGATTGGCGAGGCCCGCGGCTTCGCCTGCGACGTCGGCGACCCGGCGTCGGTGACCATGCTGGTGCAGGCGGTGGAGGACGCCTTTGGCAGCCTCGACATCCTGGTGAACAATGCCGGCATCACCCGGGACAACCTGATGGCCCGCATGAAGGACGAGGACTGGGATGCGGTCATGGCGACCAACCTGCGGTCGGCGTTCGTGGCCACCCGGGCGGCCCAGCGCGGCATGATGAAGCGCCGCTGGGGACGGATCATCAACATCACCAGCGTGGTCGGCCTCGTCGGCAACAAGGGGCAGGCAAATTACGCCGCCTCCAAGGCGGGACTGATCGGGTTCACCAAGGCCGCGGCCAAGGAGCTGTCGTCGCGCAACATCCTCGTGAACGCCGTGGCTCCCGGATACGTCCAGACCGACATGACGGCGAAGCTCCCCGAGGAGGCCCGCGCGGCCCTTTCGGCCCAAATTCCGCTGGGGCGGCTCGGCGAGCCCCGGGACATTGCCGGCGCCGTGGCCTTCCTGGCGTCGGACCTGGCCGCCTACATCACCGGACAGGTCCTGGTGGTGGACGGCGGGATGGTGATGTAACGGAACGTTGCACCTACTATATTAGGGTTTCCCTCCACTCCAACAAATGAGAGGATCGCGGTATATGGCCGACCATGGCGACAAGGTGAAGGACATCATCGAGAAGGAACTGGGCGTCGAGCGCGAGAAGCTGACCCCCGAAGCGAGCTTCATCGAAGACCTCGGAGCTGACAGCCTCGACATCGTCGAGCTGGTCATGGAGTTCGAGAAGGAGTTCAACATCGACATCCCGGACGAGGACGCCGAGAAGCTGCGCACGGTCGGCGATGCGATTGCCTACCTGAACCAGAAGATCGGCTGAACCGATGAAGCGTCGGGTCGTCGTGACCGGACTGGGATGTGTGACTCCCGTCGGCAACGACGTGGGCAGTTCGTGGCAGGCGCTGCTCGACGGCAAGTCGGGCGGGGCGCTGATCACGCATTTCGATGCCTCCAACCTGAAGGTGAAGTTCGCCTGTGAGTTGAAGGCGTTCGACCCGGCGCTGTACATGGACCGCAAGGAGATCAAGCGGTCCGACCTGTATACGCAGTACGCCATGGCGGCAGCGGTGCAGGCAATGCAGGACGCGGGCCTCGCCGAGGGGACGGGGTTCGCCGCCGATCGCTGCGGCGTGATCATCGCCAGCGGCATCGGGGGCATCAACACCTTCGAGGCCCAGCACCACGTGCTCGAGACCGAGGGCGCCGGACGCATCTCCCCTTTCTTCATCCCGATGTTCATCAGCGACATCGCGGCGGGCGTGGTCTCGATGCGCTTTGGGGCGAAGGGGCCGAATTTCTGCACGGTGTCGGCGTGCGCGTCGTCGGGGCATGCCGTCGGCCTGGCGTACCGGGCCATCCAGTACGGCGACGCCGACGTGATGATCACCGGCGGGGCCGAAGCGGCGGTGACGCCGATGTCCATCAGCGGCTTTGCCAACATGCAGGCGCTGTCCACGCGCAACGACGACCCGGCCCGGGCCTCGCGGCCCTTCGACGTCACCCGCGACGGCTTCGTGATGGGCGAGGGCGGCGGCGTCGTGATCCTCGAGGAGTTGGAGCACGCCAGGGCGCGCGGCGCGCGCATCTACGGCGAGGTGGCCGGATTCGGCATGACCGGTGACGCGTTCCACCTCACGGGCCAGCCGGAGAATCACGAGGGCCTCCAGCGCGCCATGCGCCGGGCGCTCGAGGACGGCGGCGTTTCGCCGGCCGAGGTGCATTACGTCAATGCCCACGGCACGTCGACGCCGATGAACGACCCCAACGAGATCCGCGCCATCCGGGCGGTACTGGGTGCCCATGCCGCGGGGGCGAACGTCAGTTCCACCAAGTCCGCCACCGGCCACATGCTGGGCGCCGCCGGGGCCGTGGAGACCGTCTTCACCACGCTGGCGATCCACCACGGCATCGTGCCGCCGACCATCAACCTGCAGTCGCCCGATCCCGAATGCGACCTCGACTGCACGGCCAACAAGCCGGTGAAGCGCCAGGTCAACGCCGCGCTCAACAACTCGTCCGGCTTCGGCGGGCACAATACGTCGATCGCGCTCGTGAAACTCCGGAGCTGACCGCGATGACCGCGGCGCCCCAGGTCGTGCTCAACCGCATTCACGATCCGCTCCTCCGCCGCATCGGTGAGCGCGTGGCCGCCGGCGAGCGCCTCTCGGTGGCCGACGGCGCGGTGCTGTACCGGAGTGGCGACCTCACCGGCCTGGGCGCGCTGGCCGACGCGGTGAACCGCGCCAGGAACGGCGACGTGGTCACCTTCGCGTCGAACCAGCACATCAACCCCACGAACATCTGCGTCCTGCGGAAGACCTGCACCTTTTGCGGTTACGCTCGGCTGCCCCGTGAAGAGGGCGCCTATCGCTACACGCTTGACCAGGTGCTGAGTGAGGCGGCGCACGCCGCCGACGGCCTGACGCGCGAGTTTCACATCGTCGGCGGCCTCGACATGAAGGCCGGGCTGGCCTACTACGAGGAGATGTTTCGCGCGCTGAAGGCGAACTTCCCGCACGTGCACATCAAGGCGCTCACCGCGGTGGAAATCGCCCACATCGCGCGCATCGAGAAGCGGTCGTGGGACGAGGTGCTCTCGGCGCTCAAGGCGGCGGGACTCGACACCATGCCGGGCGGTGGCGCCGAGACGTTCAGCGCGGCCGTGCGCGACCGCATCGCCAACAAGAAGCTCGACGGCGCCGACTACATTGGCGTTCACCGCGCCGCGCATCGCCAGGGGATCCGCTCGAACTGCACGATGCTCTACGGACACGTGGAGACGATCGAGGACCGGCTCGAGCACCTGCAGATGCTGCGCGACCTGCAGGACGAGACTGGCGGCTTCCTGGCGTTCATCCCGCTGGCCTACCATCCCGATGACAACGAGCTTGGCCGGCAGCTCGGGCGTCAGGGGTCGGCCACGACCGGCTGGGACGACCTGCGCCAGCTCGCGGTCGGCCGCCTCTTCCTCGACAACTTCCAGCACGTGAAATCGCACTGGATCATGGTGACGTCGCCGCTCTCGCAGGTCGCCCTGCATTATGGCGTGAACGACCTCGAGGGTACCGTGGTGCGCGAGAAAATCTACCACGCGGTGGGCGCGCACACGCCGCAGGCCATGTCCCTCGACGCGATCCTCGCGCTGATCCGCGGCGCCGGCAAGACGCCCGCCGAGCGCGACTCGTTCTACCGGATACTGCGCACGTCGTTTGAGCCAAGCCCGGTCCCCGCGGGGGCCGCCTGATGCGCGTCGGTCGCATTCCGTACCTGAACTGCGCCCCCGTCTACGGGGCGGTCGATCGCGGTATCGTGTCGCTGGACGGTGACCTGGTGAGTGGCGTGCCGTCGGCCCTCAACCGGCAGATGGCCGCGGGAGCGCTCGACGTCTCCGTGATCTCGGCCGTGGAGTACGCGCGCGAGGCGGGGAAGTACGTGCTGCTGCCCGACCTGGCGATCTCCTGCGACGGCCCGGTGCGCAGCGTGATGCTGTTCTCCACCTGCGCCGCGCCCGCGTTGCACGGGCAGCCGGTGCTGGTGAGCCGCAGCTCGATGACCTCGGTGGCGCTGCTGGAACTGCTGTTCGAGCAGGTGTGGAAGGCGCGCCCGCTGTTCGTTCCCGGAGACGCCGAGGCCGAGGACCTGAGGCAGGACCAGACGGCTGTCGCCGCGCGCTTGGTCATTGGCGACGCGGCGCTGATGCTGCGGCACCCCAGGCACCCGGTGGCCGAAGGTCACGGACAGGAGTACCCGTTCGTCTATGATCTGGGAGCCGAGTGGAAGTCGTGGACGGGGCTGCCGTTCGTCTTCGCCGTCTGGGTGGCGCGCCGCGACGTCGATGTCCGCGAGGCATTGGCCGTGCACGGGGCGCTGATCGAGAGCCGCAACTGGGGGCTGACGCACCTCGACCAGCTGTCCGAGGAGGCGTCTGTCATCTGTCGTCTGCCATCGGCCATCGTACGTGAGTACCTGTCGGGCCTCGACTACGGCCTGGGCCTGGAGTACCTCGAGGGACTGTCCGAGTTCTTCCGGCGTCTGGAGAGGGCGGGGAAGGTCCCGCAGGGGAAGCTCGTGTTCTTGCCTGCAGCCTAGAGCTGAGAGCGTACAGCGTACGGCTTACAGCTGCTTTACGCTCCACGTCGTACGCCATAAGCCATAAGTTTCCACCGATCTGTCTCTCATGTCTGAACTCGCCAACCTCTTCGAACTGTACCGGCGCGCCCCGCTCCTCGAGCTCGGCGCGCTCGCCGACGCCCGGCGCCGCGAACTGCACCCCGAGGGCATCGTCTCGTACATCGTCGACCGCAACATCAACTACACCAACGTCTGCGTGGCCGACTGCGGCTTCTGCGCGTTCTACCGGCGGCCGAAGCACGGCGAAGGGTACACGCTGTCGTATGAACAGATCGGCGAGAAGATCGAGGAGACGAAGGCGCTCGGCGGCGTGCAGATCCTCATCCAGGGCGGGCACAATCCGTACATCCCGTTCGAGTGGTATCTCGAGCTGATCAGGTACATCAAGCGTCATCACCCCATCCACGTCCACGGCTTCTCGCCGAGCGAGGTGGATTTCTGGTCGACGCTGTACCGCATGGACCCGCGGGACGTGATTCGCGAGTTGGTGAAGGCGGGGCTCGACTCGATTCCCGGGGGCGGCGGCGAGATCCTGGTGCAGCGCGTGCGTGACCTGGTCGCGCCCAAGAAGGCCGGCGCCGACCGCTGGCTCGAGGTGATGGAAATCGCCCACCAGGAAGGGCTTCGGACGTCGAGCACGATGATGTTCGGCATCGGCGAGACCCTCGAGGAGCGCCTGGAGCACCTGCTGCGCCTGCGGGACGTGCAGTCGCGCACCGGTGGGTTCACGGCCTTCATCTGCTGGCCGCTGCAGCCGGAGAACACGCCGACAATGAGTGGCATGCCCAAGACGGACGCCGTGGAGTACCTGCGGACGACGGCGTTCGCCCGGCTGGTGCTCGACAACATTCCGAATATTCAGGCCAGCTGGGTGACGATGGGCATGAAAATAGGCCAAATTGCGCTGTCCTACGGCTGCAACGACTTCGGCTCACTGATGATCGAGGAGAACGTGGTCTCTGCCGCCAACACGACGTACAGCACCACGACCGACGAGATGGAGCGGCTGATCCGCGATGCGGGCTTCACGCCGCGCCGCCGTCGCCAGAACTACCAGCTCATCGAAACCGCCACCGCAGCCGCGTAGGAGACGACCGCCGAATGGGAGTTCGCTTCGGGTCCGCAGCCCGCAAGGCAATCGATGCCGCGATGGTGGAGGCCGAACAGCAGGGGTTCGACCTTCCGAACTCGCTGCACTTGCTGCTGGGCATGCTCAAGACCCCGCGCGGTGTCGCCGCCCAGATGGCGTCGATGCTTGGCATGCCGGTGGAACTCCTCACCCGCGCGGTCGAGTCGCGCATGACGGGCGCGGGCGCCGCAGCGATGGCCGAGAGCGAAGATGCGGCCGAGGCGATCCTGCGGGCCGCCGGCGATCTCGCCGAACGACGGGGCGGCGGCGTGGTGACCGAAGGCGACATCCTGCGCGCCATGGGGCACAGCCCGGCCAGCGGCGCCGGGCGGGTGCTGCAGGAGGCGGGCATTCGCAGCGACCGGCTCGACCTGCTCCCGCTGGAGGCGAGCGGCGAGACACTGCCCGCGCCGGCCGCCAAGGGGTTCACCCGCATGCGCTCTGGAATCGGTTACGACTCGCACAAGTTCGGCCCGGGCGACGGTGTCGTGCTGGGTGGCGTGCTGATCCCGGGGACCCAGCGTCTCCTCGGGCACAGCGACGGCGACGCGGTGGCGCACGCCATCACCGACGCGGTCCTCGGCGGTGCCGGCGTCGGCGACATCGGCGAGATGTTCTCCGATGCCGACATCGCCAACAAGGGCCGCAATTCCATCGAGATGCTTCACCTCGCCGTGGAGCGCATCCGGCTGGCCGGCTGGACACCCTCGCAGGTCGACTGCACCGTGATTGCCGAGACGCCGCGCATCAGGCAGTACCGCGCGGCCATGCGCGAGCGGCTGGCGCGGGCCCTGGGCATCGGCGTCACCGACGTGATGGTCAAGGGAAAGACGAACGAGGGCATGGGCTGGATCGGGCGCGCCGAGGGCGTCGCGGCGATCGCCGTGGTGACGCTCGTCGCCTTTGAGGTCCCGCGCCCTTGACCGCTCTGCTGGACTGGGTGGCCGGGCTCGACCTCACGACCTTTTACGCCCTGCTCGCGCTGGTCGCGTTCATCGAGAGCATCTTTCCGCCGGCGCCGGCCGACGTCGTCGTCGCCTTCGGTGCGTTCCTCGCCGCGCGTCGCGGGGCCAGCTATCCCGTCGTCGTCGGCGCCATCGTCGCCGGCAGCGCCGTTGGCGCCATGGTCATCTACGCCGTTGCCCGCCACTTCGGCGCCGACTGGATGCATGCCAAGCTGCGCAAGCTGAAGCTGGTGGGCGCCGAGGAAAAACTCGAGGCCATGTATGCGCACTATGGCCTGGCGGCGCTGTTCGTCAGTCGTTTCCTGCCGGGACTCCGCGCGGTGGTGCCGCCGATGGCGGGCGCCATGCGCGTGCCGTGGTTTCGCACGCTGGTCGTGCTTTCGTTGGCCAGCGCCCTCTGGTACGGGTTGATCATCTGGCTCGCCTTCCGGGTGGGTGCCGACTGGGAGCAGGTGAAGGGAACGGTGCACATCGTCGGGCGGCGCGCGCTGCTCACCGCGTTGATCGTGGCCGCCGTGCTCGGATTCGTCGGATGGCGCCTGTGGAAGCGACACCACGCCAAGCATCTCGCGCCGAAGTGACCGGTGCCGGCGACGTCTCCAGGGAGTACCTCCTCGAGCGCTTCGCCGAGTTCCTGACGCTCGAGCACGGCAGTTCGCCCCGGACCGACGACAGCTACGGCCGCGACCTGCAGCGCCTGGCCGATTGGGGCGCGGCGCACGGCGCGCCCACGGCGGCGTCCCTCACCGCGGCGCACCTGCGGGAATACGTGTATTACCTGAAGGACCTCGGGCTCGCGCCGGCGTCGATCCGGCGTGGCATCTCGGCCATTCGTACCTGGTACAAGTTCCTCCTGGCCGAAGGCGTGGTGACGCTCGACCCCAGCGAGCGGCTGGAGACGCCCAGGAAGTGGCGCACGCTCCCCGAGGTGCTCACCGCCGACGAGGTGGGCCGCCTGCTCGACGCCGTGTCGCTGGACGAACCGCTGGTCTTTCGCGACCGGGCGATGCTCGAACTCGCCTACGGCGCGGGGCTGCGCGTCGGCGAGTGGATCACGCTGAAGGTGAACGACCTGATGCTCGATGAAGGTGTGCTGCGGGTGTTCGGCAAGGGAAGCAAGGAGCGCCTGGTTCCCGTGGGGCGTCGCGCGACTGGGGCGGTGGCGCAGTACCTGCGCGAACTGCGCCCTCGGCTGGAGAAGGGGAAGGGGGCCGGCGTGCTCTTCCTCAATGCCCATGGGCGGCCGCTCTCACGGATGGGCGCGTGGAAGATCCTGCGCAAGTACGTGGCGCTGGCCGGGATCACCAAGACGGTGACGCCGCACACGTTGCGGCACTCGTTCGCCACGCACCTGCTCGAAGGGGGCGCCGACCTCCGGTCGGTGCAGGAGATGCTGGGACACGCCGACATCTCCACGACGCAGGTGTACACGCACATCGACCGGGAGTATCTCCGGTCGGTGCACCGGCAGTTCCATCCGCGGGGCTGATCTCTCGACGGGACCTCGGGCACAGGCACAGGCACGGGCACGGAACAACGCGTGGTGTTAAGTTGTGCTGCGTGATTCTCATTCTCGACAACTACGATTCGTTCACCTACAACCTCGTCCAGTTTTTCGGTGAACTGGGCGCGGAGTTGCAGGTGATCCGCAACGATGCCATTGCCGTGGAGGAGATCGCGGCGCTCTCGCCCGAGGCGATCGTCCTGTCGCCGGGGCCGGGAACGCCGGTCGATGCCGGCATCACCGTGGCGACCATCCGCCGATACGGCGCCTCGGTGCCGATCCTCGGGGTCTGCCTGGGGCACCAGGCCATCGGCGTGGCGTACGGCGCCCGGGTGATTCGCGCGCCGCGCGGCGTCATGCACGGCAAGACCTCGCTGGTGGTGCATGACGGCACCGGCCTGTTTGCCGGGCTCCCGTCCCCGCTCAGCGTCATGCGGTACCACTCGCTGGTTATCGAGCACGGGTCGCTCCCCGACTGCCTCGAGACCACGGCGCGCGCCGCGGACGACGCCACGGAAATCCACGCCGTCCGGCATCGTGACCATCCCGTCTGGGGCGTGCAGTTCCATCCCGAGTCGATCCTGACGCAGGATGGCAAGCGCATCCTCGCCAATTTTCTCGCACTGGCGCTGGCGCGCCGGGGAGCCATCGCGTGACGTTCGTGCGCCGAGCGCTGATTGCCCTCGCCATCGCCGTTCCCGTCGGCGCCCTCATCTTCTTCTTCGGGGTAGCACGGTTCCTCGGCGCCCGCATGAATCGCGTCGACGATTCACGCGCCATGGTCGTCTCGGCCCGAGCACAGGCGCTGCACCAGGCGCTGCGCATCGCCGACCTGCACGACGACCTGCTGTTGTGGGACCGCAATCCGGTGGTGCGCAGCCGCTCCGGCCACACCGATGTTCCGCGACTTGTCGATGGCAACGTGGCGGTGCAGCTGTTCTCGACGGTCACGAAGACGCCCAAGGGACAGAACTACGAGCGCAATGGGGCGGAGTCCGACAACATCACCCTGCTGGCGGTGGCGTCGCGCTGGCCGCGGCGCACCTGGAACAGCCGGCTGCAACGGGCGCTGCACCAGGCCGACAAGCTGCAGCACGCCGCCGCCGTCTCCGAGGGGCGGCTGGTGCTGGTGACCACCGCCGACGAACTGCGACGCGCGCTCGACTACCGCTCCAGCACGCCGGCCATCAAACCGGTGGCCGGCATTCTCTCCACCGAAGGCCTGCAGGCGCTCGATGGTGACTTGGCAAACGTCGACACCCTGTTTGCGCACGGGTTGCGCATGGCCGGGCTGGCGCACTTCTTCGACAACAAGGTCGCCGGATCGGCGCACGGCGTGAACAGGGGCGGGTTGTCGCCGCTGGGGCGCCGCGTGGTGCAGCGCATGCAGGACTTGCGAATGATCGTGGACCTCGCGCACGTCGCGCCGCGCGCCTTCGACGACATGCTGGCGGTGGCCGCGCGCCCCGTCGTGGTCTCGCATACCGGCGTGCAGGCCACCTGCGCCGGGCCGCGCAACCTGACCGACGACCAGCTGCGGCGCCTCGCGGAGAACCGGGCCCTCATCGGCATCGGGTTCTGGGACGGCGCCGTGTGCGACATCTCGCCGCGCGCCGTCGCCCGGGCCATCCGCCACGCAGTAGCCGTTGCCGGACTCCGCTCCGTCGCCCTCGGCTCCGACTGGGACGGCGCCACCACGGTTTCGTTCGGCGCCGATCAGCTGAACCAACTCACCGCGGCGCTCCTGCAGGAAGGATTCTCGGAAGCCGAGATTCGCGCGGTGATGGGCGAGAACGCGATCCGGTTCCTGTTGGAGAACCTGCCGCCGGGGGCGTAGATTCTTCACACGGCGTGGGGCGTATGGCTTACAGCGTAAGGCGTACAGCGTACAGCTGCTTTACCGCCACAAATTCCAGATCCCGGAGCTAGTGTACATGCCTGTCCGTCTTGGTGATGATGCCCCGAATTTCTCTGCCGACACCACACAGGGTCGCATCACCTTCTACGACTGGAAGGGAAGCAGCTGGGCGGTGCTCTTTTCGCACCCCAAGGACTTCACGCCGGTCTGCACGACGGAACTCGGCACGGTGGCGCGCCTGATGCCGGAGTTTGCCAGGCGCAACACGAAGGTCATCGGGCTTTCGGTCGATTCGGTGGCGTCGCACCACACGTGGGAGAAGGACATCGGCGAAGTGATGGGCACGACGATGAACTTCCCGATGATCGCCGACCCCGACCGCGCGGTGTCGATGCTCTACGACATGATCCACCCGAACGCGAGCGACACCTTCACGGTGCGATCGGTCTTCGTGATCGGGCCCGACAACAAGGTGAAGCTCTCGCTGACGTACCCGGCCTCGACCGGGCGCAATTTCGACGAGATCCTGCGGGTGCTCGACGCCCTGCAGCTTTCCGCCAGGTTCCCGGTGGTGACGCCGGCCAACTGGCAGGCCGGCCAGGACGTGATCGTCGCGCTGTCCCTCAGCACGGAAGAAGCCAAGGCCAAGTTCTCCAGGGGCGTCACCGAAGTGAAGCCGTACCTGCGCACGACACCGCAGCCAGGCTAGAACGTTGCCGGCTGGCCGATTGCGGTCGGGGGGGCAGGGCAGTCCCGGGGCCTGAAATACCGCTTTTTGACCTGCCGCGCTCCCGGTCCTATATTTGCTGGCGTGGATTTTGCATCTCCGACCCTGCTTCCGAGGGGTGCTCCCTGAGCATCCTGGCCGTGATCCCCGCCCGCCTGGGTGCCACCAGGCTCCCGCGGAAGCCGCTGCGCCCCCTGGGCGGAGCGCCGCTGGTGGTCCGCGTCTGGGAGCGGGTATCCAGCCTGGGACTGGCCGACCGGGTCGTCGTGGCCACCGAGTCGCCTGAGGTGCTCGAGGTACTGTCCGTGCACGGCGCCGAGGGCGTGATGACGTCCGACCTGCATCCCTCCGGGACCGACCGCGTCGCCGAGGTCGCGGCACGGCCGGAGTTCGCCGACTTCGACGTCGTGGTGAACGTGCAGGGCGACGAGCCGTTCATGCGGGGTGACGCCATGGCCGGCGCCATCGCCATGGTGCGGGATCACGGGTTCGACCTCGGCACCGCGGCCGGTCGGCGCGGCCCCGAGATCCTCGACGACCCGAATTGCGTGAAGGTGGTTCGCGCCGACGACGGGCGCGCACTCTACTTCTCGCGAGCCGCGATCCCGTTCCTGCGCGACGAGGCCGACCGTGCCGAACGCGACGACCTCGTGTTGCAGCACATGGGCATCTACGCCGCGCGGCGCGAAGCGCTCGTTCGCTGGGTGCGGATTCCGCCCCATCCGCTCGAACTCGTCGAGAAGCTCGAGCAGCTCCGCGCCCTCGCCGCCGGCCTGGCAATGGGCGTGGCGATCGTTGACGCCCCGTCGTGGGGCGAGGTCAATACCGAGGAAGACCTGGTGCGCGCCAACGCGCACTGGGAACAGATCACCGCCCACACCGTCCGATGAATCCCCCGCATTCCCCCACCACGAAGTACATCTTCGTCACCGGCGGCGTCGTCTCCTCACTCGGCAAGGGCATTGCCGCGGCCTCGCTGGGCCGGTTGCTCGTCGAACGCGGCTTCCGCGTGACCATGATGAAGTTCGACCCGTACCTGAACGTCGACCCGGGCACCATGTCGCCGTTCCAGCACGGCGAGGTGTTCGTCACCGACGACGGGGCGGAGACCGACCTCGACCTCGGGCACTACGAGCGCTTCATCGACCGGCCGCTCAGCCAGGCGAACAACGTCACCACGGGGCGCATCTACCTCAACGTCATCACCAAGGAGCGCCGCGGAGAGTACCTCGGTTCCACGGTGCAGGTGATCCCGCACATCACCGACGAGATCAAGGCGGCGATCCGGCGCATGGCGCCGGAGAACGACGTGGTGCTGCTGGAGATCGGCGGCACGGTGGGCGACATCGAGTCGCAGCCGTTTCTCGAGGCCATCCGCCAGTTCCGTCACGACGTCGGGCGCGAGAACACGCTGTTCGTGCACCTCACGCTGGTGCCGTTCATCGCCGCGGCCGGCGAGGTGAAGACCAAGCCGACGCAGCACTCGGTGCGGGAACTGATGGAGCTGGGCATCCAGCCCGACATCCTGATCTGCCGCACCGAGCGGCCGCTGAGCGACGAGACCAGGCGCAAGATCTCCCTGTTCTGCAACGTCGAATTCGACGCCGTGATCGAGAGCCGCGACGTGCCGACGATCTACCAGATCCCGCTGGCATTCGCCGAGCAGAAGCTCGACCAGATCGTCTGCCGCAAGCTCGGCCTGGAGACGAAGCCGGCGGACTTGTCGGCGTGGCGGGCGCTGGTGCAGAAGATCGTGGAACCGGCGTCGCGGGTACGCATCGCCGTGGTCGGCAAGTACACCGACTACGCCGACAGCTACAAGAGCGTGCAGGAGGCGCTCATTCACGGGGGCATCGCCAACGATGTCGGCGTGGAGATCGCCTGGACGTCGTCCGACCTGTTCACCGATCCGGAGACGGCGCGGCGCATGCTCGCCGGATACGACGGGCTCCTCGTGCCCGGCGGCTTCGGGGTGCGTGGTGTCGAGGGAATGGTGGACGCGATTCGCGGCGCACGCGAGACGGGCAACCCGTTTTTCGGCATTTGTCTTGGCATGCAGGTGGCGATCATCGAGTACGCGCGCAACGTCTGCGGCCTGGACGACTCGAATTCGAACGAGTTCGCGCCCGATTGCGCACACCCCGTCATCGCGCTGATGGAAAGCCAGCATACGGTCAAGGACATGGGTGGCACCATGCGACTGGGCGCGTACGCGTGCCGCCTGACGCGCGGTTCACGCGCCGCCGAGATATACGGCGTCCCGGAGATCAGCGAACGCCATCGGCACCGCTACGAGGTCAGCAACCAGTTCCGTGACCTGTTCGTGGAGAAGGGAATGCGCCTCTCCGGGGTGTCGCCCGATGGATCGCTCGTGGAAATGGTGGAACTTCCCGGACATCCGCACTTCATCGCCTGCCAGTTCCATCCGGAGTTGAAGTCGCGTCCAACCCGTCCGCACCCACTCTTCGCCAGCTTCGTGTCGGCGGCCGTGAAGCACCGCAACCAGCGGTCGGCGGCGCCGGAACGCGCCGGCACGCCGGCGCTCGCCAAGGCCACCTAGTCGATGCCCGCGTCCTTCCCGCGTGACCAGCTGTTCCTGATTGCCGGCCCGTGCGTCATCGAGTCCGACGACGTGATGCTGCGGGTGGGCGAGCACCTCGCCCGTCTCGCCGAACGCGTGCCCGGCGGCATCATCTACAAGGCCAGCTTCGACAAGGCCAACCGCTCGAATGCCGGCGCAGTTCGCGGCCCCGGCCTGGAAGAGGGACTGGCGTCACTCGATCGCATTCGTGCGGCCACGGGCCTCCCCGTCATTACCGACGTGCATCTCCCGGAGCACTGCGCCACGGCGGCGCTGGTTGTCGACGCCCTGCAGATTCCGGCGTTCCTGTGCCGCCAGACCGACCTCCTCGAGGCGGCGGGCGCCACCGGCAAGCCCGTGAACATCAAGAAGGGCCAGTTCCTGCACCCCGAGGGAATGGCCGGTGCGGTCGCCAAGGTTCGCGCTGTTGACCCGGTGGGTGCCCGGGGTCCGGGCAAGGCGCACGTGGCGGTAACTGAACGGGGGACGTTCTTCGGCTATGGCGACCTCGTCGTCGACATGCGGGCGATCCCCCGCATGAAGGCGGCCTGCGGCTGCCCGGTGATATTCGACGGCACGCACTCGGTGCAGCAGCCGGGCCGCGGGGAGGGTGGGGCATCGGGCGGCGTCCGGTCCATGATTCCGCACCTCACGCTGGCCGCCTGCGCCGCCGGCGCCGACGGGCTCTTCCTCGAGACGCATCCCGACCCGGACCATGCCCCGAGCGACGGGCCGAACATGATCCCGCTGGGGCAGCTCGACGACCTGGTGCTGCGCGCCATCGACGTTTGGGCGGCGGCGCGGGGCGGCCGATGACCGTCGTTCCGTCCGCCACCGGCGCTCCTGGACGCACCCTCGACGCCGAGACGGCGCAGCGCGTCCGGTTCGTGGCGATCGACGTCGACGGCGTCCTCACCGACGGCGGCATCTTTCTCGGCGACGTCGACGGCCGCCGCATGGAGTTCAAGAAGTACGACATCCAGGACGGCCTCGGCATCCTGCTGCTCCGCTGGGCGGGCATCAAGGTGGGAATCATCACCGGGCGAGTGTCCGAAAGCGTCGCGCTGCGCGCCGCCGAACTCAAGGTGGACGAACTCGTGCAGGACGAACACGCGCGCAAGCTTCCCGCGCTCATCAAGATCTGCAAGCGGCTGGGCATCGGGCTCGACGAGGTGGCTTTCATCGGCGACGACCTCCCCGACGTCGGGGTGCTGCGGGCGGTGGGACTTCCGGTGGTCGTGGGCAACGCCACGGAGAGCGCGGTGAACTCCGCCACGCTCCAGCTGACGCGCCACGGCGGCGGCGGGGCCGTGCGGGAGTTCTGCGAGCTCCTGTTGCGCGCCCGCGGTGAATGGGATGCGCTGGTGGAGCGCTACGTGTTGAGCCGGTCGGAGACGAACCCGTGATGTCGCCCGATGACATCATCGCGCGCGGACGGCGCGTCATTGCCATGGAGCAGTCGGCGCTTGGAAAGGCCGCGGCCCGGGTGGGGCCGGAGTTCTCCAGGGCGGTGGAGCTCATCGCCACCGCCAAGGGTCGCACGATTGTCGCCGGCATCGGCAAGTCCGGCCTGATCGGCCGCAAGATCGCCGCGACCCTCACCTCCACGGGGACCCCGGCCAGCTTCCTGCATCCGACCGAGAGCGTGCACGGCGACCTGGGCATCGTCGGCGCCAATGACGTGGCCATCCTGATTTCCAAGAGCGGCGAAACCGAGGAACTGCTGCCCCTGCTGGAACAGCTCAAGCGCCTCGGGGTACGCGTCATCGCCATCTCCGGTGACACCGACTCGACGCTGGCGCGGTCGGCCGATGTCACGCTCGACGCCTCGGTGGACGAGGAAGCGTGTCCGCACGACCTCGCGCCGACGACGAGCACGGCCGTGCAACTGGCTTACGGCGACGCGCTGGCGGTGGTGCTGCTCGAAGTGAAGGGGTTCCGTCGCGAGGACTTTGCGCGGCTGCACCCGGGCGGTTCGCTGGGTCGCAAGCTGCTTACCAAGGTCCGCGACGTGATGCTCACGACGCAACTACCCATCATGCCGGTCACGGCGACGATGCGCGAGGCGGTGGTGTTGCTCGCGGAACGCCGCGGCATCGTGCTGGTGGCGGGTCCGGACGGAACGCTGGCTGGCCTGCTCACGACCGGTGACCTCACGCGGCTGATGGAGCACGAACCGGACATTTTCCCGGTGAAGGTGGACACGGTGATGGTGCGCCAGCCGAAGACGGCGCACCCTGACGAGCTGGGCAGCGCGGTGGTCTTCCGGATGGAGCAGCACGGCATCATGGCGATGCCCGTACTCGACGACGCCGGAGCGATCGTCGGGGTGGTGCACCTCCACGACCTGATGCGGGCGGGGGCAGCGTGATGCAACCGGCGGTTGGTGGCAGGTGGTTGGTGGTTGGCGGTTGGCAGTTGGCGGTGAGCCGACGGCGTACGGCGTACAGCGTACAGCGTACAGCTTCTCTTCTTCTCGGGACCCTGCTGTTCGCCACTGCCGCGTGCCAGAAGCCGCAATCCCCCCGCACCGGCGCCGCCGCCAAGGGCATTGATCCCGCCGCAGACCAGGTGGCCTTCGGGTCGCGCACGCTGGTGACCGACGGCGGGCTGCGGCGCGCCGAGGTGCTCAGCGACACCGCGCTGTTCTACGACGACAACACCCGCATGGAAATGCGGATCGTCAACGCCGTCTTCTACAACTCGGCCGGCGCCAAGGAGGCGGTACTGACGTCGCGCACGGGACGCTACCTCACGCGCGATGGCCTGCTGGAGGCGCGCGGGCGCGTGGTCATCACCACGGTGGACGGTCGCAAGCTCACCAGCGAGATGGTCAGGTTCGACCAGCGCGTCAACCAGATCTCGTCGGACAGCGCCTTCGTGCTCACCGAGGACGGCCGCGAGGCCAGCGGCGTGGGCTTCGTCTCGGATCCGGACATGAACAACATCCGCATCCTCCACGCCTCGCGGGCCAAGGCCGGTCAGCTCAGGGTTCCGAAGAACTGATGCGCGGCCCGCTCCTTGTCGCCGGGATCAGTGTCCCGTGGATGCTGGCCGCGCAGCAGCCGGCTCCGGCGAAGTCGTGCAACCTCGAGCTGTACAACTACGACTCCACGACGACGCTCGCCATCAAGATGCCCAGCGGCGAGTACAACAGCTTCTACGGACGGGGCGTGCGCGGCCGCTGCACCAACACCGACCAGCGCCTGGCCGGCGACTCGCTCGAGGCGATCGGCGACACCAAGTCCTACACGATCATCGGCAACGCGCACTACACGGAGAAGCGCGTGAAGCTCGACGCCGACCGCATCTACTATTTCCAGAGCGAGGAGCAGGTCGTCGCCGAAGGCAACGTGGTGGCCGTCACCGACAAGGGGACGCGGCTCCGCGGACCGCGCGCCGAGTACTTCCGGGCCATCCCGGCGCAGCGCCCGCTCTCCCGGCTGGTCGCCACCGGACGCCCCGTGACGCGCCTCAGTCCTGACGACGCGGGCGGCGGCACCACGGACACGGTTGAGATCGTGGCCGAGCAGATGGTGAGCGTTGGTGATTCGCTGGTGTACGCCGGCGGCAGCGTCGTGATCACGCGCCCCGACCTCAAGGCGGTATCCGACAGCGCCACGATGGACGCGGGCACCGAGTGGTCACGCCTCACCGGGCGTCCGCGCGTCGACGGCCTCGGCGAGTCGAAGTTCTCGCTCGTCGGCCGGCAGATCGACATGTGGTCGAAGCAGCGCAAACTCGAGCGGGTGCTCTCCGCCGATTCCGCGCGCGCGGTCAGCGATGAGGTCACGCTGGTCGCCGACACGATCGACCTGCGACTCGCCGACCAGCAACTCTCGCGGGCCTTCGCCTGGGGCGCCTCGCGTGCGCGCGCCCACGCCACCGACCGGGACATCGTCGCCGATTCCATCGACGTGCTGATGCCGGGGCAGGTCCTGCAGGAACTGCGTGCCCTGCGCGGAGCCGAAGCCAGCAGCCGCACCGACAGCACGAAGTTCGTGTCGATGGAGAACGACTGGCTGAAGGGCGACACGATCGTCGCCACGTTCGAGAGCGTGCGCGACAAGGGTGACACCGCCAGCAAGGCCGTCATCAAGACCATACTGGCCGTTGGTTCCGCGTCGTCGTTCTATCAGGTTTCGTCGTCGCAGGGAGTCAAGTCGGCCCCGAACCTGAACTACGTCAAGGGCAAGGCCATCACGGTCGCCTTTGGCGCCGATCGCACGGTCGGAACGGTTACCGTGCGCGAACAGGCCTCGGGCGTGTACCTGGAGCTTGCGCCTCCCGACTCGCTGAAGACCGACACGAGTGCCGCCGGAGCGAAGGGCGCCAGGGCCGGCGCGGCCAAGGCGGGCGCGGCCAAGGCCAGCGCGGCCAGGGCTGGCCCAGCCAAGCCGCCGGCGCCGCCACCCGGCAAGCCCGCGACGACCCGTCGCCCGGCAGTGCCAGCCACCACTCCCGACAGGAAGCCGTGACGACGCCAAGCAGCGAACAGGCCCGCCAGATCGCCGAGCGCATCGCCGCCGGCGACCGATCGGCGGCGCTCGCCCTGATCGCCATCATCGGCGCTGCCGACGAAGCGGGCGGTACGGCATTCAACAACCTCGCGGTGCACTATCGCGACGACTACCTGCGCTCGCTGCGCGACGAGGGGCGCGACGCCGAGCGCGAGTCGGGGCGGCTGAGCCTGGATGAAGTGCGCGCGCACCTTGCCAACGTGGCGTTGCCGCGCCTCGTCGGCTCGGGGTCGGTGACTATCGGCGACCTCGATGACCCGGACAGTCGCGTGGCGCTCGCGCCGGCGCTGTGGGAGGTCGTCCGCGGTGGGCGCGAGACGTTCGCGTCGGCCCTGCGCGAGACGGGCGAGCACGCGGCGCCGCGGGTGTCGGCGGCCACGCTCGCCCGGGTCGATGGGCAGAGCGTCCTGCGCGCCGAAGGGCTGGTGAAGACGTACCGGCGGCGCAACGTCGTGAACGACGTGGCGCTCGAGTTGCGCCAGGGTGAGATCGTCGGCTTGCTCGGCCCCAACGGGGCGGGGAAGACGACGAGCTTCTACATGATCACCGGCCTCATCCCGCCGACCGCCGGCCGCATCCTGCTCGACGGCGCCGACATCACGCAGATGCCGATGTATCAGCGCGCCCGCCGCGGCATCGGCTACCTGTCGCAGGAACCGTCGATCTTCCGCAAACTGACGGTCGAGGAGAACATCCTCGCCATCCTCGAGGAGATCTCGCTCAGCAAGGCCGAGCGCGGCCGGCGCCTCGAGACGCTGCTCGATGAACTGGGGCTCAAGCACCTGCGGTCCAGCAAGGCGTACCAGTTGTCCGGCGGCGAGCGGCGGCGCCTCGAGATCACGCGCGCCCTCGTGACGCAACCCAAGTTCATGATGCTCGATGAGCCGTTCGCCGGCGTCGATCCCATTGCCGTGCACGACATCCAGAGCATCGTGGCCAGCCTGCGCCACCGTGGCATCGGCGTGCTGATCTCGGACCACAATGTGGAGCAGACGCTCGACATCGTCGACCGCGCGTACATCATGTTCGACGGCCAGGTGAAGGTGTCCGGCACGGTGCGCGACCTGGTGTTCGACGACACCGTCGCCGACATCTACCTCGGACCGACGCTCACCGCGCGATTGCGGGACCGATTCCACCGCGAGCACCGCGCCGACGAGACGCC
>JBBTJT010000012.1:39196-53478 GCA_038059315.1 Gemmatimonadota bacterium
TCACCGCGCGATTGCGGGACCGATTCCACCGCGAGCACCGCGCCGACGAGACGCCCGAAGTAGAGCCGGAGACCGGGCCGGGTCCCGAGGAAGCGGGTCCATGAAAGCGGGGATGAGCCAGTCCGTCCGGATGGGGCAGGAGATGAAGATCAATCCTCGCCTGTACCAGGCGATGGACATGCTCACCATGCCCCTGCTCGACCTCCAGCAGCACCTGAAGCAGGAACTGGAAGTCAACCCGTTTCTCGACCTCGTCGAAGAGGACGATGAGGAAGCCGGCGATGCCGAGAGCGAGGAAGAGGCCCCGTCGAACACCGACGCCTTCGACGTCCCGCTCGACACGGTCGCCTCGAGCCCCGACAGCGACCCGCGCCAGCAGGAGACGGAGTGGGAGGAGATCCTCCAGGACGGCTTTGACGTATCGGCTCCCCGTGAGGACCGCGACGAACGGGAGTGGGTCGAACCGGTCACCGTCTCGCGCGGCGGACTCGAGGACGACTTGCGCGCGCAGGTCGCGCTCCTCGGGCTGAGCCCCAGGCAGACCGTCCTTGCCGAGGAGTTCATCGGCGACATCAACGACGACGGGTATCTCGCCTGCGGCCTCGACGAGATCCTGCGCGGGATCAACGAGGAGATCCGCCACAGTGCCGACGCGACCGGGCGCGACGAGGAGAAGGTGCCGTACTTCACCATGGCGGAAGCCGAGGAGATGCTCGCCATCATCCAGGGCCTCGAACCGCCCGGCGTCGGCGCGCGCGACCTGCGTGACTGCCTGCTGCTGCAACTGCGCGAGGCGGGCGAGGAGGCGGCGCTCCCCCGGCGCATCCTCACGGAATTCCTCGACGAGCTCATCGCCCACCGATGGGCGGAGATCGCCCGGCGCACGGGCACCACGACGCTCGAGGTGCAGCAGGCGGCCGACCGGATTGCCAGGCTCAACCCCAAGCCGGGATTTGCGAAGTCGGCCAGCCTCGACAGCTATGTCATGCCCGATCTCGTGGTGGAGAAGGTGGACGGGCAATACCTCGTCTCCCTGAACGACACGAACGTGCCGCGGCTGCGCCTGAGCCGCTCGTACCAGGACATCGCCCGCGACCGGAAGAAGTTCACCCCAGAGAACCGGGAGTTCATCGTCAGCAAGCTCAACGCGGCCCAGTGGCTCATCCAAGCCATCGAGCAGCGGCGCCACACGATGCTCAAGGTGATGCACTTCATCGTCGACCGGCAGCGCGAGTTCTTCGAGAAGGGCGTGCAGTACCTCAAGCCCCTGACGCTGCGCGAGGTGGCCGACGTCATCGGCATGCACGAGTCCACCGTCAGCCGCGTGACCAGCGACAAGTACGTCCAGACGCCGCGTGGCGTGCTCCCGCTGAAGTTCTTCTTCTCGTCTGGCCTGGCGACCACGGGTGGCGAGGACGTCTCGGCCCGCGGCATCAAGGACAAGATCGGGAAGCTCGTGCAGGACGAGACGCCGAAGGACCCGCTCACCGACCAGGCCATCGTCGAGATTCTCGAGCGGGAAGGGATACAGATCGCCCGCCGGACCGTTGCCAAGTACCGCGACCAGCTCGGGGTACTTTCTGCCCGGATGAGAAAGCGAGTGTAACCGCAAACGAAGCTGTGAGCTTTACGCTGTACGTTCTACGCCGTCCGTTTCCTGCACGAAGTTCCCCATGCTCATCCTCCGCACTCCACTCGTTTCCCCGCACCAGACCCCCGCACTCCGCACCCACCCTGTGCTCCCGCACCAGCCCCCCGCACTCCGCACCCAACCCGTTCTCAAGCTCTTAACCCCCGCACCCCGCACCCGTGCCCCAGATCGACGTATCAGTACTCGTGCCGGCGAAGGACGAGGCCGAAAACCTCCCGCTCTTTCTCGACCTCTGCGCGCAGGCGTTCGCCGGTCGGCCCGAGCGGTACGAGGTCATCGTCATCGATGATGGCTCGCTCGACGCCACCTGGCCGCTGTTGCAGGAGCTGATGGAGCGGCATCCCTTCGTGCGGGCCGCGCGGCATCGCACCCGTCGGGGAATCGCCGAGGCCCTGAGAACCGGATACCTGCAGGCGCGCGGCGACATCCTGGTGTTCTATCCGGCGGACCTGCAGTTCAAGCCGGAGGACATTCCGCGCCTCGTCGCCCCCATCCGCGGCGGCGAAAGCGACATGGTGACCGGCTACAAGCAGGGCAAGTACGAGAAGGCCTTCGTGTCGCGCGTCTACAACTGGCTCAGTCGCACGCTGTTCGACGTGCGCGTGAAGGACCTCAACAACGTCAAGGCGTATCGTCGCGAGATCATGGAGGCGCAACCGTCGCGCCCCGACTGGCATCGCTACATGATCGTGCTGGCCACGCAGCAGGGCTACACCGTCAGCGAGATCCCGGTGGCGCTCTATCCGCGGCACGCCGGCAAGTCGAAGTTCGGCATCGGCCGCATTCCGGTGGGCGTGCTCGACATGCTCGCCGTCTGGTTCGAACTGCGGTTCGGACAGAAGCCGCTGCTGCTGTTCGGCATGCTGGGCGTCGTCCTGTTCTCGGCGGGTTTCGTTGCCGGGCTGGTGGCGCTCTACCTGCTGTTCACCGAGAACGTCGGCGTCCGCGCCGTCTGGACGGTCATCCAGACCTGCCTGGTGCTCGGCAGCATCTTCTTCGCCACGGGACTGCTTGGGGAACAGATCGCCGGGCAGCGCGCCGAGCTGCGCGAACTGCGCCGGCGTCTCGACGAAGACACTCAGCGCCCGCCGGAGTGAGCGAGCGGCCGCTGAAGGCCCTGTTCGTCACGCACGCATTCCCGCGATATCCGGGCGATGCGGCCGGGGCCTTCGTGCACGCGCTGGCCCGGGCCGTCTCGGTGCGCGGCGTCGACGTGACCGTGCTCGCGCCAGCCGCGCCCGGCCTGGCCGCGGAAGACGTCATCGATGGCATCCGGGTTCGCCGGTACCGGTACGCGCCGTCCTCGTGGGAGACGCTCGCCTACACCGGCACCATGGCGGAGCAGGTGTCCGCATCGTGGCGGGCAAAGCTGGCGCTGCTGCTCATGCTTCGAGCCGGGCGGCAGGCCGTACGGGGTGCGCTGCGCGAAGGACACCACGACCTCGTGCACTGTCACTGGTGGTTCCCGGGCGGGCTGATGGCCGGCGGACATGGAACGCCGATGGTGGTGACAATGCACGGGTCGGACGTTCGTTTGGCGCAGGGCCTGGTGGCGCGCCGTCTCTTCGCGAGAGTCGGCGCCCGGGCCGCATCCCTGCTGGCGGTGTCGAACTGGCTCGCGCGCTGCGCCTCCGAGGCACTCGGCGGCCGCGCCGTCGGCACGGTGCCGATGCCGGCCGCAACGCACCTGTTCTCGCCCGATGCGGCAGTCGCGCGCTCATCCGACCGCATGCTCTTCGTCGGGCGGCTGAATGCGCAAAAGGGAATCGGCGACCTGCTGCACGCGCTCTCGCTCGCCCGACGCCCATGGTCGCTGGACGTGGTAGGCGACGGCGCCGATCGCGCCGCGCTGGAACGCCGGGCCGCCGAGCTCGGCGTGGCCGACCGCGTGCGCTGGCACGGGCACCTGGCGCAGCCGGCACTCGCCCCGTTCTATCGCGCCGCGGCGGCGGTGCTCGTTCCTTCCACGCACGAGGGACTGGGACTGGTGGGCGTGGAGGCGTCGCTCTGCGAGACACCGGTCGTCGCCTATGCGTCCGGAGGGCTCACCGATGTGGTGCGCGACGGCGAGACGGGCTGGCTCGTTCCCGCCGGCGACATTGCCGCGCTTTCCCACGCCATCGACGGCGTGGTGGAGCGACCGGCCACGGCGCGGCTCGCCGGGCAGGCCGCCCGCCTGTTTGCGCTCTCGCGCTACTCGCCCGACGCCGTCGGCGCGCGCTATCGCGCGCTCTACGACGCCGTGCTGGAGCACGGCACGTGACGCGCGCCACGCTGTTGCGGAGGGCGCTGCAGCTGGCGCTCCTCGGGTTCGTCGCCTGGTACGTGCAGCGTCACTGGGGCGAGTACGAACACGCCCTCGCGTCCGCCCGCCCCGCCTGGGGCGCGATCCTCGGTTCCTGCGCGCTGGTGCTGGCGTCGTACCTCGTCCTCATCCAGACGTGGCGGCAGACGGTGCAGGCGTGGGGCGAACGCCTCTCGTTCGCCGATGCCGCGCGCATCTGGTTCATCAGCAACCTCGGCAAGTACGTGCCGGGAAAAGTCTGGGCCATCGCCGCCATGGGAACCCTGGCGCAGGATGCCGGTGTCTCACCGGTGGCGGCCGTCGGATCGTCGCTGGTGGTGCAGCTCGTCAACATCCTCACCGGCTTCGGCGTCTTCTTTGCGGCGGGCGCGCACGTGATGCAATTCCCCGGCGGGACCACGGCAGCCCTGGTATCTGTCGGCTTGCTGGTGCTCCTCATGCCGTGGCTGCTCCCGTTCGTGGTGCGATGGATCAACCGGGTGTCGAAGCGACAGTTCGCGGAGCCGCGCCTGCCGCCGGGCGCCATCTGGTGGGCCGGTGCGGGAACCGCGTCGGCCTGGCTCATGTATGGCGTTGCATTCCAGTGGTTCGCCTCAGGCATTTCCGGTGGCGCGACCGCTGGCACTTCCGGTGACTGGATCGCAATTTTCGTCGGGCCGTACCTGCTCGGCTTCATCGCGCTCTTCGCGCCCGGCGGGATCGGCGTGCGGGAGATCGCCATGGCCGAGTCGCTGGAGCGCGCCGGACTCGCCGCCGGCGCACTGTCGGCGCTGCTGGTGGCCGCCTCGCGGGTGTGGCTGACGGTGCTCGAGATCATTCCCGGCGTGCTGTTCCTGCTCATTCGCCCGGCGGCGCGCCGGGCTTCTCCTTCCGATCATTAGATGACCCGACCCGATTCACCGTCCACGGAACAGGCGCCGCGCTTCTCGGTGCTGTGGGCAGCCCTCGCCTGCGCCGTGGCCGCCCTGGCGCTCGGCTATCCGGCCCTTGGCGGGCAGTTCCTCGTGAACCCGATGAGCGACCAGTACATCGCCGGGTTTGCGTTCCGCGATTTCGCGGTGCAGCAGTACCGCGCATTCGGCGCCATCCCCCAGTGGAATCCATACCTGTTCGGCGGCATGCCGTTCGTCGCCGCCATGCATGGCGACATCTTCTATCCCACGTTCTGGCTGCGCCTCCTGCTCGGCACCGACGTGGGGATGACGTGGGGCTTCATCAGCCATCTCTGGCTGGCCGGCGTCGGCACGTTCCTGTTCCTTCGCGTCTACGGCCTGGGCTTCTTCCCGTCGCTCGTCGGCGCGCTGGCCTACCAACTCGGCGGTCCCATTGCCGGGTACGCGTCGCCGGGCCACGACGGCAAGCTGTTCGTCAGCGCGCTGCTGCCGGTCACGCTGATCCTCCTCACCGTCGGCATCCGTGACGGCCGCCGCTGGGCGTGGGGCGCGCTCTCGCTCGTCATCGGGCTTGCCGTGCTGTCGCCGCACCCGCAGCTGCTGCAGTACCACCTGCTGGTGGCCGGCGCGTGGGCGCTCATGCTGGGATTCGGCACGTCGGGGCTCGAACGCAAGGTCGCGTTCCGGCGAATGGGTTTCGCGCTCGGCGCGGTGGCGCTTGGCCTCGCCATCGGCGCCATCCAGTTCCTGCCACTCAGCGAGTACACGCCGTGGTCACCGCGCGCCGGTGGCCGTGACTACGCCTACGCCACCTCGTACTCGTGGCCGCTCGAGGAGATCATCAATACGTACCTGCCGCAGTTCTCCGGGATCCTCGGGAACTACTGGGGACGCAACGGCATCCACCTGCACAGCGAATACCTGGGGGCGGCCGTGCTCCTGCTGGTGCCGCTCGCCTTCGGCGTGGGCGGCGAGGTCCGCCGCGGATTCCGCCGCTTCTGGCTCGGCGTGGCGATCGTCTCGCTGCTCTGGGCGCTGGGCGGCTCCACGCCGTTCTTCCAGCTCGTGTATGCGATCGTGCCGGGAACGAAGTTCTTCCGCGCCCCGAGCACCATGATGTTCGTCTTCGCGTTCTCGGTTGCGCTGCTTGCCGCGCTCGGCACCGAGCGATTGCTCGCCGGCAGGGCCACGGCAAGATACGCCATCGGCTGGCTGGTGGCGGGCGCGGCGATTGCGCTGCTGGCCACCGCCGGCGCCTTCACCTCGTTCGCCCAGGGGCTCGTCGTCGATCCGCGCTTTGGCGATCTCGTCGACGCCAACGCCAGCGCCGTCACGGTGGGCGCCTGGCGATCGCTGCTGTTCGTGGCGCTCGGCGCCGCTGTCATCATTGCCGGGGCGCGCGGCAGGATGACCGCGCGCCAGGCCGGCGTGGCGCTGCCGCTGATCGTCGCCCTCGACCTCTGGTCGGTGGAAAGGCAGTACTGGATGTTCTCGGCGCCGGCCTCCAAGCTCTATGCGAGCGACGCGACCATCGATTTCCTGAAGAAGGTGCCACAACCAACACGCGTGGTGGTGTTCGCGGTGGGGGAGGGCAACCCGGTGGCGCCGCACGACCCGCAGCTCAATGGCGATGGCCTGATGGTGCATGGCATTCGGTCGGTCACCGGCTATCACGGCAACGAACTCGGTCGCTACCAGAAGCTTGGCCGGGGCGCGGAAGGGTACAGCGCGCGGGTGAACCCCGCGTTCTGGCAGCTCATGAACGTGAACTACTTTCTCACCAATACCGACACGCTCCCCATCGACGGGGCGCTGCCGGTGGCGGGGCCGCTGCAGAACGCGGCCGGCACCAGGGTGTCGCTCTACAAACTCGAGGGAGATCGCCCCTTCGCCTGGGTCGCTCCGGCCATGGCGAAGTACCCCGACGACGTCACGCTGCAGGCGGCGCAGCTCCCGAACTTCCCGACGTACCAGGTGGCGATCTTCGACACGTCGGCGGCGGTTGCCACGCAGCCGCTGACCGCGCTCCCCGCGGCACTCGCCCTCACCACGAGCACCACGGATTATCGCCCTGGTCACTTCACGGTGACGCTGAGCGCCCCGGCGCCCGCGGGGTCGGCATTGGTGGCCTCGGAGAACTACTATCCGGGCTGGACGGCGACGGTCGACGGCAAGAGCGCCGAGGTGTATCGCGCCGACTACGTGCTGATGGGAGTTCCGCTGCCGGCGGGTGCGAAGTCCGTCGAGTTTACCTTTGCCAACGCAACGTATCCCAAGGGGCGGAGCATCACCCTTGCCGCCATTGCCCTCAGCCTGCTGCTGGCGGGCGCGGGATTCGTGGCCGACCGCCGCCGCGTACAGGTGACCAATGGCTGACAAGGCGCTCATCATCGTTCCCACCTACAACGAGCGGGAGAACATCCCGACGTTGATCAGCCAGGTGCTCGAGGAGGATCCGCGCATCGAGATCCTGGTTGTCGACGACAACTCGCCCGACCGAACCGGCGACCTCGTGGAGGAGATCCGCGGCCGCGAGCCGCGCGTCCACCTGATGCGCCGTCCGGGCAAGATGGGGCTGGGCACGGCCTATCTCGACGGTTTCCGGTGGGCGCTCTCCCGGGACTACGAGTACGTCTTCGAGATGGACGCGGATTTCTCGCACGACCCGCGACACCTGCCCGAGTTCCTCGCCGCCGCCCAGGAGGCCGACTTCGTGCTCGGGTCCCGGTATCTGGACGGACGCGTGACGGTCGTGAACTGGCCCATGAAGCGGCTCGTGCTGAGTTACGGTGCCAACATCTATGCGCGGTTGGTCACGGGACTCAGGCTATGGGATGCCACCGGCGGCTTCAAGTGCTTCCACCGGCGGGTGCTGGAGGGTATCAACCTCGACGCGGTGCGGTCGAACGGCTACGCGTTCCAGATCGAGATGTCGTTCCGGGCCTTCCACAAGGGTTTCCGCGGCAAGGAAATCCCCATCGTGTTCACCGATCGCACGGTCGGTGACAGCAAGATGAGCGGGCACATCGTGCGCGAGGCCGTCCTGATGGTCTGGCGACTGCGCTGGTGGCAGCTCACGGGGCGGTTATGACCATTCCGTCGGGGCAGGCGTTCTACAAGATGTCGGGGTCGGGAAACGACTTCGTCGTTTTCGATGCCCGATCCGACCACGACGCAGCGCACACGTTTGCCACCCCGGAGGCCGTTCGAAGGCTCTGCGCACCGGGAACAGGCATTGGCGCCGACGGCGTTGTGTTCTTGCAAAGCGATACGTACCAATCATTTAGGATACGCTACTTCAACCGAGATGGTAGCGTTGGCGAGCTCTGTGGCAACGCCTCGCTCTGCAGCGTCAGGCTGGCGCGGGAGCTGGGGATAATCGGCGATGGGCAGTGTCATTTTGAGACCGATGCCGGGGTGATGACCGGGCATTTCAGAAACGGAGTACCGGAAATCGACCTTCAGCCGGTTCGCGAACTCCGGCTCGATGCCGGATTCGACCTCCTGGCCGGCGAGCATCGCATGGGATTTGCCGACACTGGTGTCCCGCATCTTGTTGTGCTGGTTGAAGATACGTCTTCTGTTGACGTCGTGGGCCGAGGGCGCCCGCTTCGGCTGGATCCGAAACTCCGGGCCGGAGCCAATGTCAACTTCGTGGCCCCGGCCGGCACCGACGAATTCCTGATTCGCACCTACGAACGAGGCGTGGAAGCCGAGACCCTGGCTTGCGGCACCGGAGCGGTGGCAAGTGCCGCGCTCCTCAAGGCCTGGGGGCTGGCGGGGCGGGTGGTTCGACTCCACACCAAGTCAGAGCGAGTGCTGACGGTGACGCTGCGGCACGCCGACGGCCACATCGTGCCATCACTCTGCGGTGAGGCCCGCGTGGTCTTCGAGGGTACGATCGCCGAACTGTAGGCGACGCGGACCGTGGTCCAATGGCGAGACGCTGCCCGGGTGGTGTCGCTCAACTGACAGGCGACAGCATCTACTCAGTGACCGTCCAACTCTTTGAAGGCCCAGGGGATAGCCCAGTGTGAGGTATCCACACTTATCCACCAGCGTTAGTTTACATAATACATATTATAAGTAGAGTAATGAGGCAGAGTGCGGGGTGCGGGGGTAAAGGAAGGCGCGGAGCCGAAGCCCCGCGCCTCTTACCTTTCCCATCCCCGGGGTGCGATCCCCTTCGGGTGCGCCGGAGCGAGCCTAGTTCTTGATTGGCGTGGCGGTCAGTTCGCCCAGCCGGACTTTGGCCTCGCCGGCCATCGGCGAGTCCACCTTGGCGGCGAGCTCTTCCCAGAGCTTCTTCGCCTCGGCCTGCTTGCCGGCCGCGGTCAGCGCCCGGGCGGCTTCGCCCTTCAGGTAGTCCTTCTCCCCGGACAGTTGCGCCTTCGCCACCGCCGCCTGGTAATGCTCGGCGGCCTTGTCGAACTGCAGCTTCCCTTCGTACCCGGCGGCCTTCAGCGACTCCACCCCGGCGGCAAAGGCCCCTGGCGACGAGACCTCGTCGAGGACCTTCAGTCCCTCGTCGAACTTCGCCTGGTCGTACCTGGCCTGGGCGAGGATCAGGGCGGCCTGGACGCCGCCGGCCGTGCCCTTGTAGCGGGTGGCCACCTTGGTCAGCTCGTCCACGGCCTTGGCATCCTGCTGGCCATACAGCGCGATGGCGTCGTAGAACGCCTTCTCCGCCTGTGTGGCCTTGCGGGCGTTGCTCGCCTGCCACAGAAAGGCGCCACCGACGACGGAGGCCACCACGATGGCCGTCACCGTGATCTGCTTGCGGTACAGCTGGAAGGTCTCCAGCAGCGTTTCGGGATCAACCACCATCGGCGGACGGGCCGCTTCCCCGGTCTTCGTCATCGTGCTGATTCGAGGCTTGGGTTCGGTCGCGCATCCAGGTGACGCGCAATCTAGAAATCTACAAGCCTGTGCAGCAATGAGGCACCCCCTGCCCTCTCGCTGCGCCCCCGCGTGCTCGCCTGCCCTCCGCCCTGTTCTCCCGCCGCAACCGGCAAGAGCACGCGGCTAGTTCGGCCGCCACACTCCCACTCCGCCCTCGTACACGATTGTCGTGCCGAGCGGCGCCGACATTCGCGACAGGCGCTCGATGATCCGGCGGCCGGTTGCCTCGTCGGCCAGGCGCGGCGTGCCGCGCTGGGAGCGCGGCGCCCGATGGCCCAGTTCGATCGGGTACAGCTTGAGGTCGATGAGCTGGCTGCCCCTGAACGTCGGCACCGCCACCACGCTCTCGTAGTACTCGGCGTTCGACGGGAAGCCGGTCGTGCCGTTGCGGAAGCGGACGTCGTACAGGTCCGAGGCCAGCGCGCTGTCCGCCAGCGCGAACAACTCATAGTGGTCCTGCGGCATCGGGTCGATGGTCTCGTTCTGGAAGACGAAGTTGGCGAGGCTGTAGAAGATCGGCTTCCCCTTGTAGACCTCGATGCCGCGCAGCAGGTGCGGACCCTGCATCACGTAGGTGGTCGCGCCGGCGTCCAGGCATTTCCTCGCCCACTCCGTCAGCCAGGCCGGCGGCACGACGGTCGACTCGTGGGTGTGACTGGTGACCACCACATAGTCGGCCTGCGTGCTCGCGTTGCGGATCTCCCACAGGATCCGCGCTTCGTCGATCTTGTTGACCGTGGTGATGGTGCGGGTCTGCGTGCCTCGGCGCACCGTCTGCGTGAGCAGCCGCAATTGCGCGGCCGCGCCGGTGGGCGCAGGGTTTCCGGAAAAACCGGCCGCGGCGGCCCGCAGTGCTTCGAACGTCGCGGAATCCGCCTCGTAGGCACGGTCCACGCGCAGCGCGTTCAGGCCGGGACGGCCCACCATGTCTGGCCGCGGGTCACCGGCGCGCGACATCGGTGTGAACGACGTCGCCAGGCCGATGAACGCAAGGCGTCCCTTCGGCGTCTCCAGGTATCCGGGACGGCTGGCCGCGCCGAGGTTCTCGCCCGAGCCCGCGTGCACGACACCGAGCCGGTCGAGCAGCCGGTTCGTCACCCGCATGCCCTCGACGCCGTAATCCGTCGTGTGATTGTTGGCGCGGTTGAACAGATCGAAGCCGATGTGCTTCAGGTCTTCGGCCACCTCGGGCGGGCCGACCTCCCAGTTGCCGCCATTCTCGACTTCCGGCCATCCACGAAACTCGCTGAACCGAAAAGTCGACAGTTCCAGGTTGACCATGGCCGCGTCGGCGCCGCGGATCACCTTCACCATCTCCTGAAAGCGCGGGTCGGCGGCGTTGTCGAACTGGGCCACGCGGCGCGTGATGATCGCATCGCCGACGGCGGCCAGTGACCAGGTCGTTCCCGGTCCCGGCACCACCTCCGGCGGTCGCGCGACGGCCGGCTGGCGCTGGGCAAGCACCGGTGACTGCAGGACGAGTGCCGCAATGACCAGCGTGCAGCCGGCGGACGTCTTCATGTCTTGCTCCTCAGGGGATGGCGCGTGGCTGCTCGTTGATCGACAGTCTCACCAGTTCCATGAACTTGCGCGTCGGGTTCGCCCCGCGCGGCGTCTGCGTGAAGACCAGGCCGATGATGTTCCGGCCGGGGTCGACCCAGGCAAACGTGCCGTCGGAGCCGCCGTGCGAGTAGATGCCGTTGCCGTCGATGGCCCAGCCGTACCCGTATCCGCCGCTCGTGCCCGCCACCGACGGCGTGTGCACCGTGGTCATCAGCTTCACCGTCTCCGGCTTCAGCAGCGTGACATTGCCATACGCGCCGTTGTTGAGAAACGCCTGCAGGAAGATCGCGTAGTCCCACGCCGTGGAGATCAGTCCGCCGGACGCGCGCACGAACGGAACCTGCGGCTCATCGCCGGGCTTCCATCCTGCCACCCATTTGCCGTCCTTCCGCGAGTAATACACGGCACCCATGCGGTCGAGCTTGCCGTCGAGCTTGCTGGCGACCTCGTGGTGGTACGTGTCGACCATGCCGAGTGGGCGATAGACCTCATCGCGCAGGAAGGCGTCGAGGGCCTTGCCCGAAGCGATCTCGACCAGCGCGCCCAGCGTGTTGTACCCCGGGTTGCTGTAACTGTATGTCGTCCCCGGCGCGACCACGGCCCCCACCTCGCCGAACCGCGCCACCTCGAGCTTGAGCGTCGGGCCATCCGGGTGCTCCGGCGACTTCGCCAGGTACGGACCCAGGAACAGCGTGTTGATGCGGAACCCGCTCGTGTGCGACAGCAGGTGGTCGATGGAGATGAAGCCCGACCGGTAGTTGTCGAACGACGGGATGAACTTCCTCACCGGATCGGCGTACCGCAGCTTGCCCCGTTCGGCGAGCATGGCGATCGCCGTGCTGATCACCGGCTTGGTGTTCGACGCCATGCGAAACATGGTGTTCCGCTCCATCGGCCGGTTCGCCTCCCAGTGGCGCGATCCGACCGCCTCGTGGAGGACCACCTTCCCGTTCCGCGCGACGAGCAGCACGGCACCGACGAGTTCCCCGCTGGCGACCGCTTCACGGTACAACCCGACGCCCGCCTCCAGCACGGCCGGCGACATGCCGACATCCTGGGGCGACCCGCGTGTCAGAGTGACAGATTGCGCAGGAAGCGCCGCGGCCAGCGTGACGGCGGTCACCGCGAGTATCAGCCGCGGCGCACCGCGGCCGCGAAGGGCGAGGTTCATGTTGGTACCGTGGTGGTCTGGTGCACAGGCTGCCCGGGATCAGGACGCGATCGGCCCTGAGATATGAGCGGCGCCGACCGGGAGTGTCAAGGAAGTCGCCCGTTGCGGTCTTGACGCGCCGATCGGGCAGTCGTATTCATACATACGTATGAATACTACCGTTCCCGTGCCCGAACGCCTCCTCGCCGCCGCCGCCGACCTCTTTGCGCGCGACGGATTCGACGGCGTGTCCGTGCGCCAGATCACCGGCCGGGCCAAGGCCAACCTCGGCGCCGTCACCTACCACTTCGGCTCCAAGGAGGCGCTGTTCCACGCCGTCATCGAGCGTGTCGGCGCGCCGTTCGCCGATCGATTCGTGGCCCTGGCCGCCGGGCGTGGCACGCCACTCGAACGGATTGGCAGAATCGTCGCCATGGTGCTCACCCAGCGCGACCTCCCCGCCCCGACGTTCATCCTGCGCGAGCTGGCCAACGATCGTCCGCTGCCGCCGCCCCTGCTCCACCTGATGCAGCGTAACCTGGCAACGGTCGCCGGCCTCATTCGCGAGGGACAGCGCGATGGTTCCATCCGCAGGGCCGAGCCGCGCCTGCTCGCCATGAGCGTGATGGCGCAGCCGTTCCTGTTGCGCATCGCCAGCCGGATTCCCCGGGACGTCGCCGGCGTCGATCGCTCCGATCCGAAGACCCAGCAGCGCCTCGTGAAGCACGTCGTCACCACCATCCGTCGCAGCCTTGCGACCCATCCCGATCGTCGGTCATGACCCCGATCCTGCTCCTTGCCGTCGTCCTCGCCATGCCGCCACAGGACTCGACGCGTCTCACGGTCGCCGTGGCGATCGACCGCGCGCTGGCCACGCACCCGTCCGCCGCCGTGGCCCGCGCCCAGCGCGACGTCGCCGCCGCCGACGTGGGCCAGGCGCGCGCCGCGTGGCTGCCCGCAGTGTCGCTCGACGGCGCCATCAACCGGTTCGAGGAGCCGATGGTGGTGTATCCGCTGCACAGCCTCGACCTGCGCAACCCGCCGCAGTTCGACCGTTCGCTCTCGCAGGCGTCGCTGGGTGCGGCCTACACCCTGTTCGACTTCGGCGCCCGGACCTCGAAGGTGCGCGCGGCCGAGGCGCAGCGCGACGCCGCCACGGCGACGCTGGGCGCGGCGGAGGCGCTGCTCGTGGCGCGCACCACGTCCGCGTTCCTGCGCGTGCTCACGGCGCGCGGCATTCTCGCCGCCGAAGACCAGCGGCTCGCCGCCCTCTCGGCCGAAGCGGGCCGCGCGCGTTCGCGCCTGGCTGCCGGCAAGGCGGCGCGGCTCGACACGCTGCGGGCCGCCGCCGAACTGGCGAGCGCCATCGCCGACCGGCTGACGAGCGCGACCCACGTGGACATCGCCGAGCACGAACTGGCGCGGCTCATGGGGGTCTCGATCGACGCGGTGCGAGGCGCCCGGCTGGCCGGCGTGCGGCTCTCCGCCGTCGCCGCGCCCCCGGATTCGCCGGGCATGGCGGCCGCCGCCGGCGCGACGGATGCGCCCCCCGCGCCGAACGCGCCGATCGATCGCGCCCACGGCGCCAACGCCGACGTGCAGGCGGCAGAGCGCCGGGCGGATGCGGCCCAGGCCGCCGTCGGCTCGGCGCGCGCGTCGCTGTTTCCCACCGTGCAGGCGACGAGCGCGATCATCGACCGCAGCAATGTCACCGGGCGCTATCTCGCCGAGTGGCAAGTGGGGGTCGCATTCTCGTACCCGCTCTTCACCGGCGGTGCGCGCCCCAGCGTCATCGGCCGCGCCGAGGCCGGGGCGCGC
>JBBTJT010000013.1:0-13995 GCA_038059315.1 Gemmatimonadota bacterium
AGCCGACCGCGATTTCGCCCACTCCCCGGCCGCGCAAGGCGACCGGCGGCAGCGCAACGAATCACGGCCGAGGAGTTGCCTGATGCTGAAGCTCCAGGTGATCATCTGCAGCACGCGCCCCGGGCGCGTCTGGCCCGCTGTCGGCGGCTGGATGCACGAGCAGGCGGTGCGGCACGGGCAGTTCGACGTGGAACTCGTGGACCTCGCCGACTTCAAGCTTCCCGTCTACGACGAGCCGAACCACCCGAGGACGGGCAAGTACGAGCACGAGCACACCAAGCGCTGGAGCGAGAGCGTGAAGCGCGCCGACGCGTTCGTCTTCGTGACGCCGGAGTACAACTTCTCGGCGCCGGCCCCGCTGCTCAACGCCCTGACGTACCTCTACCATGAGTGGACGTACAAGCCGGTGGGCTTTGCCAGCTACGGCGGCGTGTCGGGCGGCATGCGCGGCGTGCAGATGACCAAGCAGGTGGTCACGACGCTCAAGATGGTGCCCATTCAGGAAGCGGTGACGATAACGCTGATTGCCCAGCACATCGACAAGGCGACGGGGGCGTTCACGCCGGACGAGAAGCACCCGAAGGCGGCGCACGCGATGCTCGACGAACTGCTGAAGTGGGCGACGGCGCTCAGGACGATGCGCGCTTGAGTCAGCTTGAAGGTCGGGCTCCACAAGCTCTGACGTGGCGCGAACGATGCAATCTACGACCAGCTCAAATGGGGACCAACCCGCCTGTCCATCTCGCGAACTTCCGGCCGCCTTTGACCGTGACCCGGATTTCGTCGCGTACCATCACCGCCTGGCTGGCTGTGGTCACCTTCGCCGTGCCGCTGCGCTCGCAGGTTCCGACGTCTGCGAGCGCGCCGGCCCCTGCTGCAACGCTTCGCACCCGGGTGCTGCAGCACGACGCGCCCATTGAAGCGGCCCTCGTGCGAAGCGGCCGTGTCGGCCGGCCGACCGATGCCGATGGCCGGGCGACGCTGCGCCTGGTGCCGGGTCCGCACCTGGTGATCGTCACGCGCATCGGCTTCGCGCCCGACACGATCGCGCTCGTTCTCGCGCCACGGCAGGACACGTCCATCGTCGTGCAGCTCGAGGCGCGCAGCACGGAGCTGGAGAGCGTCGTCGTGTCGGCCACGCGGGCCGAGCGGCGCGTCGAGGATACGCCGATCCGCGTGGAGGTGGTGGACGAGGAGGAGGTGGCGGAGAAGGTCGCGATGACTCCCGGCGACGTCTCGATGCTCCTCAACGAGACCAGCGGGCTTCGTGTACAGACAACCAGCCCGGGACTCGGCAGCGCCGGCGTTCGCGTGCAAGGGCTGCGCGGTCGCTACACGCTGATGCTGGCGGACGGACTGCCGCTCTACGGCGCGCAGGCGGGAGGGCTCGGGCTGCTGCAGATCCCGCCGTTGGACCTCGCGCGTGTCGAAGTGATCAAGGGAGGCGCGTCCGCTCTCTACGGCAGCAATGCCCTGGGTGGTGTGGTGAACTTCATCTCGCGCCGTCCACCCGAGGTGACCACTCGCGAGCTGTTGCTGAACCAGACGACGCGCGGCGGAACGGACGCGGTGTTTTACGTCGGTTCGCCGCGTGGCGCGGAGTCCCCGTGGGGCGCCACCCTGCTGGCGAGCACGCACCGCCAGCGCGAGAACGACATCGACGGCGACGGCTGGGCCGACATGCCCGGCTACCAGCGCGCCGTCGTTCGTCCTCGACTCTTCTACAGCGACGATCGGGGGCGCTCACTGTTTGCCACCGTCGGCGTCACGGCGGAGAATCGTGACGGCGGCACGCTTGATGGACGGACCGGGCCCGACGGGCGGTCTTTCCGGGAAGGGCTGCGCACGCGCCGCGGCGATGTCGGTCTGTCGGGCCGGATGCTGCTGCGTGGACGCGACGTGCTGAGCGTTCGCTCGTCCGCCACGGAGCAGCGCCACGCGCACCGGTTCGGGTCCATCGATGAGAACGACACGCATCGGACCGCGTTCGCCGAGGTGTCGATTGCCGCCGCGCGTGGCCCGATGACCTGGGTCGGTGGCGCCGCCTTCCAGTCCGAGCGATACCATAACATCGACGTGCCGGGCTTTGCGTATGACTATCGCGTGCCCGCGTCCTTTGTGCAGGCCGATTTCGACGCGACGCCGTGGCTCGTGCTTTCGGCGAGCGGTCGCGTCGATTGGCACAGCGGGCACGGCACACTGGTCAGTCCTCGCGCGTCCATGCTGCTGCGGCGCGGAGAGCAGGGGGCGCTGGCCGGCTGGACGGCGCGGGCGTCGGCCGGCGGCGGGACCTTTGCGCCGACGCCGTTCACCGAGGAAACCGAGGCGACCGGACTCACGCCGCTCCGTCCCATTGCGGCGCTGGCGGTCGAACGCGCAGTTGGTGGCTCGTTCGATGTCGGCGGCCCCGTGCACACGGCATTCGGGCGGATCGAGCTGAACGGCTCGCTGTTTGGCTCGCGACTGACTGACGCAGTGACGGCGCGCGAACTCGGCACGAGCACCCCGTCGGGAGCGCGCCAGCTGGAACTGGTCAACGCGCCGCTCGCCACGCGCATCTGGGGAGCGGAAGCACTCGTCCGGTACCTCCATGAGTCGTGCCGCGTGACGGGGACGTACGCGTTCACGCATGCGACCGAATGGGACGAGTTCCTCGGCGGCAGTGCCCGCCGCGACGTGCCGCTGATCCCGCGGCACGCCGTGGGCGTGGTGGCATCGGTCGAAAAGGAGGACGCGCACCGCCTGGGTCTTGAGTTCTACTACACCGGCCGCCAGGCGCTCAAGGACAACCCGTATCGCGGCGAGAGCAGGCCGTACCTCGTGGTTGGCGCGCTTGCGGAGCGCATCGTCCAAACGCCGGTTGGCCGCGCGCGCTTCTTCCTGAACGCCGAGAACCTGCTCGATGTGCGCCAGACCCGCGTCGACTCGCTGCTGCTGCCATCGCCGGGCATGGGCGGCCGTCGCACGACCGACGTCTGGTCGTTGCTCGAGGGACGGTCCCTGAACGCAGGTGTGCGGCTGAAGTTCTGAGCGGGGAGAGGGGACGTCAGCTGCCTTGGCGCGCCGCTGCATTGCGCGCGAGCCCCACGCGTTTGGCGCGGCGCAGCGGCGTGTCGCCATACCGCGCCATGAACTCGGGGTCACTCATCGTCGCGAACGACGCGACATCCTGGTCAGCCAGTTCGGCCCGCGGCCTGAACGCGTCCTCGGTCGCCGCCCGCGAGAACTTGGCGTTCCACGGGCACACCTCCTGGCAGATATCGCACCCGAACAGGTGCTCCCCGATCATTGCCCGCTGCTCGGGGGTGTGATCGCCCTTCAGCTCGATGGTCAGGTACGAGATGCACCGCCGCGCGTCGAGCACTCGCGGCGCGACGAACGCCTGCGTCGGACACGCGTCGAGGCAGCGCGTGCAGCTGCCGCAGTGATCGGTCTCGAATGGGTCGTCGGCGCGCAGCGGGATGTCGAGGAAGAGCGCGCCGAGGAAGAAGAACGAACCCAGCTGCGGATTGATCAACAGCGTGTTCTTGCCGAACCATCCAAGGCCGGCGCGTTGCGCGAGGTCACGCTCGAGCACCGGGCCGCTGTCCACGAAGGCGCGGCCGTTCAGCCCCGCCCGTTCATTGCGGGCCCACACGAGGAGTGCGTCGAGCTTGTCCCACATCACCCGGTGGTAATCGGTGAAGCGCGCATAGCGTGCCACCGCACCTGGGGGCTGCGTGCCGCCGTAGTTGAGCGCGACGACGAGTGCGCTGACCATCCTGGCGACCGGGCGTCGCGTGTCGCGCCGCAACTCCGCGCCTTTCTCGAGGTAGTGCATCTCGCCGGCGTAGCCGTTGGCGAGCCAGGCGTCGAAGTGTCCCCCGGTGGATGGTTCGCCGAGCGAGGTGATGCCCACCAGGTCGAACCCCGCCGCCCGTGCCTGCGCCTTGAGGCGCTGCTCGAAGCTCGAGGGGGACTCGCCGCTCACGGGTGGTGTCGGGCCCACCGCGCGTAGCGCACGACGTCGGCCACCGGCGGAATCGCGTCTTCGCTGCCGTAGGCCGTGTACAGCCGCCAGCGCAGGTACGTGCGGTCGGGAACGGGCAGGAATGGCGCGCGGGCCCACCAGTTGCGCCGGCGGTATCGCCACCCCACCCGCAGCAGGTCGACGGCGACGGCGGGATTGACCAGCGCGCGAAGCGTCAGCGCGGCGACGAGGCGAAACCAGGGCATCAATGAAAGATGCTAGGTGCTGAATGCCAGGTGCTAGGTGCCAAGTCCAAAGTGCTGTCTGCCTCATGACATCGCTGCCGCAATGACGGGTCAGCGACGGTACACGCGGCATTGTCTTCTCCCGGGCTCCGCAGTAGAATATTCGTCAGTTCGCCAAATCACGAAATGACATCCATCGCACCCACGCTTTCCCACCTCGTCCAGACACACAAGGCCCTGGCCCATCCGGCCCGGCTCCGCATTCTCGCCATGTTGCGCCCCGGGGAGCTATGTGCATGCCAGATCGGTGCGCTGCTCGAGTTTGCGCCTTCCACCGTTTCGGTCCATCTCGCGATTCTGCGGCAAGCCGGATTGGTGGCGGAGCGCAAGGACGGCCGCTGGGTGCACTACCGCCTGGGTGACAAGCCGGAAACGCTCCGGCTGCTCGCGAGCTTGTGGCCGAGACTGGTTGTCGATCCCGTCGTGAGAAGCGATGCCTCGGTTCTCCGGCAGCTTCGCAAGATCGACGTCGCCGAGCTCTGCAGCCGGAATCTCCACCTCTCCCGGATGGACATCGTCGGCCCGGTCCCACCACCCGCTGGAGCCCGCACATGACCGCGCCAACCGCCAAGCGCATGAACGTCTTCGAACGCTACCTGAGCCTCTGGGTGGCGCTCTGCATGATCCTCGGCATCGCCGTGGGGAAGCTGCTCCCGGGCTTCGTCGGCGTGGTTCGCGACCTCGAGTTTGGCGAAGGGAGCCACATCAACGGTCCCATCGCCGTGCTCATCTGGCTGATGATCTACCCGATGATGCTGAAGATCGATTTCGGGTCCATCCGCAACGTGGGACGCCGGCCCACCGGGCTGGTCATCACCATCGTCATCAACTGGCTGGTGAAGCCCTTCTCCATGGCCTTCTTCGGCTGGCTCTTCTTCAAGCACCTCTTCCTGCCGCTGATCGGGCCCGAACTCGCCAGCGAGTACATCGCCGGGGTGATCATCCTGGCGGCGGCGCCATGCACGGCCATGGTGTTCGTCTGGTCGTACCTCTCCGACGGCGACCCGGCCTACACGCTGGTGCAGGTCTCCGTCAACGACCTCATCATGCTGGTGGCGTTCGCCCCCATCGTGAAGTTCCTCGTCACCGGAGCGTCGGGGCTGCAGGTGCCGTTCATGGTGCTGCTGTACTCGGTGTTCATCTTCGTCGTCATCCCGCTCGCCGCCGGGTCCGTGAGCCGGGCCGTGCTCATCCGACGCAAGGGCGCGGAGTGGTTCCAGTCGCGGTTCGTCGAGTTCTTCCATCCAGTGACGGTGCTGGCGCTGCTCGCCACCCTCGTCATGATCTTCGCCTTCCAGGCGGAGAACATCACCACCCGCTGGTTCCACGTGGTGCTGATCGCCATTCCCATCCTCATCCAGGTCTACTTCAATTCCTCGCTCACCTACGCCCTGATGCGGTGGTTCAAGGTGCCCTACGCCGTGGCCGCCCCGGGCGCGCTGATCGGGGCGTCCAATTTCTTCGAGTTGGCGGTGGCGACGGCGATCGCCCTGTACGGCGCGGGATCAGGTGCGGCGCTGGCTACGGTCGTCGGCGTGCTGGTCGAGGTACCGGTGATGCTCTCGGTCTGTCACGTCTGTTTGGCGACGAAGCACTGGTTTCCGGCGGAGGCTTGAGACGATAGACGGTAGACGGTAGACGGTAGACGGTAGACGGTAGACGGTAGATCTGGGACGGCAGCTGCTGGGGTGGGGGCTTCCTGCATCGGGACCGCTGTCCTATCGTCCACACTTCGTCATCAACTGTCCACCGTCCACCGTCTACCGTCTACCGTCTGAGTCTGTGTTCCTGCATGGTCTGATGCCCCGCATCTCCGCGCTCGCCACGCGCGCCTATTACCGGTATTCGGTGGGTGGCGCGCGCGTGCCCGCCGCGGGGCCGGTGCTGCTGGTGGCCAACCACAACAACTCGCTGATGGACCCGGCCTTCGTGGTGGTGGCCGCCCGGCGCGAGGTGCGCTTCCTCGCCAAGGCGCCGCTGTTGAGGCATCCGCAGATCGGATGGCTGGTGCGCGCGGTCGGGTCGATTCCGGTATACCGCGTGCAGGACGACCCCACCCTGGTGGGGCAGAACCGCGACGTGTTCGAAGCGGTGCACACCGCGCTCGCCGACGGTGCCGCGGTGGGCATCTTTCCCGAGGGCACGAGCCACTCGGGCTCGCGGATGGTCCGGCTCAAGACGGGCGCGGCGCGCATCGCGCTCGGCGCGTCGCGTCGCCTGGGCCACTCATTCCCGATCATCCCCGTGGGGCTCGTCTTCAGCGACCGCAACCGCCTGCGCAGCGAGGCGCGCGTGGTGGTGGGAGACGTGTTCGACTGGAGCGATCTGGCTACGCGGAGCGAGGAAAAGAGCGCGGTGCGCGAGCTGACCAGGCGCATTGACGAGGCGATGCGCGGCGTGACGCTCAACCTCGACTCGTGGGAAGACACGGCGCTCGTGCACGTGGCCGAGCAGGTGTGGGCCGCCGAGCACGGCGCTCCGCTTGACTCGGGGAGCACGGTGTCACGCCTGACGCTGACGGCCAGCGTGCTCCAGCGGTTCCGGTCGCACGGCGACGCCGAATGGCGGTCGACGGCGCGCGAGCTGCGCGCGCACGCCCGCATGCTGCGGCGAATGGGGATGACGCCGGACGCCCTCAGGGAGAATGTGTCGTGGACGGCAGCGGCGCGCTGGATGATCGCGCGGCTTCCGCTGCTCGCCGCCGTTCCGCTGGCCGAGGTGGCGCTGCTGGCCTACTGGCCGGCGCTGTTCGCGACGCGTTGGCTGGTCACGCACAATCCCGAGGGACCCGATACGGCGTCGACCTACCGGGTGCTCGGCGTGGCGGTCTTCGGCGTGGCATGGACGGCGATCATCGGTGCCGTTGCAGGGTGGATTGGCGGCTGGCTGTGGGGAGTCGGCACCCTGTTGCTGCTGCCGGCCGCCGGCACTGGCGCGGCGATGGTGGCCGAGCAGCGCCGGCTGCGGTGGCTTTCGGTGCGGCGATTCTTCGTGCGTCACCTGCATCGCGCGCGGCTCGGGCGAATGCGCGAGCGTCAGCGGGTCATTGCCGCGCACCTCAACGAACTGCTCGAACTCGGTACCCAGTAGGCGGGAGAGTGGGCGAACTCCTGCGCCCGCTGCGCGTGCCGCCTAAAGGAACGACCTTCCGTCGAGACCGTCCGGAATGGCGATGCCCAGCGCGGCCAGCACACTCGGCATCACGTCGACCGTGCGGCGCGGTGTCCGAACGCTCGGCCGGTTGATCAGCAGCGGGACGTCCATGTGCTCGCGATGCAGTGCGCCGTGCGACGAGACGTGCGGGATGGGTTCGTACCTTGCGCGAAAGTCCCAGCCGCGCGCGGCCGACAGCATCAGTTCGCCGGCGCGGGGCGACCCGGCGAGCTGGAGGATTTGCACGAGCGCGTCCGGGTAATCCGAACGGGCGCAGGCGTCGTGCGCCGCGTCGAGCGACGCAGCGTCCACGCGACCGCCGAGTCCCAGCGGATCGCCGCCGTCGAGTGGCTCGTAGGTGATGCGCTCGCCGGCGCGGCTTATCATGGCCCGGCCACGCCCTTCGCGCGCTCTTGCTTCGCAAGAGTGCGGGGTGTGAGGAACCAGAAGCACGTCCACCGACTCGCGCGCGAGCAGGCGCTCGGCAATCGGCTCCCAGCGCGCGGCGAGTTCAGGCCAGAACGGGCGCGACGGGCGATCGAGTTCGAGATAGACGTGGCTCATCGCGTTGCCACTGACCATCACCGCCGCGTCGCGTCCGCGCCCGAAAATCCACGGATGTGCCAGCACGCCGAGCCCCCAGTCTGCGAGGAGACCGGCGAGGTGTTCGTGGTGCGCGACCGGCGAGTGCCCGTGGTCGCTCACCACCCACAAGTGCATGTCGCGCCAGCGCCCGTTGCGTTCGGCGTCGGCGCGAATGTGCGCGGCGGTGTCGTCGACGATGCGCATGGCGTCGATGACTGCCGCATGCGTGTGGCCGACGGCGTGCGACGTCTTGTCGATGCCGGGGTGCACGCAAAACGCGAAGTCGGGACGCTCGCGACGGATGCGCTCGGCCACGCGCGCGCCGACGTCGCGGTCGATCATCAGCCAGCCGCGGACGTCGCCGCGGAAGTGCGTCCAGGCGGCGCGCGCGGCAAAGGCCCAGTTGTAGCCGATGCGCCGCGCCGGGCCGAGGCCCCGACCGATGGGCGTGAGCGCGCCGAACGAGGCCGGCACGTGCTCGAACAGGGTGCGCTGGGCGGTGGTCAGGTCGCCGTCGGCATGCCGGGCCTCGATGCCCACGTAGCTCCGGGCAAAGTCCGGCCAGCGCGTGGCGGCACGCGAGCGGTCCCACCAGCGGATGCCCGGCATGCCCGCGTTCCCGGGAAAGAGCCCCATCAGGAACGGCGTGTAGGCCGGCCCGGTGACCGAGGGAAACACCGACGAAATGGTGTGCAGTTCCCCCTCGGCGCGCAGGCGCGCAAGTGCCGGGAGGGCACCCGCATCCATCGCGGCGCGCAGGGTGTCGGGGCGGGCGCCATCGGCGACCAGGACGATGACGCTCACGGGCGTGGGTCGCGGCAGGTCACGGCGGAAAGTAAACTGAATGGTCTGCGGCGCGCACGGGTGCGCGACGATTCCCGGTGACCGAGACCATGGCGAAACCGAAAAAGAAGGGGGCGCCGCGCAGTGCGCGCGGCAAGCCCGCTGATCCGAAGCACCGGCGCTCAGCCGAGCACGCCGCGCTCGCCGGGCTGCGCGAGCGTTTTGTCGAAGGGCACCTCGCGGCGGGGCGCCCGGCGCCCGGCGAGCGGGCGGCGCGAACGAAGCGCATGAAGGAGGAGCGGCGGATCGACGACGCCATCCGCGACGTCACGCCGGTGGTGACCGAGGACGAGAAGCTGCTCGAGTTCGCGCCCAAGCGGGGCGACGACTTCACGCGCACCGACACGTGGCGGGTGATGCGCATCATGGGCGAGTTCATCGAGGGGTTCGACAAGCTCGCCAACGTCGAAAAGGGGGTGACCTTCTTCGGCTCGGCGCGCACCGCCCCCGACGATCCCCAGTACCTCGCGGCGACGGCGACGGCGAAGCTCCTGTCGGAGCAGGGGTTCTCGATCATCACCGGCGCCGGCCCGGGGATCATGGAGGCCGCCAACAAGGGCGCGCAGGCCGGCGGCGGGCACTCGGTGGGGTGCAACATCGAGCTGCCGTTCGAGCAGGGGTCCAACCCGTACATCGACACGCTGATCGAATTCCGCTACTTCTTCGTCCGCAAGACGATGTTCATCAAGTACAGCATCGGGTACGTTATCTTTCCCGGCGGCTTCGGCACCTTGGACGAGCTGTTCGAGGCGGTGACGCTCATCCAGACCGGCAAGATCTCGCAGTTTCCGGTGGTGTTGTTCGGCACCCACTACTGGGCCGGGCTGGTGCGCTGGATCCAGGCACGGGTGCTGGGGGAGAAGAAAATCTCGCCCGGGGACCTCGACCTGCTGGTGATCACCGACGACCCCAAGGAAGCGGCGGACGTGATTGCCGCGGCCTGGGAAGCGCAGATGGCGGAGGCGGCGGGGAAGGCGCGCGCATCGTGGAAGATCCAGGTGGAGCGCAAGGAGCTGGAGGCGAAGCGGTCGGCGGACGTCGGCAAGCGCGCGCAATCACGACGAACCACGAGCACCAAATGACCGAGCGGGAACGCGGCGGCTTCAAGGCCAGCCGTCACGGCGGCGGCAAGGCAAGCGCCGGCGGCGACAAGTCGAAGCAGAAGAAGGCCGCCGAGCGCCGCGAAGCGAAAGGCGTGAAGGTGGGGGCACAGGCACAGAACAGGTTCCTGCGAGGCGCGCGGATCGATCCGCGCGTGATCGACGGCACCGAGAGCGTGGTGCAGCTGATCGACGGGACGTTCCAGGCGTACAACAGCGGGCGGCTGCGCGAAGCCTGCCATCTGTTCAGCGAAAAGATGCTGGCCAAGGACGTGACGGTGGGGCTGACGCTTACCGGGGCGCTGACGCCGGCCGGCCTGGGGATGAGCGCGCTGATCCCGCTGATCGAGGCCGGCTTCGTGGACTGGATCGTCAGCACCGGCGCCAACCTGTACCACGACACGCACTTCGGGCTGGGACTGGCCATGCACCGGGGGAACGCGACGGAGAGCGACGTCGTGCTGCGCGAGGAAGGGGTGGTGCGCATCTACGACATCTTCTTCGACTACGACGTGCTGCTGAGCACCGACGCCTTCTTCCGGAAGATCCTGCGCTCGCCGGAGTTCCAGAAGCCGATGTCGAGCGCCGAGTTCCACTGGCTGTGCGGCAAGTACATCGCAGCGCGCGAGCGGGCGCTGGGGATTGGTAACAAGTCGCTACTAAGTGCGGCGTACGCGTGCGGCGTGCCGGTGTACACCAGTTCGCCGGGCGACTCGTCCATCGGCATGAACGTGGCGGCGCTGCAGCTGGAGGGGTACCAGTGCGTGATCGACCCCAACCGCGACGTCAACGAGACGGCGTCCATCGTGCTGCACGCCAAGCGCCAGGGCGGCAAGAGCGCGGTGCTGATCATGGGGGGCGGGAGTCCCAAGAACTTCGCGTTGCAGACGGAGCCGCAGATCCAGGAAGTGCTGGGTATCGACGAGAAGGGGCACGATTTCTTCCTGCAGGTCACCGATGCGCGCCCCGACACGGGCGGCTTGTCGGGGGCGACGCCGGCCGAGGCGGTGAGCTGGGGAAAGATCGACCCCGACCGCCTGCCGGACGCGGTCACCTGCTACGTGGACGCGACGATCGCGCTGCCGCTGCTGACGAGCTACGCGCTGGCCAGGAAGAAGCCGCGCAAGCTGAAGCGGCTGTATGACAAGCGTGGCAAGATGATGGACCGGTTGAGGGCGGAGTTCGAGAAGGCGAACGAGTAGACCACATCGGGAAAGGAGTCTTTGCATGCCCCATGGACCGCGCGACGACTATCCGGAGCTCAACGCGATCTTTCTCGATCTCGACAAGCTGTCGGAGCAGGGTTCCTTTCCGTCGCTTGAGGCGCTGAACGCTCTGCTGGCACAACGCACCACGCTGCTGAATGCCACTCCGCAGGCGGCGTTGCACGGCCTGTCGCCGGACCAGGCGCACCGGCTGTTCAGCAGCACCTGGCTGGGTGATGGCCCGCTGCAGCTTGACGCCACGGTCGAGGATGCGGCGTGGGCTGGGAGCGTGCTGGTTGCCGGTGCCCTTGGCGTGCTGCGCGCCATTGACGCCATGGGCACGCTGCGCCTGAACAAGAGCGGAACGGTTTCGCTGAAGGCGCTTCGCCATTGTGCGGTGGCGCTGACGGTCGCGACGTCGCGATGGCGCAAGGCTTCGGAGGACCCGGATCCGTCGGTGATGCTGGAGTGGGCGGATGACATCATCGAGATGCTCTCGGTGGGCGGGCTGCTGGACAATGTGCCGGGCAAGTTGTTTCCGTCGGACGCCGGGCACGCGGTGCTCGCCGCGCCGGCCCTCGGTGTGCTCGCTGTCCGCCTGGTGGATGCCTGCATTCGAATAATCGCGGTGCGCGAGGAGACACCCTTCGACGATGTCGTGGTTGGACTTCGCCAGCCCGCCATGCTGATGCGCGCCTTGCACGATGCGGCGGGCAAGCAATTGACCGTCGGGGAACTCGTGCGGCGTTCGTGGCTGCTGCCGTTCGGTGAGGCTCGGGCTCTCGACGATGAAACGCTGCTGGCGGCGGTGATCGTCATCATGCCGCAGTACGTCTGGCCATTGGGCGAGCTTGGCCTCGTGGATGTGCTCAATGACGAGAAGGTCAAGGACCCGACGAAGTGGCGCGTGCAACCGACGGCGCTGTTCCGGCGGGTGGTTCGCCTGCAGTGGAGCGAGCAGGAAGCGCCTGACATCCGGCCCGAAAAACGCCGCCGCCGGCGATGAAGGCACTGCGGCCAGCGGCGCGTAATGCTCGAGGCCGCTCGGACGGGTGGCGCGGACGGTCGATGAACCTCTGGCGAAACGATGAGCGCTTCTTGGGTCTCAGTCCTGACAGGCCAAGAATGCGTGCACACACTGACAGAGGGAAGCCTGTCGAGTGCGCGCGGAGTTACCGTGCCTTCACCCGATGCCGCCCCGCCGCCAGCTGCTGTCTTACGATCCCGGCCAGCGCCACCGCCGCGCGCGGCCGCGACCGGTCGCGGCGCCAGGCGATGGCGATCTCGCGCGTGGGGCGGTTGGTCTTGAGCCGCAGGAACGAGCAGTCCTTCCGCCGCCCCGCCGCCGCCGCGGCCATCTCCGGGACCAGTGACAACCCCATGCCGCTGCCGACGAGCTCGAGGATGGTGGAGAGCTGCGTCGTGCGGCAGGTGATGCGCGGCGCGAGCCGTCGCGCCGAGCAGAACGCCTGGATCTGCTGCCCCAGGCAGTGCATCTCCTCGAGCGTCACCGTGGGCTGGCCGCGCACGTCGTGCAGCGAGATCCACCGGTCGTCGGCCGCGGGATGCCCGGCGGGGACGACCACCAGGAACTCCTCCGCCCCCAGCACCTCCACCTCGAGGAGATCGTGGTCGATGGGCGTGCTCAACAGCGCGCAGTCGATCTCGTGTCCCTCCAGCGCCTCGATGAGCCGCTCGGTGAAGTCCTCGCGCATCGTCACCCCGCCCAGCGGATAGCGCGCGCGCAGCTCGTCGAGCGCCGGCGGCAGCAGGTAGGGCGCCATGGTGGGAATGGCGCCGATGGCCAGCCCGCCCAGCCCGGCATCGACGTCGCGCCCCAGCGACTCCGACGCATCACGCACCTCGGCGAGGATGTGCCGAGCCCTCGGCAGCAGCGCCCGCCCGGCGTCGGTCAGCACCACGCCGCGCCCCACGCGGTCAAAAAGCGCCGCCCCCACGAAGTGCTCGAGCTTCCTCACCTGCGCGCTGAGCGACGGCTGGGCCACCCGCACCCGCTCCGCGGCGCGACTGATGCTCCCCGCCTCGGCAGCGGCCACGAAGTAGCGCAGTTGGTGCAGTTCCATAGGAAAAACCTATAGGAGGTAGTGAAAAGAAGTCTTGGACAAGTATAGCATGCCCGTCCACATTTCAGCCAACAGTGCGCGCGCACGACGCCACGGCTCCCTGACCGGCTGTGCGTGACGCGACGGCCCCCCGCCGACCATTGTCCCCGGAGACTCGAATGTCCGACAAGAAGACCCTGACGACCCAAACGGGCGCCCCCATCGGCATGCTGCACGCGCAGACCGCCGGTCCGCGTGGCCCGCTGATGATGCAGGACGTGCAGCTGCTCGAGCAGATGCAGCACTTCAACCGCGAGCGCATTCCCGAGCGGGTGGTGCACGCCAAGGGCTCGGGCGCCTACGGCACCTTCACCGTCACGAAGGACATCACCAGGTACACGCGCGCCGCCCTGTTCGGCGCCGTCGGCAAGAAGACCGACGTCTTCATGCGCATCTCGACGGTGGCCGGTGAGCGCGGCGCGGCCGACGCCGAGCGCGACGTGCGCGGCTTCTCGGTGAAGTTCTACACGGAAGAGGGGAACTGGGACCTGGTGGGCAACAACACGCCGGTCTTCTTCATCCGCGACCCGTTCAAGTTCGCGATGTTCATCCACACGCAGAAGCGCCATCCGCAGACGAACCTGCGCGACCAGGACATGCAGTGGGACTTCTGGTCGCAGGCCCCCGAGGCGCTGCACCAGGTGACCATCCTGCTGAGCGACCGCGGCATCCCGGCGTCGCTCAGGAACATCCACGGGTGCGGCAGCCACACCTACTCGATGATCAACGCCG
>JBBTJT010000014.1:0-6714 GCA_038059315.1 Gemmatimonadota bacterium
AAGTGGGTGATCGGACCGAGAATATAACACAAAGTCTACTAAATGAACAGCATTGCCCCTAACCTCGACCTCAGCGTCTCGCGTATTGGCGTTCAAGGTGATGGTACTGCTCTCGGCGAGCGTGCCGCCGAAGGCGAGATGCCGATGCTTGTCAATGTTGCTGAGCTTGTTGAGCAGCCCGAGCGGGTGATCCTTCATGGCGTTCCCAGCGTGGTATGGTTGCATCTTTTCGACGATACCCTGAACGGTCGGGCTGAAATGGCGGGTTGCCCGTGCGCCGCTCACCATGTAAGACCCGATGGCGGAGTGGATCGGGCACATCACGTCATCGGTGTTCGGCGCGGCGCCGAGGTTCGACACTGCCAGCGCATAGGCGAGGTGATCCAGAGACGACCTGAAGTTGTAAATGGCATCGCCGATGATGAGCGGGACCCCCGGCGGAATTCGATGACGCACCTTGGCGTGGACGACCTCCTCGGTGTCATCACGATTGCGCTCTCGGACCAAATCATACGGTTCGGCGTCGATCCACTTACCGAGTACAGCATCCAGTTCTTTCAGGTGGGCCACTGCTCGACCAAACTTCTCGATGTACCCCATTGCCACTCCGAGATGGGGATATTATGATGAACTTATGCCTAACCGCTCAAGTATCAAGCGCGGCGACCTCAATCAGGTCGCGGCCCGCGTTGCCGCTCTCGCCACGGGCGGAAAGCCCGCGCCCGCCAAGAATCCGGCCGCCGTCGCCCTTGGGCGTCTGGGCGGCCTCAAGGGAGGCAAGGCGCGCGCCGCGACCCTCAGCGCCGCCCAGCGGTCCAAGATCGCCAAGAAGGCCGCCGCCGCCCGCTGGAAGACCGAACCGTAGTCCGTCGTACCTGACCTTGGGCCGCTCCGGGGAGGGGCGGCCTTTGTCGTCTATTCCTCTCTTGACAATGCTTGAGCGCTCAAGCATATTACTCCCCATGAACAAGCTCTCACTCGAACGTCGTGCCGCTGTGGTGCGCGGCCTTATTGACGGGGCGTCGATTCGCGCCGTCGCTCGCATGACCAACACCGACAAAGACACGGTGTCCCGCATTCTGGTTGAGGTCGGCGAGTTCTGCTCGATCTACCAAGACCACGCCTTGCGGCATCTGCCGTGCGTCCGCATCGAAGCCGACGAGATTTGGTCGTTCGTCGGAGCCAAGGAAGCCAACAAGACCTGCCCGGGTCAGGGCGACATCTGGTCCTTCACGGCCATGTGCGCCGACTCCAAGCTGATGGTGACGTGGTTGGTCGGGCCGCGTGGCGGAGACTCCGCGCAACGGCTCATGGCGGACTTGGCGGCTCGCCTGACGAAGCGCATTCAACTGTCGACGGACGCGTTCAAGGCGTACCCGGCGGCAGTCGAGCGGGAGTTTGGCTGGAACAGGTGCGACTACGCCACGATCACGAAGAAGTACCAGTCGCCCCCGTCGGTGCTCGGTCCGGGGCGGTATAGTCCAAGCCCCGTCGTCACCAGCGTCGAGGTCATCGAAGTCATGGGACGGCCGGACCCTCGCAAGGTGTCCACGTCCTACGTGGAGCGCGCCAACCTCTCGATGCGGATGAACATGCGCCGCTTCACCCGCCTGACCAACGCCTTTTCCAAGAAGGCCGAGAACCACGCCCACGCCGTGAGCCTGCACTTCATGGCCCACAACTACCTGCGGGCCCATGGGACGCTGACCAAGGCCGCCAAGGGCTACAAGACCTCCCCGGCGATGGTCTGCGGCCTGACCGATCACGTCTGGTCGGTCGAGGAAATGCTGTCGAAAATGGAACCCTCTTACCTGATCGCCGCCTAGCGGTGACGCTCGATTGACGCAATCCAGATTACGCCCTTTTCGTGCGCCGGATAGCAGTAGAACAACCGCCATGCCGCTGGCGTGTTGTTCTCGACGTATGCCGTCCAGATTGGCTCACCACTCGGACCGAACTCCCCGGCGTATCTGTGCGCCGCAAGACTCGGGTGCTTGGGATTGTCCGCGAGGAGTCGGAGCGCCTTGTTTACCTTCCTCCACTTCCGCCGGTCGCGTTTCTGAAGCTCATCGTACTGAGCTTTCGCCGTGGGGCTGCGCTTTATCCGGTACGGAGGGCCGCTATCTGCGGGTTTGCTGGGATGCGTCACTCGGCATCATCAATCTCAAGGGTCGCAAGGTCGAAGAAATCGCCTTCGCCCCGGATCAACTCTGCCATGCCTTGCCGCAACCAACGCGGATCGTGCGCGGGAGCGGAGATCCCGAAGATGTCACCCACAGCCACGTACATGCCGTAGTTGGACGCTGCCGAATCGCCGAAGTGATACGGGGTAGTCGCCGTCGAGGAGGCTTGCCGGATTGCGATGGTGCCCTCACGCGGAGTGGCAAGTGACATCAGCCCTATCCTCCCTTAGCCGAGACATTTATCCGCCGCAGGGCCTCAAGCATTCGCTCCATCTCCGGCGCAGGTACAACCATTCGCGCGACCGGATGGATTCGAGCGACGAAGTCCTCGGGTGGCTCGCCGTCAAACACGGGCAAGTTCAACTGCCCGAAGGTGAGGTAGTAGTTTCCCTGTACCACTCGGATGTGCAATTGGTCAACGAATGGTTGGGGAATGCTGGTTGCATCCTCCCATGCCAGCTTGACCGTCTTTTCGTCGGATGATGCCATGGTACTCCAATCATACACCCAATGCCGCCTAATGTCACGGCCAAAAAGGGACAGTACCAAGACGATGGACGATGGACGAGAGACGGGAGACGAGAGGCGACTGACCCGTTCTCTCGTCTCTCGTCTCTCGTCTCTCGTCTTCCCTGCGGATTGCCCCCGGTGGATTCGAACCACCATTCTCGGATCCAAAGACCGATGTCCTGCCATTGGACGAGGGGGCAGTGGCGGTAAAGCTAGCGTCGGCGAGCGGCAGAACGGAAGGCGCGAAAAGAAATGCGGTTGGCGGTAGGCGGTAGCCGGTTGGAGTTTGGTGGTTGGTGGCTGGCGGTTGGTGGTTGGTGGTTGGTGGTTGGCGGAAGGCGTACAGCGTAGAGCGTACAGCGTACAGCTGCTGTACGTTCACAATCCGTCAGCGCACCAGTACCGGCTGCTGTCCCGCCGTCCCCGTCACCAGCGCCGTCCACCCTGCCGGCAGCGCCAGCGTTCCCAGGCTGGCCTCCGCCCCGGTCTGCACGGCGAAGAGCGTCGAGCCCGAACCGCTCATCATGGCGAAGACCGTGTCGGGCAGCGCGGCGAGTCGGGCGCGCATCGTTGCCAGCGCGGGGTGGTCGTCGAACACCACCGCCTCGAAGTCGTTCACCGCATCGGCTGCCACGGCGATCCAGCTGCCCAGCGCACGAGGAGATCGCCATGCGGCCTCGGCGACCAGCGGCACCCGTACGCGGTGCCTGGCCAAGGCGTCGTATGCCTGCGCGGTGCCGACGCCAAAATCGGGAACGACCAGGAGCACCGGAGCTTCCGGAAGCGGCGGCAGGTCGAGCATGCGCTCGCCGCGTCCCCAGGCGAGGGCGAGTTCCGACGGTGACGTGAGGAAGGCGACGTCGGCGCCGAGCCGCGACCCGATGTCCACGAGCGCGGCCGGGCCGACGGGACGCGGCGCCAGCGCATCGAGCCCGCGCAGCACCGCGGCGGCGTCGGCGCTGCCGCCGCCGAGCCCTCCGCCCACCGGAATCGACTTTTCCACCTCGATGGCGAAGCCGCCCGGCCATCCGGTCGCTCGCGCGTACGCGTCGGCGGCCCGCCAGGCGAGGTTGCGTTCGACAGAACCGAGATCGGGTGCGACGCCGGGTCCGGTCCAGCGCGTATCGAGCGACCGTCCGTCGGCGGCGCGCACCGTGACGACATCGGCGAGCGCGAGGCGCTGGAAGACGGTTTCGATCTGGTGATATCCGCTCGCTTCGCGCTCGAGCACCCGCAGCGTGAGGTTCACCTTGGCCTGGGCCGCGACGCGCGCCGTGCCGCTCACGGAGCCGCCCCGGTCGCGGCGCCGTCGGGCGGAGACTCGGCGTCGGCCAGCGCGGCGGCCGCCTCGACCTGCTTGAGGTCGCCGAGGTGCAGCCCCATGCGCAGGAAATACCAGCCGCCGATGAGCGTGATGGGGATGTACGACAGCACGTGGAAGCCGATGGCCCACGTGAGCGCCTGCGTGACGCTCACGCCGTACACCGGGAGCGCCAGCTTGGCGACGCCCTCGAAGACGCCGACGAAGCCGGGTGACGACGGCACGGCGACGCCCATCGCGATGAGCCCCTGCACGAACAGGGCGGCGGAGAAGGGCGCGGTGATGCCGACGGCGCGAAAGCCGAACCAGAACGCCAGCGCATTCACCAGCCAGTGCACCATCGCCCACGAGAATGCCGCGAGGAAGCGCGCCGGCTCGCGGATCACGGTCAGGCCGGCGGCCACCGCGTGCACCAGTGCGCCGACCTTGTCCTTGAAGCGCGGCAGCACGATGCCGGCCACCCGCACGGCGATCCGCTCCATGAAGTGCGGCCAGGCAGCCACGGCGAAGAGTCCCCCCATGGCCAGCGTCACCACCGCGGCCATGAAGAGTGCGGTGGTGCGCACGGGGGTGCCCGACACCATGATGCCGGCGGGGAAGTCGGGGGCGAGCATCGCCGCCACGAGCAGCAGCACCACGCAGAGCGCGTCGAGCACGCGATCAACGGCCAGCGACGCCAGGGCGGACGACCAGCGCACCTCGCGGCGCTCACGCACCAGCGCGTACACGCGGGCGAGCTCGCCGGCCCGCGCCGGCACGACGTTGTTGATCATCATGCCGATTGCCGTGGCGCGCCAGAGCACGCCGAAGGGCAGGTTGGGCGCGACGGGATCGAGGATGGTGCGCCAGCGGCGAGCGCGAAGCGGAAAGATGAGCTGCGACGTGATGGTGCACAGGGCCCAGAGCCCGGCGTCGCTGCCGCGCAGCGACGTCACGACCTCGCCGAACTCAATGTCCTTGAGCGCCCACCACAGCAGGAGCGCGCTGACGCCGATCCCGAGCGCACCCCGCCATCCCATCTTCATGGCCTACTCCGTGGTGGCGGCGAGCTCGAGCAGGTCGAAGAGCTCGGCGAGCATGGCGGCGTCGGGAGGCCCGTCGTCCTGGCGCAGGACATCGCGAAGTTCAATGGCCCGCTCCAGCGCGTCGCGCCCGCGGTATACCAGGTCCTCGATGGGCACCGTGACGTCGTCGTCGTAGGCAACCGGCTCGACGAGTGGCGCATCGTCGAGGGCGCTGAGCCCGTCAATGCCGCGTTCGAGCAGGGCGTGCAGCGCCTCGCCGGAACTGGTGGCCCCTGAACTCACGAGCGACGGGGCGTCGGTGGGGGCCAGGCTGCCGATATCCACCATTCCCAAGTGCAGGGGAAGAGGCACAGTGGAGTGCAGGGGGACGGGCGCGGGGGCGTGCAGGGGTCCTGGCGCCTGCCTCCAGGAGTCTACGGCGGCGCTGACATGCTGCAGGATCTCGGCGGTGCCGACGCCGCTTGCCGTCGTGAGCAGTTGGCATGCAAGATCGAGCGCCGCGAGCGCCGTCATTTCCAGCTGCGCCGCCGGCTCGCGCTGTTCCGCGAAGAAGGCGGCGAGGGACGACTCGCCGAAGCTGGTGGCCATGCGGGCGAGTGCCTGCGACGCGGTGCCCAGTTCGCGGCCGAGTCGTTCGCGCGTGGCGAAATCGACGGCGCGCGCGGCGTCGCCGGCCAGCGCTCGCAGGTGCTCGGCGTGGCTCAGCACGTCCGTGCGGAAACGCCGCGCCGCCGTGGTGGGCGGGGTGGGCGCGGCGCTCACCAAACCCGGGGCGCCGTCGTCCGGGAAGAGCGTGCTGATCGGCACGACGTCGTCGCCCTGCGACGCGCCGCCGCCGAAGGCCGCCGCCGCCGCGGCAAACGCCGTCAGCGCCGCCGACTCGGTGGACGGACGGGTGCCGCGCAGCAGGGCGGTGCTTCCGTCGCCAAGCACGTGGGACGCCGCAAAGAATAGCGCGCGCAGGGCCGGCGTCACCGCGCCGCCCATCTCGAAGGACTTGGCCGCCTGGTCGAGCGCGTCCACCACCTCGGGAAACGGCGGGATGTCCTTGAGCAGGGCGATGCCGCGCAGGCCGCGCACGCGCTGCAACGTGGCGGCAAACGCCGATGGCCCCGTGGGGTTCTCGGCGAACTCGGAAAGCCGACGCGCGATCTCGTCAGCCTCGGTGGCAAGAAAGACCGACGCGTGCGGGGCGGCCGATCCGGCGGCCGCCGCCGCCGGCGCGTAGCCGGCCAGCTCGTGAGTGCGTGCCGCGGCGCGGGCGGTTTCCTTGTCGCCCCAGCTGCGCACTCCACGAATGAGGATCTTCAGGTCATCGATGGCGGCCACGGCGGCGCCGCGCAGGACCGCGCTCCACGGCACGACGCCCGCTTGCAGGGCGTGGGCCACTCGCTCGAGCGCGGCGGCCACGTCGGCCACGCCGCCGACCTTGGCCATCGTCGCACTGCCGCGCAGCGCGCGGGCACTGCGGAGGAAGCCCTCGAGTTCGGGCGGGCCACCGGCAGCCCGGGCGACGAGGCCGTCGAGATGCTCGACGTACTCGGACGCTTCGAGCGTGAAGAAGTCCAAGAGGCCACTACTCATCGCGAGTGCAAAGTACGGGGGCGGGATGGGGGGGGCAATGCTGACCGCCAAGGACGCTCCGACGGATCAGGTCATCGGCCTCGAGACCGGC
>JBBTJT010000014.1:6724-21667 GCA_038059315.1 Gemmatimonadota bacterium
CCCCCCCCCCCCCAAAAGAAGCTGTACGCTCTACGCTGTACGTTCTACGCCGTCCGATGGCGTGGGCGGATGGCGTAGAGCGTACGGCGTATAGCCTACAGCTTCTTTTCAACGCTCACCCCTTCCCATCGCCGCTCGCATCTCCCTTACCGCCGCCTCGATTCCCACGAAGATGGCCCGGCTGATGATGTGGTGCCCGATGTTCAGCTCCTCCACGTCGGCGATGGCGGCCACCGGCGCGACGTTGCGCACGGTGAGTCCGTGGCCGGCGTGCACGGCGAGTCCGAGCGTGCGCCCCAGGCGGGCTCCGTCGCGCAACGCCTTCAACGTCGCGGGGTCGGCCGGCGCATGCGCATAGCGTCCGGTGTGCAGCTCGATGGCGACGGCTCCCAGCGCCCTCGCCTGCTCGATCATGCGCGGCTCGGCGTCGATGAACAACGACGTGCGGATTCCCGCCGCCGAGAGGCGGGCGAGCGTGTCCCGCAGCCGCTCCGGCTCGCGGGTGACATCGAGTCCGCCTTCGGTGGTCACCTCCTCGCGACGCTCGGGAACCAGCGTCACCTGGTGCGGGCGCAGCCGTTCGGCGATGCCCAGCATTTCGTCGACGCCGGCGAGCTCCAGGTTGAGCGGCGTGCGGATTACCTTTACCAGCGCGGCGAGGTCGTCGTCCTGTATGTGGCGGCGATCCTCACGCAGGTGCACGGTGATGCCGTCGGCTCCTGCCGCCTCGCACAGCACCGCGGCCTGCGCCGGGTCGGGTTCATCGGCGCGGCGGGCCTGCCGCAGCGTCGCCACATGGTCGATGTTGAGGAAGAGGCGCAGGTATGGTGTGCCGGTTGATGCGCCGTGTGTTGCTGCCATATGTCATCCCCGTTAGGTTCGCGGAAATCCCTCCCGCAGGAGTGCCGAGTGAAACGAGTCGCCGTGCTGCTGATACCACTCTTCGCCGCCTGCGCCAGCCTGGGAGGCTCGAGTGCGAATTCCGGCGCCCCGTCGCCCAGCGCCGCGATCGCGCAGTTCCTGGACGGCGCCAACCGCAAGGACCTGCTGGCGATGGCCGCGGTGTGGGGAACCGACCGCGGCCCAGCCAGCAAATCGATGGGTCGCCAGGAGCTCGAGCGCCGCGAGTTGATAATGATGCAGTGCCTGTCGCACGAGAAGTCCTCCCTCGGCGCGACGTCGCCGGGCGAGGGTGGCCGGATCAAAGTCCCGGTGACGCTGACGGCCGCAACGCGTTCCGCGACGCCGGTGTTCACGGTGGTGCTGGGCCCGCGCTCGCGGTGGTACGTCGAGAATTTCGACATCGACGAACTGCGCAACCAGGGCTTCTGCGGCGCCACGGCAACGCCGCCGTAACCTGGGCGGCCGGGGCGACACGACGCGGACAAGCGGGGCGGCGGGCCAGGGCGAAAGCCGGACCTTGCCGCCCCGATTAGTATTCAGACAGTTCGATGAGCACGCCGCCCGTCGACTTCGGGTGCAGGAAGGCGATGCGCTTTCCTTCGGCGCCGATGCGCGGCTGTTCATCGATCAGGATCACCCCGGCGGCCCTTGCCCTGGCCAGCGTGTCGTCGAGGTCATCGACATTGAAGCAGAGGTGGTGGATTCCGGGGCCCTTCTTCTCGACGAACTTCGCGATGGGCGAATCGGCGACCTGGGCCTCGAGGAGTTCCACGAGCGAGTCGCCGGCGGCGACCCCGGCTATGCGGGCGCCGTCGGCATTGTCCAGTGGCACTTCGGGCAGGCCGAGGATGTCGGAATAGAAGGGCAGGATGGCGTCGAGGCCGCGCACGGCAATGCCGATGTGGGCAATGCGGGTGCCACGACGGGCGGGATTGGTCATTCGAACGGCGCTCCATCGGCAGGGTGGGCGCCTAACATTATCGAGCGCGACTGGTGAGCGGCACCATCGCAGCGGAGGCGAGGCACATGGCGGGCAACCTGGTGATGGTGACGGATGCCGACTTCGAGCAGGAAGTCGAGAAGCATCCGGGCGTGGCGGTGGTGGACTTCTGGGCGACGTGGTGCGGCCCGTGCCGCATGATCGCGCCGATCCTCGAGCAACTGTCGGTGGAGTACGACGGGAAGGTGAAGGTGACGAAGCTCGACGTGGACACGAACCAGAAGACGTCGACGCGCTTCAACGTGCGGTCCATCCCGACGCTGCTGTTCTTCAAGGACGGCAAGGTGGTGGACCAGGTCATTGGCGCGGTGCCGAAGGCGGCGCTCGTGGCCAAGTTCCAGCAGCACACGGCGTAAGCAGACCCGATTGCGGCGAGGGTGTACGCCCTCGCACAATTCAGCCCGGGTTTCCGCTGCGGAGACCCGGGTTTCGCACTTCGACTCCTCCCATGCCTGTCGCCGCCGCCTATCTCCGGTATCCCAAGGTCCGCGCGCTCCTGCCGCGCACGCGGCTGGCGTACGTGCACCTGCAGAACCTGCTGACCGACGCCAAGCGCGACCGCGCCGCCCGGGTGTACGGTTACGTCGTCATCTGGCTTCCCGACCAGCTGCTCGTGCTCTACATGGAGGAGGGCGAAGTGGTGAACGCGACGGCCACGGCGGATGGTCGCCGGTGGCGGGCGTTGCCGATCAGCGAGGCGCTCGGCAAGGTGCCGAGCGCCGCCGAGTACGGGGAGATCTGCTTTCACGAGGCCGAAGACGAGCAACTGGCGGCGATGTTCGCGTCGCACGTGCTCCCCGAGATCGCCTGGCCGCCGGAACTGCCGCCGGCCAACACGCAGGCGCTGCTTGGCAACCTCATGGCGACGATGTTCGACGGCCTGCTGGAGATCGTCGATGACGACGGCGTCAACTACGTGATCTTCCAGCACGGTTTGCCGCTGCGCGGCTACTACCCGGAGGATCCGCTGTCCGACGACGCGATGACGCAGGCGCGCGCCCTGCTGGACAGCGCGTTCCGGCGCGGGGGCACGGCGCGCCGGTGGGACGTGCCGCCGGCGCTCGTCAACCAGGCGGCGCCGGCGCTCATCGCCGCCTATCGCGATCTCATGGGCAACGTGGTGCAGCACCTCGCGGATCGCGGGGCGAACGGCGCGTTCTCGGTGGCCGAGCATGCGCGCCAGATGCTGATTCGCCAGCATCCGGCGCTCGAGAAGTTCTCCCTGACCGTGCCGAACCAGCGTGACCCGGTGGTCGACACGCCCGCGCTGTCGGCGGCCGTGGCGGCGTGGCTCCAGGAAACGCTCTTCCATGTGCACCTCCCCGACGACGAGACGCCCGAGCGGCTGGTTGCCGGGCTGGCGCGGGGACGACGGCACCTCTTCCAGGCGGCGGGCCTGTTCGACGCGCTGCCGTGGACCATCCCGTGGTAGATGGGGCGGGAACGCTCTACGTCGTCAGCACGCCCATCGGGAACCTCGGAGACCTGAGTGCCCGCGCCGTGGAGACCCTGCGCACGGTGGACGCCATCCTCGCCGAGGACACGCGGCACACGCGCGCGCTCCTGCACCACTTCGAGATTCACACGCCGCTCGAGGCGCATCATGAGCACAACGAGGCGGCGACGACGCCAAGCCTCGTGAGCCGCCTGCAGATGGGGGCGCGGCTGGCACTGGTCAGCGACGCCGGAACGCCGCTGCTCAGCGACCCGGGCGCGCGCCTGGTGCACGCCGCCGTGGCGGGCGGCGTGCCGGTGGTGCCTGTCCCTGGCGCGTCGGCGCTGCTGGCCGCGCTGGTGGGGGCGGCCCTTCCCGCCGACCGTTTCACCTTCTTCGGCTTCGCGGCGCGCAAGGGCCCCGAGCGTCGGGCGATGCTGGCCGAGATCGTGGACCTTCGCCACACGGCCGTGTTGTACGAGGCGCCGGCGCGGGTCGCCGACACACTCAGGGAACTGGCCGCGGCGGGCGCGGCCGACCGACCGGCGGTGGTGGCTCGGGAGCTCACTAAGCACTTCGAGGAGTTCCGGCGCGGAACCGTGGGTGAGCTCGCCGGGTTCTATGCGGAGGCGCCGCCGCGCGGGGAGGTGGTTATCGTCGTGCAGGGGGGCGAAACTCCGCCCATCGACGAGGACGCCCTGCGCGCGCGCGCGGCGGCGCTGCGCACCGACGGCATGAGCGCCCGGGACGTGGTGCGCGTTCTCATGGAGGACGCGGGAGCACCGCGCAACCTCGCCTATCGCCTGGCTCACGATCGGGACTGATGCGCCTTTCTCGGATACTCGTCCTTGCCCTTCCACTGCTCGCCGTCGCGGCCAGGCCGCTGCCGCGGCTCGCCGTGGCGCGGCTGCAGTACGAGGGCGGCGGCGACTGGTACGCCAATCCGTCGAGCCTGCCCAACCTCATCGCCGCCATCCGCGCGCGAACGACGCTGGACGTGGATGCCAGGGAGTGGCGGGTGACGCTCGCCGACGAACGCGTGTGGGACTTCCCGTTCCTGCACCTCACCGGGCACGGCAACATCCAGTTCACCGACGCGGAAGTGCTGCGCCTGCGCGAGTACCTGCTGCACGGGGGCTTCCTCCACGCCGACGACAACTACGGGCTCGACGATTCGTTCCGTCGCGAGATCAAGCGCGTGTTTCCCGATCGCGAACTCGTCGACGTGCCGCTTCGCCACCCGGTGTACCACGCGGTGTACGACTTTCCGCAGGGCCTCCCCAAGATCCACGAACACGACGGCAAGCCGGCGCGCGGCCTGGGCATCTTCATCGGTGACCGGCTGGCCGTCTTCTACAGCCACGAGAGCGACCTCGGCAACGGGTGGGAAGACGTGGGGACGTACCGGGACGATCCGCCGGAGCTGCACGAGAAGGCACTCAAGATGGGCGTGAACCTGTTCGTCTATGCGGTGACCAGCCGCCCCGGCGCTTGACGACGGTCGAACGCGGTGACCAGCCGCCCCGGCGCTTGACGACGGTCGAACGCCTCCAGCACGAGCACCGACTGGTGTCGCGGCTCGCCCGGCTGACGCTCGCGCTGCGCGTGGGCGGCGTGGCCGTCGGCGCGCTGGCGCTGGGCGCGCTGGCACTCGGCCACACGCGCTGGCTGTCGCTGCCGCGACCGACGCCCTTCGTGACGTGGCTGGTGGCGGTGGCCGTCGGCTGGAGTGTCTGGCGGCTGCAACGCGGCCGCCTGCTGGCCCAGCGCACGCCGCTGGCGGTCGCCGGCGCGATCGAGTGTGAGCGCGGCCTTCGCGACGGCGCGGCGCGCACGCTGCTGGAGGTGGCGCCACAGGGCGGACCGTTCGTCGCGCGGGCCGACGCGCTGCTCGGCGTGCGACTCGGCGACCATTCGCTTGCCCCGCGACTGCGGCGCACGGTGCGCGCGCAGGTCGGCGGCACCGCGCTGGGCGTTGTCGTGCTGGTGCTCGCCATCATCGCGAGCGCCGGGACGCACGCCGACGGATGGCGCGCGCTCGGGCACCCGGCGTCGGCGTGGGCGGGCACGCTGTTGCCGGCCCTCAGCTTCGACGATCCTCCGGCCGGCCTGGTACGGGGCGATACCGCGATGCTGCGCGTGCATGCGCCCGGTCGCCGCGAGGTGACGGTGCGCCAGCGCGCCACGGGTGGCGCGTGGCGAGACTCCGTGCTGGCCGTGCGCGCGGGCGTGGCGACGTGGCGCGTGGGACCGCTCGACGCCGACCTGTCCATCGTGGCCACCGACGGCCGCGCCGAGAGCGACACGGTGCGGCTGCGACTCGCCGAACGATCGTTCGTCGGTGACGTCACGGTTCGGGCGCGCTTTCCGGCGTACCTGGGGCGCGCCGACGAGACCCTGCCGGCGGAGGCCCCGATGCGCGTCCCGCAGGGCACGGCGCTCACGATCGGCGGACGCGCGTCGGAGCCGTTGCGCCGCATCACGCTGGGCAATGCGGCAGAGCGGGTGCCGCTGGTCGCGACGGGACGGAGCTTCACCGGCTCGTTCGTCCCGCGCGTGGGTGGAGTGCTGGCGTGGAGTGCGGAGGGCGATGCGAAACCGATAGCCGACCTTCCGGCCGCGCTGCAACTGGACGTCGTGCCCGATTTGGCGCCACAGGTGGACTTTCTGTCGCCGGGTGCCGACACGATGGTCTCGCCCGCGGGAACCGTGCGCATTGCCGTGGCCGCCGTCGACGATCGCGTATTGCGTGACGTGACCCTGTCGGTGTGGAAACAGCTCGGCGACGGGCGCTCGTCGGAGCCGCAGGCGCGACGCCTGTTCGACGGCGGGGCGCCGTCGTTCCTGGGCGCGCTGGTGGTCGACCTCGGGGCGCTGGATCTGCAGCCGGGCGACGTGGTGCACGTGCAGGCGACGGCGCACGACGACGCGCCGTGGGGACACGCGGGAAGGAGTCGCGAGCTGCTGATGCGTGTGCCGGCCGTGGAGGACCAGCGGCGCGAGGCGCGGGCCGCGGCTGACTCGCTCGTCAGCAAGGCCGTGGCCGCGGCGCGCGCGCAGCAGCAGCTGGAGCAACGGACGAGTGACGCCGCCAAGGCGCGCACGCCGGGGGACGCGGCGAAGCCCGGTGACAAGAAGGCGCCCAGTGCCATGTCGTACGACGCAGCGGAGAAGGCGAAGGCGCTGGCCAGCGAGCAGCGGCAACTGGCCGAGCGCTCGAGGGACGTGCAGGACGCCACGCGGCGACTCGAGGAGTCGTTGCGGGCGGCCGGTGGACTCGACAGTTCGCTGCAGTCGCAATTGCGCGAGGCGCAGAAGCTGCTGCGCGAAGCGCTCACCCCTGAATTGCAGACGGCGCTCCGGAAGCTGGAGGGAGCGGCGCAGGAACTGTCGCAGGAACGCACGCGGCAATCGATGGCCGACCTCGCCGAGCAGCAGAAGCGGCTGCGCGACGCGCTGGAGAAGAGTGCGGAGATGCTGAAGCGCGCCGCGCTCGAGGGCCAGATGAAGACGCTCACTGCCGACGCGGCGTCGATGGCCCGCAAGCAGCAGCAGTTCGCCGACTCGGGTGCCGCCGAGGGGCAGCGCGCGAGGGACCTGGCGCAGCGGACCGGTGACCTCGCCAAGGAGATCGCGCAGCTCCAGCAGCGGCTCGAGCGGGAGCGCGCCACCGCGGGAGCGAGGAAGGCCGACGAGGCCGCCAGCCAGGCGCAGGCGTCGCGCGAGGCGATGCAGCGTGCGGCCGCGCAGCCGCAGGGGGCGCCGGGTCAGCAGGGACGCCAGCAGGCGTCCAAGGAAGCCGCGCAGTCGATGCAGCAGGCGGCCAAGTCGCTGGCCGATGCGCGCGAGCAGCAGGTGGGCGCGTGGAAGAACGATGTCACCGGCTCGCTGGACAAGGCGGTGCAGGAGGTGATGCAGCTGGCGCGCCAGCAGGAACAGCTGGCGCAGCAGGCGCGGGAGGGAGAGAAGGGTGCGGGGGAACAAAAGGCCGACATGCGCGGGCAACAGTCGGCGCTGCAGCAGGGCGTGCAGAAGGCCGGAGAACGCCTGCAGGAGCAGGCCAGGAAGTCGGCGATGGTGTCTCCCGGCGCGCAGCAGGCCATGAAGGACGCGCAGCAGAAGGTGGACCAGGCGATGCGCGAGGCCAACAACCCGCAGCAGGGGCAGGGCCAGCAGGGACAGGCCAATGCCATGAACGAAGCGGCACAGGCCCTGCGGCAGGCGGCGAGTGCGCTGGCGCGCGATCGCGAGCGGGTGGAGGGGGCGCAGTCGGGCTCGGGCGTTCCCGAGATGATTGCCGAACTCCAGAAACTCGCCCAGCAGCAGGGCGAGGTGAACGCGCAGATGGCCAGCCTCTTCCCGACGCCGAGCCAGGCGCGCCAGGCAATCGATCCTTCGGCGGCGGACAAGGCACGCGTGCTCGCCCGGCAGCAACGGGCGGTCGCCAGGGCGCTCGACGACGTGCAGGATCTCGACGCCTCGGGCAAGACGCGCGAAATGGCGCGCGAGGCGCGCACGCTCGCCCAGGCGCTCGAGTCGGGGGCCACAGACCCGAGCACGCTGGATCGGCAGCAGCGGCTGTTCCGCAAGATGCTCGACGCCGGCCGGCTGCTGCAGCAGGAGGAACGGGACGAGCAGGGGCCGCGCGAATCGAAGCCCGGCGACAAGGTGTCGCCGTTCGCACCACCCGACGGCAGCGCCCGCGGACGCGATGCGCTCAGGTATCGCGCCCCGACGTGGGAGGAGCTCAAGGTGCTCGCGCCGGAGGAGCGGCGTTCGGTGCTGGAGTACTTTCGCCGGCTCAACGGCACGGATGACGGACGACGGAGGTCGGATGACCGAACCGTGCCGCCACCCGTGAAACCGTAGCGTGACGGCGTTGCGCCGATGGTTGGCGGCCGTTGCACTCGCCGCGCCGCTGGCGCTGGGTGCGCAGGCGCAGGATCGCGCGCTGCAGCGGGCCATGGACCTGGAGAACGCGTCCAGGTACCACGAGGCGGTGACGGCGTATCGCGAGGCGATGTCGCATGGCGCCCTCGTGGCCGGCATCCTCGGGCTTGAGCGCGCGTTCAGCGCCATGGGGCAGGAGGATTCGCTGCTCCCGGCCATCGATACGCTGCTGCGCAAGACGCCGCGCGAGCCCACGCTGCGCGGCGCGCTGCTGCGCACCCTGCGCGCCCTGGGACGCGACGCCGCCGCCCGCCGGGCGTTCGACGACTGGCGCCTGCTCGACCCGCGTGACGCCGCGCCGTACCGGGAGTACGCGCGCCTGCTCCTGACAGACCGCCGCGCGGCGTCGGCCGACTCGGTGCTGCAACTCGCCGTGTCGGCGCGAGGCGGCGCGCGGGAGTTTGCCACGGAGTTTGCCGAGCTCCATGCCACGATGGGTCGGTGGGATGCGGCCGCGGCCGCCTGGCGCGACGCGGTTTCCGATGCGCCGTATCTCGACCAGGCGGCCATCTATTCGCTGATGGGCACCCCATCGGCGCAGCGCGACGGCGTGCGGGCGGCGCTGGCCGCGGTCGCAGCCATGAGCCCGCCGGTGGTGGTGGCGCTGGCCCGGGCGCGCGCGGGACTCGAACTGCGATGGGGAGCACCGCGCGCGGCGTGGCGCGAACTGAGCGCATTGCCACCGACCGACAGCATGGCGCAGGTCTGGATTGAATTCGCCGACGAGGCGGAGCATATGGGCGGAGCACTGGCGGCGCGTGACGCGCTCCTGGCGGCGTACCAGGTGCGCCAGCAGCCCGCGCTCGCCCTGCGCGCCGCGACCGCCGCGCTCGCCGGCGGCGACGCCTCGGGCGCGCTGGCCGTCGTCACGCAAGTCACGGCGGCGCTCGACAGCACCGAGGCGGTGGCAGCGGCGTTGCCGTTGCGCATCCGGGCGCTGGCGCAGCTCGCCCGCCCCGCCGAGGCCGAGCGGCTCATTGCCAGTCATGGCGACCGGATCACCGACGGGCAACGGCGCACCTACGCGCGAGCCCTGGCGTGGGGGTGGATTCGCGCCGGTGACATTGCCCGCGCCAGGCGCGCCGCCGTGGAGGGCGGCGGCGAGGAGGAAGATGTGGTGTCGGGCTGGCTTGCCCTGTTCGACGGCGACCTGGACGTGGCGCGCCGGGGGTTGCGCACGGCCGAGGAGAAGTCGTCGGACGTCGTGACGGCGCTGGCGTTCATCTCCCGCACCCGGCAGACGCGCACTCCGGGCATCGGCGCGGCGTTCCTGGCGCTGGCGCGCGGTGACTCGGCCGTCGCCTCGCGCGCCTTCGAACAGGCCGCCGAGAGCGTACCCGATGCCGCGCCGTTCCTGCTGGGGCTCGCCGCCCGCGTGGCGAGCGCGCGGCGCGACGACGCTCGCGCCATCGGCTTGTGGACGCGGCTGGTGGAGCAGTACACCGCCGCCCCGGAGGCGCCGGAGGCCGATCTCGAATGGGCCCGCACGCTCGAGCGCCGCGGAGATCGTGCGGCGGCCACGGCGCGCTACGAGCACCTGATCCTGACGTGGCCCGACAGCGCGCTGGTGCCGCAGGCGCGGCAGGCGCTGGATCGGTTGCGGGGGCTTGCTTCTACTGCGGAACTCCCGATTTCGCGGATAACTGGGATAACCGCCGATTAGTTTCCTGTGTACTGATGAACACTCCGATCCAATCCGTTCCTATCGGCCTGATCCGTGAAATCGGGAGTTCTGCCGTAAGACTCTTCCGGCGGCGAGAGCCCGCGCGCGCCGCAGCGTACGGCCTACAGCGTACGGCGTACAGCGTACGGGTTCTTTTCGTAGCCGCACTCTGCTGCGCCGCACCGTTGCCTGCCCAGCACCTGCTGCTCCCGATGGACGATGCCCAGGCCAACCACCTCAAGGCCTACGGTGTCACCTTCAACGCGCTCACCGAAGGGGTGCGCGCCGAGTGGTTCATCAACTACCGCGGCGGCGCGTTCCTGCTTCCCGACGTACCGTTCGTGCGGCGGCGCGCGTCGCTCGACGGCGTGACGTTCGAGGCGGTCAGCGACGTGACGCTCAACGGCATTCGCGGCGAGATCGCCAACAGCAACGCCGACGCCGTGCCGCTGGAGAAGGCGCCGAAGATCGCCGTGTATTCTCCCCCGAACTCACCACCCTGGGATGACGCGGTGACGCTCGCCCTGCGGTACGCGGGCATCCCGTACACGCGGGTGTGGGACGACGAGGCGCTCGACCAGGATCTCAGCCAGTACGACTGGATCCACCTGTTCCACGAGGACTTCACCGGCCAGCTCAACAAGCTCTACCTGAGCTACCGGGACGCCCCGTGGTTCGTCGACCAGCGCGAGCGCGACCTCGCCACGGCGCGACGCCACGGCTACGCGTCGATCCCCGCGCTCAAGAAGGTGGTGGCCGCCAGGTTGCGCGCCTTCGTGGATCGCGGCGGGTTCCTGTTCGCCATGTGCGGGGCCACCGAGACGCTCGAACTCGCCCTCGCGTCGCAGGGGGTGGACATCGCCGCGCCCTACTCCGACGGCTCGCCGATGGACCCCGACGCGGACAGCAAGATGGAGTGGGGCAACGCGCTGGCCGTATCGAAGGCGCACCTCGAGATGTCGGCAGGCGTGAACGCGATGAGCGACATCGACGGGCACCAGGTGAACGTACCGGCTCGCCGCCAGCCGCTGGGCGGCTTCCAGCTGTTCGCCTTCTCGGCGAAGCTCGATCCGGTGGCGACGATGCTCGTGCAGAACCACCGCGCGGTGATCTCCGACTACTACGGCGTGACGACGTCGTTCATGCGCTCGGCACTCCGGCCGGCGGTGACGGTGCTCGCCTACGAGGAAGGCGCGCCATGGGTGAAGTACATCCACGGCGACCTGGGGAAGGGTGCGTGGACGTACCTCGGGGGGCACGATCCCGAGGACCCGCAGCACAACATCGGGGCACCGCCCACCGACCTCGCGCTGCATCCCAGTTCGCCGGGGTACCGGCTGATCCTGAACAACGTGCTGTTTCCGGCGGCCAAGAAGAAGCCGCACAAGACGTGAACATCATGGACAGGGGAAGGGGCGGGGTGTGGTGCAGGGTGGTGGGGAGCGCGGCCACGGGACACTGGTGACCGCGGGCGAAGCCCGTCTCGGCGCACGCGCCGCCGACGCCATTCGCGCGGCCGTTCGCCTGGCCGGTGGTCGCGAGGTGTGCTTCGTGGGCACGGTGGATGGCGAGGGCATCGTGCAGGGCGCGCGGGCGGTGGCGCGCGGTGACGCGCGCAGCGTGCTCGCCCTCCCCGGGTTCGCCAAACGCGGCGAACTGCTGGTGCACAACCACCCGTCGGGCCTGCTCGAGCCGTCGGGCGCCGACCTCGAAGTCGCGGCGCGGCTGCACGACGACGGCATCGGCTTTGCCATCGTCGACAACGAGGCCACGCGGCTGTACGTGGTGGTGGAGGTGCCGCGCCGCGAGCCGGAGCACCCGCTCGATGGCGACGCCATTGCCGGCCTGCTCGACGCGCACGGTCCGGTGGCCGCGCACATGGGGCGGTTCGAGAATCGCCCCACGCAGCGCGACATGGCGGCGACCATCGCCACCCTCTACACCAAGGGCGGCATCGGCATGCTCGAGGCGGCCACCGGCGTGGGCAAGTCGCTCGCCTACCTGGTGCCGGCGTTGCGATGGGCGGCCGCCAACGGCGAACGGACCGTGGTCTCCACCAACACCATCGCGCTGCAGGAACAGTTGATCGGCAAGGACCTGCCGATCCTCGCCGAAGCGCTCACCGACCAGAAGGTCCGCTTCGCACTGCTCAAGGGGTGGCACAACTATCTCTGCAAGCTGCGCCTGGAGACGGCGCGCGCCGAGAGCGCCTCGCTCTTCGAGGACGCCACGGCCGAGGAATTCCGCGCGCTGGACGCGTGGGCGGCAAAGACGAAGGACGGATCGCTGGCCGACCTTGCGGTGCAGCCGCGCCGTGAAGTGTGGGACGAAGTGGCCGCCGAGGGCGACCTGTGCACGCGCATGCGGTGCCCGCACTTCGACTCGTGCTTCGTGTTCGTGGCGCGCCGCAAGGCGGCCGAGGCCGACGTCGTGGTGGTGAATCATCACCTGCTGATGGCCGACGTCGCGGTGCGCCGGGCCAGCGGCAACTGGAGCGAAGCGGCGGTGCTCCCGCCGTTCACGCGGCTCGTCATCGACGAGGGTCACCATCTGGAGGACGCGGCGGCCGCGCATCTCGGGCACACCGTGTCGCGCCGTAGCTTGCTGCGCCTCTTCGCCCGCCTCGAGCGCCGCGGCAAGGGACTGCTGCCGGCGCTGGAGCGGAAGCTCTCGCGGGCCAACGACCTGCTGAGCGTGGCCTCGCTCGACCTCGTGCGCGTGCGGTTGTACGACAGCACGCGCGGCGCGCGCGACAAGTCGCAGGTGGTCTGCGACCTGCTCGACGGGTGGCTGACCGGCAAGAACGAGGCGCAGGTCCGCCTCACCGACGAGTTCGACGAGGATCCGATCTGGCGGACGGGGCTCGACGCCGCGCTCGACGACCTGCTGCGCGAAATCGCGATGCTCGACGAGGGCCTGCGCATGGTCGGCGAACGCCTCGACACCGACAAGGCGCGCGCCGACGAACTCGCCCCCCTGCTCGGCGAGATTCGCGGCGTGTCGCGCCGCCTGCAAGGCGCGGGCGACGCGCTGCGCGGCGCGCTGCGCTCCGGGCGCGATGCCGGCGAGACGGTGCGGTGGCTCGAGCGCCGGCCCGGCGACGGGAACATCGGCGCCGCGTCCGTGCCGCTCGACCTCGCCCCCATCCTCCGGGACGACCTGTTCGTGCGTCTCGAGACGGCGGTCATCACCAGCGCCACGCTCGCCGTCGCCGACGGGTTCAGCTTCATGGCGCGGCGCCTCGGGCTGGACGATGACCGCGTGGAGCCGGTGACGCGTCAGTTCGCGTCGCCCTTCGACTTTCCGTCGCAGGCCATCCTCGCCGTGCCCAGTGATTTCGTGGCGCCCAACGCCGACGCGCGCACGCACTTTGGCCAGGTGATGGCCGCGGCGCACGACCTGGTGCAGGTGTCCGATGGCGGCGTCTTCCTGCTCTTCACGAGCCACCGGGACGTCAAGGAAGCCGCGCGCACGCTGCGCGCCCTCGACATCGAATCGCAGTGGCCGCTGCTCGTGCACGGCGAGGCGCCGCGCGACCAGCTGCTGCGGCGCTTCCGCAATCACGGCAATGCGGTGCTCGTCGGAACGTCATCGTTCTGGGAGGGCGTCGACGTGCCGGGGCGCGCCCTGCACGCGCTGCTGCTCGCGCGCATCCCGTTCCGCGTGCCGACGGAGCCGGTGACCGCCGCGCAGTGCGAGGCCATCGAGAAGGCCGGCGGCGACAGCTTTCTCGAGTACATGATCCCGCACGCGGCCCTGAGACTGAAGCAGGGCTTCGGGCGGCTCATCCGCTCGACCGATGACCGCGGAGCCGTTGTGCTGTGCGACCCGCGCGTCCTGCGCAAGGGATACGGCGGCAAGCTCCTGGAAGCCCTGCCTCCGGCCCGACGCGAGGTGGCGCCCTGGTCGACGCTGCGCGAGACGCTCCGGCGGTTCTACGCCGATGCACCTTTCCGCACCTGACGGGGTAGATTGCCAGTCATGTCCAGACCCGGAAAGATCGTCTGCGTGGGGCGGAACTACCGCGAACACGCCAAGGAACTCGGCAACGACGTCCCCTCGGCGCCACTGCTCTTTCTGAAGCCGCCGTCGGCCGTCATCGCCGCGCTTGCGCCAATCGTCCTGCCGGCGGCGTCGCAGCGCGTCGACTTCGAGGGCGAAGTGGGAATCGTCATCGGGGCCACGCTGCTCCGCGCGACGAGCGCGCAGTGCGTGGCGGGCATTCGCGGCGTGGCGGCGCTCAACGACGTCACGGCACGCGACCTGCAAAAGAGCGACGGCCAGTGGACCCGGGCCAAGGGCTTCGACACGTTCTGCCCCATCGGACCCGAGTGGGCCGGGGTGCCGCCGCTCGACGCGATCACCGTGGTGACGCGCGTGAACGGCGAGGAGAAGCAGCGCGGCCACACGGGGGACCTGGTGTTCGCCATCCCGGACCTGCTGTCCTACATCTCCCACGTCATGACGCTCGAACCCGGCGACGTGGTGGCCACGGGCACTCCGGCCGGCGTCGGGCCGCTGCATGCCGGCGACGTCGTGGAGGTGGAACTCGTGGGCTACAGCACCGTCAGCAACCCGGTGGAAGCAGAGGCGTGACACCGCCGCCGGTGCGGGCCCTCCCTGCCGTCGTCGTCTCGATCATCCTGCACGTGGTGATCGGCGCTTCGCTGCTCTGGCTCATCGCCATTCCCAACAGGCTCACCACGCTGCTCAGCGAGTTCGGGCGCCCGGTGCGGGTGGAGCGCATCGGGTTCCTGGCGCTGCCGCGCCTGGTGGTGCCGCCCCGGGAAGTGGCCCGCGCGGGCGGCGACAACCGCCCGGACCTCGGTCGTCGATCCGCCGTACCGGCGCCGAAACTCGTGTCGCCCGTCGCCGTGCCCAGCGAGGTGCCGGCCGCGGCGCCGCCAGAGGCCGCGCCGAGCGTCGCCGAGCAGCGCGCCGGCGGGAGTGGAGACGTGATTGGCGGGGGCGGCCCCACGCGCGGCGTGCGAC
>JBBTJT010000015.1:0-8801 GCA_038059315.1 Gemmatimonadota bacterium
CAGGCCTAAACGCCCTTCAGGTGTCCTCTTGACAGACTACCTCAGATAGCTTCGTATTACTCCGGTCTTCGTGAGAGCCCCCCATCCCCCGTGAGAGCCCCCCATCCTCAAGTGGCCAAGTGGATCGTCGGCCACCGATTTGGGGTGACCGGTGTACGATCATATGCACGGACCAGGACCCGGACCAGGACCCGTCCGTGCCCAGTCCCGGGTCTTTTTTAGTCACATATTGATACTAAATAAGCAGATTTTCCCAAGGCCTGAGGGCATGCAAATGCGCACCATGATCGTCCGTTCGCTGGTCGCCTCCTTCATCAGCTTCGTTCCTGGAGGCATCGCCGTAGCCCAGCAGTCCGCACCACCCGTTCCGCAGGTGATTACGGTGGGCCGTGGCGAGGTGGAGCTGAAACCGGATCGCGCCCAGGTACAGTTCAGCGTCGAAACCCGGGCCGCTTCCGCGGCGGCGGCCGGCGCCGAGAATGGCCGCCGGCAACGCGCCGTGCTGGATACGCTGCAACGGCTCGGAGTTTCTCCCGATCAGATCCAGACCGAGTTCCTTCAGGTGACGCCGGAGATGGTGTACCCCGGCCAGGGGTTGCCACCAAAGGTGTCTGGGTACGTAGCCAGAAACTCGGTGCGGGTGGAAGTCCTGCGTCTCGAGCAGACCGGCATCCTGGTCGACGCGGGGCTGGCCAAGGGGTCCACGGGAATTGGCGGACTTCAGTTCTACTCATCGAAGGCTGCCGAGGCGCGCCGCGAAGCGCTCTCCAAGGCCGTCATCGCGGCTCGGCTGGATGCCGAGGCAATGGCTAAAGCCGCAGGGTATCAACTTGGCGAACTGCTGGAAATCGTTGGAAGCCAGTCTTTCGACGGACCGGTGCGCATGAACATGGAACTCCGCAGTGCCAAGGCACTGGGCGACATGGGCCCGACGCCGGTCAATCCGGGGGAAATAAAGGTCTCGGAAACAGTGACGGTGCGTTGGGCTGTGAAGATGTGAGTCCGGACCTGTTCTGCTGATTCTGGCTGTGATTTGTTCCACGTGGAACATTTTGGCTAGCATTTGCCGTGACGGGAGGCCTATATTCGCCTCCCGTCGTGTTTCCGGTCGCACCCCAAGTGGAGCTGTACCTATCTTGGCTCGAATCATTGCCATTGCAAACCAAAAGGGCGGGGTCGGAAAGACGACCACCGCCGTGAATCTGGCGGCCAGCCTCGCGGCGGCCGAGCAGCGGGTGCTGTTGGTGGACGGCGATCCGCAGGGCAATGCCACGAGCGGCATCGGGCTCTCGCGGGACGAGTTGCGCCTGACGACGTACGACGTGCTTCTCGAACCGTCGACGATCTCTCAGGCCGTGCTGCACGAGGTCCAGTTCCGCTTCCTCGACGTGCTCCCGGCAACGTCTGATCTCTCGGGAGCAGATATCGAGCTCGTTGAGAAGGAGGACCGTGAGCTCTCGATGCGGCGTGCGCTCGAACGCGTGACCGACATGTATGACTTCGTGCTCATCGACTGCCCACCTTCACTCGGCCTGGTGACGCTCAACATGCTGGCGGCCGCCGACGCGCTGCTCATTCCCCTTCAGTGTGAGTACTACGCGCTCGAGGGGCTCAGCCAACTGCTCAACACGGTGACCCTTGTGCAGCAGGGAGTGAACCCGTCACTGGGCATCGACGGGGTGTTGCTGACCATGTACGACGCACGACTGAACTTGTCGCGACAGGTCGCCGCCGACGCGCGCGAGTACTTCGGGGCCAAGGTCTTTCAGAGTATCGTCCCGCGAAATGTGCGGCTCGCCGAGGCACCGGGTTTCGGCAAGCCGATCATTCTATACGACCTCGCGTCAGTTGGCGCGCAGGCTTACATGAGCGTGGCGAAAGAGCTTATTGAGCGAACGGCCGCGGAGATCTCATCGCGTTAGAGGAACTTCTTGAAGATGTCATTATTTTAACGCCACTATCGCGCCACAATAACATTATTATAGAGCCATATGGCAGATAAACCGCGTTTGGGTAGAGGTCTTGAAGCGCTGCTGTCCTCGCGCCACACCACAAGGGCCGATAATCAGGGAATATCCTCGCCGGATCGCGAGGGCTTGCATCGCGTCCAGCTCTCGTTGGTTCGTCCGAATCCGATGCAGCCGCGCAAGGAGTTTCGCGAAGAGGATCTTGCCGATCTCGAGGCCAGCATTCGGGTGAACGGCCTGCTGCAACCCGTGACCGTGCGCCCATCACCGTCGGGCAGCGGGTACGAGCTCATCGCCGGAGAACGTCGCTTCCGCGCGGCGCAGCGCCTGGGCTGGACCGAGATTCCCGCGATCATCAAGGATATCGGCGACAAGGAACTGCTCACGCTCTCGCTCGTCGAGAACCTGCAGCGCACCGACCTCAATCCCATCGAAGAAGCCGAGGGATATCAGCAATTGATGTCCACGTTCTCGCTGACCCAGCAAGAGACGGCGGATATCGTCGGCAAGGACCGCTCCACGGTGGCAAACATGCTGCGCCTGCTCGGACTGCCGGCGTCGGTGCGTCGCCAGGTGCGCGAGGGTGCCATCTCCCTTGGTCATGCGCGTGCGTTGCTCTCGCTTGGCGATGACATTCGCATGGCGGATCTCGCCAAGCTGGTGGTCGCCGAGGGACTCAGTGTACGCGAAGTGGAGCAGCGCGTGCGCGAGGCTACCGGAGGACGTGCCGGCAAGGGCAGGGGAGGCTCACCAAGACCCGGGGAAGCACGTCCGGCGGAAGCACGCCAGATCGAGGATCAGTTGCGGCGCCGATTCCAGACGGACGTGAAATTGACCCTCAGTGGCAAGGCGCAGGGCGAGATTCGCCTGGCGTTCTACAACAACGACGACCTGACCCGCCTGCTCGAGTTGCTGCTCGGCGGCGCCGAACGCGGCATCGCATGAGCACTCCCGAACGCGAGTCCATGGAACATGGCCACGGCAACGTCTTTGATCGTGGATCAGGCAACATGTTCGTCCACGTCCGGCGTGCGAGCGGACTGGCGCATCAGACGATGGTGTTTGGTCCGTGGCAGGTTCAGGCACTCCGGCTGGTCGCTTCGCGCTGGTTCGCCGCCGTGCTGGCGATCGCCCTCGCAAGCTGGGGCTATTTCGCATTCCAGACCGCCCGCGTGCCGCTTCTCACGCAACGGATCACGCACCTGGAGCGGGACGCCGCGAAGATCGACACGCTGCAAACAACGCTCGAGCAGCTTCAGAAGCGCTATGATCAGGTGCAGCAGATGCTGAGCGCCTCGACACGCACCGCACCCACCGTTGCCAAATCGCCACCAAAGCCGGGCCCGACCACAAGCAAGGCGTCAAGCACCACCGCGCACTGACCCAGGGGGATTCGTGGCATTGCTCAGAAAGGACAACGACAAGGTCGACGTACGCGGCGGCACGGCGGAGGCGGCGCTTTCGATCATCGCCGCGGGCATGCACATCAGCGGCGATGTCGAAACGAACGGCACGATGAAGATCGACGGCCGTATCGATGGATCGGTGCTTGGCGCCCGTCAGGTAATGCTCGGTCGCCACGGAACGATCCACGGCAATCTCCGAGCGGGCGAAGTAGTGGTCGGCGGCCTGATCGACGGCGCGATCGTGGCCAACGAGCGACTCGAGTTGCAGGCCTCCGCGGTGGTCAACGGCGACATCGACACGAAGTCCATCGTGGTGCTCGAAGGAGCACGCATCAACGGGGCGGTGCGGATGCAGGAGACTCAACCGAGCAACTCGACCGCTGCCGTCGTGCGTCCAGCCAGCACCGGCACCTGAAACAGGGTGTGGTGGGTGAAAATGCACAGGAAGTCTCGTTATCAACACTCACTTCCGGACAGCGACAAATGTTTCCTGCAACATCATAAAATCTTATTATACAATAACATAGCAATGATCGTGAATCGAAGAAATGTGGCCGTGGCGCTGCTTGTCCACATCGGTGTTGGCATTCTCACGGCGTGCTCTACGCCGAAGAACGACGCGCCGGACACCGCTTCTGGCACCGAGAGTTCCTTTAGCGTCGCGTTGCTGACGCCTGGTCCCATCTCCGACCAGTCGTGGAACAGCGGCGCATACAACGGCCTGCTGCGCATTCGCGACTCCCTCGGCGCCGACATCAGCCATATCCAGACCAAGACGCCCTCGGAGTTCGAGGAGAACTTCCGGCAGTACGGCGCGCAGGGATACTCGCTCGTCTTCGGCCATGGCTTCGAATTCCAGGATGCGGCGGCGCGCGTAGGACCTGCCTTTCCCAAGACGGTCTTCGTGACGACCGGTGGAACGCGGACCAGTGCCAACGTGGCGGCGATTTCTTTCGCCTTTGAGCAGCCGTCGTACCTGGCCGGGATGGTGGCGGCGAGCGTGAGCAAGTCCGGGACGCTCGGGTGCATCGGCGGCACGGAGTTGCCGCCGGTCAAGTCGGGGTTCGAGGCATTTGCCGCCGGCGCGCGGGCCATCAACCCGCAGGTCAGGATCATCACCGCCTATCTCGGCAACTGGGACGACGCCGGCGCTGGCAAGGAGCAGGCCCTCGCCCAGATGGCGCGCGGAGTGGACGTCATCTACCAGAACGCCGACGCCGCCGGCCTTGGCATCTTCCAGGCGGCGAAGGATTCGAAGAATGTCTACATCATCGGTTCGAACTCGAACCAGAACAACGTGGCCCCCAACGTCACGCTCGGTTCGGTTGTCATCGACCTCCCGCACGCGCTCATTACCGTGGCGCGCGAGGTGAAGAGCGGCACGTTTGCGCCGCGCGTCATCGCGCTCGACACCAGGAGCGACGTGATGAAGTGGGTGGTGAATCCCATCATGCTGTCGACCATTCCGGCACAGACGCTGCATCTGGTGGATTCCCTCGCGCGTGCCATGGCCGATGGCACGTTCAACGTGCCGTCTTGGCGACTCTCCCCGGAAGGCAAGTGAATACGGCCCGTGAACTCGCCCAGCTGGCCAACGAGCTGCTGCGGTGTCGCGAAACACCGGACTATCCCCTCGCGCTCAACGGCCTTCAGGTGGACAATCGCGCGCCGGTGACGCGAATCGCCGCCGCCGTCGATTGTTCGCAGCGCACGATTCGCGGTGCCATCGACGCGGGCGCCAACCTGCTCGTCGTGCACCACGGCCTCTTCTGGGGAGGATTGCAGCCCCTGACGGGTGCGCACCTCGAACGCGTGCGCCTGCTGCTGGAGCACGATATCGCGCTCTACTCCGCGCATCTTCCCCTCGATGCGCACGAGACGTTCGGGAATTCGGCCCTGCTGGCCCGTGAACTCGGCCTGGCACCCGCCGGTGGTTTCGCCCGATACCAGACGGTCTTCTGCGGCGTGCAGGGAACGGCCGACCTCGCGACCGCCGACTTGGTCGCGGCCTGTGATGCATTTGCCCGCCGTCACGGAGGCCAGGCCATTGCTTCGGCGACGGATCCCGGCCGGCGCACCCGCCGCTGGGCGGTGGTCACCGGCGCCGGCGTCAACACCGACACCATGCGCGAAGCCGTTGACTGCGGACTCGACACCATCATTACCGGCGAGGGCCCGCACTGGAGCGCGGTCGACGCGACAGAGAAGGGACTCGTCATCGTATATGCAGGGCACTACGCCACCGAGACCCCGGGCGTGCGCGCGCTCGCCGAATGGCTGGCCACGCGCGCGGGTGTTCCGTGGAGTTTTGTGGCGGCGCCCACCGGATTGTGAGCGACACCGCCCTCGCCCTGCGCGCCATCGACAAGCGGTTCGGCGTCACCACGGCGCTGGCCGGCGCATCACTGACCGTCCGGCGCGGTACCCTGCACGCGGTGCTCGGCGAGAACGGCGCCGGCAAGACGACGCTGATGCGCATTGCCTTCGGCATGCTGCGCCCCGACGCCGGCACCGTGACTATCGAAGACAAGCCCGTGGTGCTCGCCTCGAGCGCCGACGCCATGCGGCGTGGACTCGGCATGGTGCACCAGCACTTCACGCTCGTGCCGGCAATGACGACCGCCGAGAACATCGCGCTGGGAGGGCACGGGATGCTTCGCGCGCGGGACGTGGCCGCGCGCGTTCGCGCACTCGCCGGGCGAACGGGACTCGCCGTTGACCCCGACGCGCGGGTTTCCACCCTCGGCGTCGGCGCCCAGCAGCGCGTGGAGATACTGAAGGCGCTGGCCGGCAACGCGCACACGCTGATCCTCGATGAGCCAACCGCCGTGCTCACGCCCGGGGAAACGGAAGAACTCTTTGGGTGGTTGCGCCACTTTGTGGCCGACGGGGGAACGGTCGTGCTGGTGACCCACAAGCTGCAGGAGGCGTTGTCGATTGCCGACGACGTCACCGTGCTGCGCCGGGGTGCGCACGTGCTCACGGAACCGGCGGCCGGGCTCGAGGTCGACGACCTGGTGCGCTCGCTCACCGGCGAGGACAGCCACGGACAGCCCCTGCGAACGCGTGTGCTGACGGCGGCACGTGGATCGAGCGTGGTCCGCCTCGTGGACGCCTGTGCGCGCGACGCGCGTGGCGTCGTGCGCGTGCAGTCGGCGACGATCGAGTGCTTTGCGGGCGAGATCGTGGGGATCGCCGGCATCGAGGGATCGGGCGTGCACGAACTGCTGCGCCTGCTCGCCGGCCGATTGACCCCCTCTGCCGGTTCGGTGGTGCTGCCCTCGACGATCGGCTTCGTGCCCGAGGACCGCCAGCGAGACGCCCTGATCGAGGAGTTCTCGCTGACGGAGAACTTCTGCCTGCGGAGCGCGGCAACGCGCACCGGGCGCATCTCGTGGCCGGCGATTGAGAAACAGACCGGCGTGGTGATGCGCGCGCACGACGTGCGCGCTCCGTCACCGGCGACCCTTGCCGGCGCGTTGTCCGGTGGCAACCAGCAGAAATTCATCCTTGGCCGTGAACTCGATGCGCGGCCGGCGCTCGTGGTGGCCGAGAACCCGGTGCGGGGCCTCGACCATCTTGCCACCGCTCAGGTGCTCCGTGAGCTGCAACACGCTGCTGATGCGGGAAGTGCCGTGGTGCTCTATTCGGGCGACCTCGACGAGTTGCTTCCGGTGGGTGATCGCATGTTCGTGATGTTCGCCGGACGGTTGCGCGAGGTGCCCGTGACGCGCAGCGCGGTGGCCGGCGCCCTGGTCGGCGCATCCTGATGCGGCGCGCGGACGAGCGATGGGCCGTCACCGCGGCGACGCTGCTGGTCATCGTTGCCGCCGTGGCGGCAATCTTGATCGCCGGCGGTTACGACACGTCGCGTGCACTGGCCGCGTTGTGGAACGGGGCATTCGGAAGTCCGTATGCGGTGCTTTCGGCGACACTCGTGCGTGCCACCCCGTTGTTGTTCGTCGGGCTCGCCGTCGGCCTTGCGTTTCGCGCCGGGGTCCTGAATATCGGCGCCGAAGGCCAGTTGCTGGTTGGCGCCACGTCGGCGGTGGCCGTCGGGTTGCTGCTTGGCGGGTTGCCGCGACCCCTGGCCCTGCCCGTGGTGCTCATCGCCGGCGCGGCAGCGGGCTCGGCGTGGGCCGGAGTGGCCGCGTGGCTGAGGCAGCGGTTCGGTGTGCTGGAGGTGATCAGCACGCTGATGCTCAACTTCGTGGCCAGCTACCTGGTCTCATGGGCCGTGCGGGGACCGCTGCAGGAGCCGACGCATGTGTATCCACAAACCGTTGAGCTCGCCGATGCGGTGCGCCTGCCAGCCCTCATTGCCGGTCATCGATTGCACCTCGGCTTCGTCCTGGGGCTCGCGCTGGCTGCGGCACTGTGGTGGTTCCTCATGCAGACGGCGGCCGGCTTTCGTGTGCGCGCGGTGGGTGCCGGCGAGCGTGCCGCGCGGAGCGCGGGCGGCATCAACGCGTCGCGAACCGCCGGCCTGGTGTTCATCGCCAGCGGTGCACTCGCCGGACTGGGGGGTGCCAGCGAGGTCACTGGCGTGACCTTTTCGCTGTACGAGGGCATTTCGCCAGGGTACGGTTACAGCGCCATCGCCGTGGCGCTGCTTGCCCGCCTGCACCCACTGGCCATCGTCGGCACCGCGCTGCTGTTCGGTGCACTCGAGTCGGGGGCCGCCGCCATGCAGCGCGACGCCAACGTGCCCTCGGTGCTCGCCACCGTCATTGAGGCGCTCGTCGTGCTGGGCGTGCTGGCGCTCGACCGTGCCCGTGCGGGAAGGAAGTCCTGATGGCCGATGCCTTCGGTGATTTTCTTCAGGCGTCGGTGCGCACGGCAACGCCCTTGGCACTGGCCGCCTATGGAGAACTGGTCGTCGAGCGCGCCGGGATCATCAACCTCGGCCTCGAGGGCGCGATCATTGCCGGGGCATTCGGCGCGCTGGTGGGTGCCGGCGCCGGTGGTGTGGGCGCGGGATTCGCCGTGGCGATGTTGGCCGGGTGTGCGGCGACCGCGGTGGTGGCGCTGGTCGTGCTTTGGCTTCGCGCCGACGCCATCATTGCCGGCACGGCAGTGACGATGCTGGCGCTCGGGCTCACGGGCACGCTGTACCGTTCGCTCTATGGCGCGCAGGGAGCCGCGCTTTCCGTTCCCACCCTCTCCCCACACGCGGTACCCCTGCTCGCTGACGTCCCGTGGCTCGGTCGTGCCTTCTTCGTGCAGCCCGTCATCACCTATGTGCTGTACGGCCTGGCCGCGGCGCTGTGGTGGTGGATGACGCGCACGCACGCTGGACTTGCCCTGCGCGCGACGGGCGAACGCCCCGTCGCCGCCGCTGCCGCCGGCATCTCACCAGTAAGGGTGCAGGCGTGGGCGCTGCTGTTCGGTGGCGCGATGGGCGGGCTCGCCGGTGGCGTGCTCGTCC